>NZ_CP107036.1:5150618-5501237 GCF_029542085.1 Sphingobacterium sp. ML3W | reverse complement strand
ACCACGATCGTTGTAGACAAACGTACTTCTCAACCTATAAAGACATGTACTTTACCGGTGATGGTTGCTACCGTAGCCCAGAAGGATATTACAAAATCACAGGTCGCGTGGACGATGTGTTGAATGTATCTGGTCACCGCATCGGCACTGCTGAAGTAGAAAATGCTATTAATATGCATGCTGATGTTGTGGAATCTGCTATCGTCGGTTATCCACATCCGGTGAAAGGCCAAGGCATCTATGCTTACGTTATCGCCAATCACCACACGGATGCAGAAGCGACCAAGAAAGATATCATGGAGACTGTATCGCGTATTATCGGTCCTATTGCCAAACCTGATATTATCCAGTTTGTCAATGACCTTCCAAAGACACGTTCCGGAAAGATCATGCGCCGTATTCTACGCAAGATTGCGGAGGGAGATATCAGTAATTTAGGTGACACATCTACTTTGCAGGACCCTACGGTGGTTGAAGGTATCATACAAGGTGCTGAGGGCCTGAAAAAATAGTTCTACAAGAACCTTTAACAAAGAAAGCCTCCTCATTTGGGAGGCTTTTCAGCTTTAAATGAATTTCTGATTTTTATCTTAAATTTAACCTTATTGGTAGCGTATATCCAACACGCACAGGCTCTCCCCTTCGCATTCCGGGTTTCCATTTTCCAAGCTTTTTTACGACACGTATACCTGCTTCCCCGGTATCAAAACCCAAGTCCTGCTTGACCTTAATATCCTCTACCTGGCCAACTTTATTAATGACAAAATCTATCTCCAAAATACCGCTTATACCATTTTTCATTGCTTCTTTTGGGTAGTCAAAATTTCTGGCTACAAAAGTCATCAACTTGTATGTGCCTCCCGGGTACTCCGGATTGACTTTATAAGTTGTTGAATCATATTGAATAATAGCACCATTCTTCTTTGTTAAGATTCCTGATAGTAACCGATCCTGATTATAGTTTTCTACAAAGGAATCTTGTCCGGCCCCTCCTTTCCATGCTCCCTCACGTAAATTATTAACCATTTCACCTTCTTCATACTCCTCTTTTCCTTCTACATTAAAACGAATACGTCCATTTCCATGTTCCAATGTCTTGTTTTGAAGAGAATCATAATACACAATGTAGATCGGCTTTTTAACCTGCAACTTCTTTTTGTAAAGTTCACTAGGATAAAAAACCATCATTTTCAACTTATTATTGGGATATAAGTAAAATGCAGAATCCACGAGTTCTCCTTCATCGGTAAAATTCTCTAAGCACTTCAGCGTACCATTTTCATAGAATTCATATTTCTTACCTTGAAATTGGAATGGGTTACGTGCATTCTTACTGATACCGTTGAGTTTGATGGAGTCGTTGCGCATATAATACTCCTCAATTCGATAAATTTTATCTTTGCCATTGGCATCCACATGAACTGTCCTTAAAAAATAGGCCGAATCTTGTTGTTTTGTTTCATCACCATCTTTTTTATGATATGTGGTAAAGGCGATTTGTGCTGAAAGACTCAATCCACAAAGGTTGAATAGAAAAAAACAAATAAGTTTGACTGGCAAATGCAGATAATATTTCATAATAATTCCTAATATCTGCGCAATTTAATAAATCTCTTGAGTAAATTAGAAATTGATTGGTTAAATAATCATTACCTATATTCAACACAACCACAATTAAAAATACTAAGTTTTCCACATGATGTTAATAACGGTGTTAACAACTCAACAAGCGACAAACCCTTCCTCTTCTCAGAGTCCAACCATTTCCTCCAAGATATAGGATTATTTGGGTATTCATTCAAAAGATTGCAGACGAGATTTTACAGCAAAAAAATAGCCACATCATCACGACGTGGCTAAAAATAAACATATGAATTTAATTAAACAGTTGCTATTTATATGAGTTTACTGAACTCGCGACCTTCCAGCTTCCGGCTTCATTTATTAAAGTAACTAGATCGGTTTTTGTAAATGTTTCGAATTTCATCGTGATGCGTGCCACCATATAATTTTCGGATTCCTCCAGAACCTCCGTATTAGTACTACAGTTCAGTTTTTCACCTTTTTGTTTTTTCAAAAAAGAAATTACCTCTGAACGCGTATTGGTACGCCCAGTTTCGCCTTGAATCTTTTGGCTGAAATCGGAAGCGAATAGGTGCTCAACACCCCCCGACACACCTTCTGTCATCACCGATAGATAGCTATCAATAGCCAAGTCTGCGGTGGATAGGTTCAACGTTTTACCAGGGTTACCTGCAGCCATCGTACATGTTGATACTGCGATCAAAGCGGCTGCTACAAATGTCTTTACTAAAGTTTTCATCGTTATAATTGTTTTTAGTTGTGATGAAGCTATCAGATTTATTCATTTCTTATTTATTGAATAAATCATGATGGTTTCATAATCGTTTCTACTTTATAGTGTTAGTTTTTTATTGTCTCTTTTCTAGTAGTCGCAGGAATATTGATTTTGTTGCAACATTTCCTTCAACTTTCATTCTTTAATTTTTCTCTTATTGGCAATGAAGCTATCATGAGCAAGAGATCCGATCTTTTATTTGTAAGTTGGTATAGCTCATGATGGTTTCTGATTCAAAAGTAAAACAACTCAGCATGCGATTTTATTACATTTAGACTAACCTTCGGAAAAAGTCGGTGAATGAGGCCGATGGAGCGGTAAAAGATTATGGCTATAGAAAAATTGCACTACATTTAATTGGAGGCAAATTCCTTGTTAAGCGACCTTCATACCTTGACGATCAAGATGGCTATCACTTCAGAGGAAATCACTTCGACGCCATGACGTCCATAGCAAAGTAAAGTGTAAGATTGCAGTCCGAAAGCTCGATTTCGCGCTCGGACATTAACATTTCCCCGAGTATCTGAACGATTTAGCCCTGTGTCGAAACCAATTCGACGGACGGCAATTTAACATTTTCTCAGGTCAGAATGAGTTAGTTGCCCTTCAGAATGAAAAAGTCGCCCATTTGTATGGCACAGACTGGACACTTTTTCGCTTAGATAGGCGTCGAAATGAAACAGACAGAGGAGAAAACGATTCCGCCATAGTGCAATTTGAAACATTTTCGCGGCGGAGTCATCCAGGTGGGCTTAAAAGCAATTTTTCCACATTGTTATTAACACGATGTGGAAAACTCAGAATAGAATGCATTCAGCGCCATCGAGCTGCGGTATTAATACAAACGTCCTGTGATAACACTATTCACTATTATCACAGGACGCAGTTACAGAAAGTATTATTGCAACGTAAATGTCATTGAAACATCAGGTCTATCTATACCTATGATTTTTGCATACAGATTTTTTCCATCAATTACATACTCCAGTTTAAAGCTGCTATTGAGCAGAAAATCGTCAAGCTGGTCCATAATCTTGGCGCTGTATCCTCCAGAAGCAGCTGACCTCTTGGTTAACTTCAACACACCTGTCGCTTCGTCAATAGTATAGTCGTACACAATTGTTGTTGACCAACCACCGCCACAGTTATTTTGACTGGCGAATCCAATGAAAGAAATTCTCTTATTCGCGAGATTCCAAGCCAAACTGATATCACCGCAATTAAAAACATAACCCGTAGCACCATTTCCCAATCCTTTGAAATATCGATTTAAGATATCTGTTCCTTTTGGTGAATTGCCAGGCAGTAATATATTGAACGGTAAATATAATTTAGAATATTTTGTTCCCATCAACAAATGCAGCGGAATTAATGGTTGAACTGAATTTTTTACTTCAAATTTTCTACCATCTGCGTCATACGCAGTTAGCTTATCATTATCCCATCCAATTTTTACAATATTAACTTTTCCCGCCTTAAGTGGAGACTCCGCATTACAACCAATGCCATCTAAGGTATAATAAAACTTAGCTGACGAACTCTCCACTTTATTACCTGCTAGAATGGTAGTCGCACCAACTTCCTTGGAATCATTATTAATTGTAATTTGATATTTCTGTCCGTTTTCTTCAATATATGGATTTGAATTTTCAACGAAGAATTTGTTAATCTTTTCAATTGCTTGTGCATACCCTTTACTCGTATACACTTTTGCTTCAGATTCTTTTGCTTTTATCAAGACAAGAGGTTTTTTAAATTTCCTACCTTCAAAAAATAAAGTATCGCCATGAGTCTGGATATAGTCAAATTCAACGTCACTTCCCAGCCCTTTGCCGGCCTGACCTCCAAACACATCTGGATTTGGATCTTGCAACATCGTTAAATAATTATAGGTATCAAATGATAATGTTGCATACATGATTTGCCTGATTCTGTATGTTGATTCTTTGAGCTCAGATGAACTCTGTTCATTTAAATCTGCGACCATTTTTAATCTATCATTTTCCTGAAATTGCATATAAAAGCCATAACCTCCCGAATACTCCGTGCTTAAATAAGCCTTCCAGCCAAAAGGTGCTTTCACTAGGGTGGACTTTACATAAGCGAGAGTATCTGCCACCCTTTCAGTTGGATCACCAAATATTTGATCCACTTCCCGTGGTTTACTGCAACTGAAAGCCAGTAATACCAAAAACATTAAATAAAATATCTTTTTCATAATTTAATACTTCCTCAAATTTACTTTACCCATCAATGTTGCATTTGGATCCTTTGTATCTTTCAAGATAAAATATTGTAGATAATCACTAGGATTAACAGTTAAATCAACTTTTTTCCATTCTGCAGAAAAACTCGTACTACCTAAATAATCTATTAAGGGTTGTGTATCTTTCAATACCCAACCTATATTTCCATTATCGTAAATGGCACCTGTTCCTTGTGTCCCAGACTTGGAAATATTAAATGTATTGTCCGCATTCCTTTTAATATCAAAATCATAAGCTGCAGTATAGGTGACGCTATTATCGCCAAAACCGATCCTTAATGTCGCTTTTGTCGCAGAAACAAATTGGAATTCCATTGTTTTCGTAGTCCAGCCTCCCAATTCGTCCAAAATCGCCATAAAAAGATTCTTCTGTTTATTAGAAAGCGTATTTTCTAGGCCCCAAGTACTCCGAATATCCCAATCTAAAGAGCCCAAATAATTATTTCCCAATGCCGTTGCTGCTTCATATCGTGTAGAATGATACTTTTCAGCCATGATACGCTGAAATTCAATCTGCAACTGCGTTACATCGATATTAAAATTCTGAACCATGTAATCGCGTACAATAGACTCCTTCTGTTTAAATTTTGGATAAGCATCCTTGCCACTATTATAGGCAAAGTCATCATAATATAATTGCCCCGCAACAATCAAGTGCGACAGGACTTCCGCAAAATCCTCACCAATTGCTTTTCTCGAATAAGGAGTAATAAAGCCCAATGACCTCGCTTTTGCTTGGGTATTCTCCTGCGCCGTCCAGTTTGAATAATAATCTCCTACACAAACCTTCCCAAACTCACCAGGAATAAATCTCATCTGGTTAAGTATATGCGTAAATTCATGGTGGATAACTTGAAGATTTCCGCTGACTGAATTGGCATTTGTAGCATCGAAATTATTTATTCCGTACAAGGTGATACGCCTTCCTCCATCTGCTGTCCCTCCTTTCACAGACCCATCGACATCATAATCACCTGACCCAAACAAAGCAAATTGTTTTGGTGTATAGGCCTTTATAAATGGTACGCCGCCAATTTTCTTATAAACATCCAAAAATCCATTAATCACCACGTCCATTTGTGGAATTACCTTATCCTCATTGGCCGGCGCTATATTCTTATTGATATCATGCATATTACGCTGGTACCGATAGACAACCTCAATATTGTAAGGATCAGTTAAGTTTGTTTTGATCCACTCGTCAATTTTCCCGGGCACAAATGTATCGTAGTTTTCAATTTTCACATTAAGTTTCTCCTCTTTCGTACAGGAGTATAGACCAGCCAGTAAAACAGCTAGTAGGGTTGCTTTTATAATCGTTTTCATAAATTACCTTGGGTTTTGTTCAACACCTGACAATTTTGCTTCTTGCGGGATCTGGAAAACGCGTCGCGGATCCTCTGGTTTTAATTCGATATAACTCTCTGTTTCATCATTTGCAATGAGGAGATGTCTTACTGTTATACCCTTACGGATAATATCGAACCAACGCAAGCCCATTGACATAAAGCCAACTTGCTTAAATTGTAAGACCGTCTGAATCAGTGCTTCCTTATCATTTTGTACATTAAAAAATTGTTTGGATTTTGCTGCTGTCACAGCATGGTTCGCAGGGTTGTAATTATCAATTCGGTTGCTTGCCATTAAATTCATGTCGGCAATACCCGCAGCATTATTCCCTAGTTCCAAATAGGCCTCAGCCCGGTTCATCAGTGCTTCGTCTGTAATTAAGACCGGCACCATAAGCATTGGAAAACCTGTATTTGCAGTCGCATTTGTCACATACCAGAATTCCTTCCAGATATAAGTTGTATAATGTGGGGCACCATAGGATACACCGAAATTATAAAACTTGGCTCCTGCCGCAGTTTCGCCATTATAAATATTCTGGAAAACATTAATACCCATTGAATAACGATTATCCCACCAACGCTGATAACCACTATAGGTTTCATTGATCAATAAGCTATAGGGTTGGTCTGCTTTAGAAAAAACATTATGCACTTCTTCAAAGGTCATCTTTTTAAAAGTGGAGTTATAGGGAATCAATTTTCCTGCGAAATTTCCCCCTGCAAAAATTTTGTTTGCATTGTCTACCACTTTTTGCCATTCACCGGTAAACAAATAAAATCTTGTTGCAAACGCGTGAGCAGCGGCGGGTGTAAAATGGTATTTAGGTACATTCCACTCTGCTGGATTTGCATCCAAAAGAGCTAAACCTTCTTCCAGATCCTTCCGAATATTTTCATAAACGGATTTCACTGTCCCGCGGTCATACTTTTTGATAACTACGGTTTCTGGTTCCGTCACATAAGGAATACCTGGTGATGTATTACTCTCAGGCTTCTTGTAATCATATACTTTCGCAAAGAAATTGACAAGCATAAAATGTGCATAGGCCCGCGCGACTAACGCTTCGCCTTTGAAGGCTAAAATATCATCGCCAAAATTATTGGATTCTATCGCAGCTAGAGCATGATTGGCCGCTGCAATAGCTTCATAACAATTGTTCCAATAACTATTGGGACTATCAGTATCGCTATTATTGATATCCTGCCAACGATACAGGGAAGGCACCGGTTGATACAATCCACCAACGCCTTTATCTTCCACATTATCCGAATAGGTTTCAGACATCGCTAGGTAATTACCGAACGGATAAGCCGATGTGATCAGTCGCTTGACTTTATCAACCGTATTGATTTCCGCTCTCATATCTGGTTGCTGATCCAGGTATTTACTGCAACTGCTCAATACCAGCGCAGAAGAAATAAATAAATATTTAAGGTGTATGAGTTTCATAATTTAATCTTTTAGAATCCTAATTTCACAGATAAGGTCACTTGTTTCGGAACTGGTAGCGCTACACCACCATTGCTATAAAATTCTGGATCAACTCCATTTAGCTTTTTATCCGCGTATATTAACCACAGATTATTACCAACAAGATTTACTTGTGCTGTTCTAAATTTAATTTTATTGACGACAGATTTGGGAATATTATAACCTACAGAAATTTGTGATAAACGGAGATAATCACCCTTTGCAACCCGTTCAGATGAATAGTTATATGCATTGTAGGAGTAAACAGATGCTGTACGATCACCAACTGCATTCTTAATATCAAATTCTGCTGTTAATCCATCCAGTGTAGATGGGATCACAGTTAGGTATTCATCGCCGTGATAAATAAAGCGATTTATCAGCTCTCTTGACACATTGTACATATCCAGGTAGGCTGGTGAATAGTTAGGTTGTAAACGAACCATATTACCTAAACCAAATTTAAGCAGAAAGGATAAGCTAAAATTTTTGTATTCCAGTCGGTTGTAGTAACCACCAGCGAGCGTAGGATCCACTGGTCCCTCATATTTCAGGAAGTTCGTCTGATTATCTTGAAACCAAAAATAGGTTTCACCAGGCGTACCATCCGTACCAATATAGGTGGGATATCCTCCATTAGCTGCCAATTTATCAAAATCCAAGGAATATAAACCTCGATGCGGCATACCAATCATTGCTCCACCCTCACCCGAAATCAAATCCCAAATATTACGGGTTACATTCAATTTCGTAATTTTCGTTTTGTTAAAGCCCAATGTAAGCTGGGTACGCCAAGTAAAGCCATCCGGATCTCTAAATGGGTATCCCCCAACTTGAATATCAACACCATGTCCCTTCATATCCGCATAATTGGCTAATTTTTCAAATTGTCCACCAATCCCAGAGGTACGAATCGGCCCTATTAAATCAAATATATTACGTCTGTAATAATCAAAATTCAGATCAATGCGATCATTTAAGAAACCCAAATCGGCACCAACATTAAGCTCATACATCTTCTCCCAGGTCAACTCAGAGTTTTCCAAACCACTTATGTTAATCTTACCTTCTTTTTCTCCATCATAAGGCCTGTAGGTAGCGACATTATAAAATACAGCGGTTGAATTAGATGCATTCCCCATATTGGCGACTAAACCATAGGTTCCCCGTAATCTGGCACGCGAAAGAATTTTATTGTCTTTATTAAAAAAATTCTCTTGATTAATATCCCATGCCGCCGATAAGTTCCAGGTCGGCAACCATCTTGCAACATTGGTTCGACCCATTTTATTCGATCCATCATAACGGGTAGTGAAGTTAAATGAATACTTATCTTTATAGTTATAAGCACCTCTCAACGCATAAGCCAGTTTACGATCATAGGTATAATTCATCGCGAATGGTGTACCGCCAGATTCAATTTGTTTTTTATAATACCGATATGCCGGTAAAACTAAATTGCCATTGCCATACTCTATTCCCGGACCATTAAAATCATGACTCTGTTTATCCGCATATTGGAGTTCATATGTTCCAAACAAATTCACTGTATGGTCATTCCATTTTTGATTGAATTCCAAATTATGACGCATATAATAACTGATCATATTATTATTTGCCAAATTGAAAAAACCTCCACTTGGAAGAATAACATACTTATCTGTATTTGGAAAATCAGGGTCAGCATATAAAAAACGATTTCCGCCATTCACCGTTTGATCTTGATTTGCCCGATATGCTTTGGAAAGATTGGCGTTCTCTGTGATCATGTGCTGTCTTTCGGAATTATAATACCGATACATTCCATTAGCAGAGTAGGTTAGTGTAGGAAGTATTTTATAAGTAATCCCCCCTTGCACTTTAATATCCATTAATTTGAGTTTGATGTAATTATTATCGAGCTCATTTAAGATATTGAATGGAGCATAATCCCGTGTAAAATATTCCCGATCGCCATTTTCATCAAACGGGGTAATAATACGGCTGGTATTTAAAGAATATGAGTATGGATTGATATCGAAATCCCGGGAATAGCTACCATAAACCGCATCAGAGTTACGATTTAGGGTACCTGGTGTTCTTTGATCCCGAATATTCCCCTGAAAAATAAGCTCTGTGCTGAGTTTATCATTGATTTTGTAATTGTTTCGAATATTAGCTGTAAAACGCTTAGCTTGGTTACCAAGAGTGTATCCCGGATCATTCATATAACTCGTCGAAGCATAGGTCTGTGCTTTCTGTGTTCCTGTACTCATACTTAATGAATGGTCATGCACGAAACTGTTCTGAAACAATAAATCAAACCAGTTTGTATTTACATTTGCATAGCGCTGCAAGAAATTATAACGCGAAGGTGCATCATTTCTAAGTTTAAACGAATCCGTTCTTGGATCATATTCGTACATTAAATTGTACATTTTAGTAAACACACCACCGGTTCCGGCTCTTGATACCTGAGAGTGGTTCAGGTAACCCTTATTTTCCATATCAATGACCAACTGCATCTGCTCAGCAGAATTCATGATATCGAATTGATTGTAATTGGGTTTGATATAAGTGGTATAATTACCCGAATAGCTAAAATGAGTTTGGCCTTCTGTATTCTTCCCTTTCTTTGTATTAACAACGACAACACCATTCATGGCTGCTGCACCATACAAAGCCGTAGCCGCTGCATCTTTCAAGACTGTAATGGATTCAATATCGTCCGGATTTAAACCGGCAACGGAAGAGCCCAATAAGGTATTTGCATCCCCTGTTGACAAAGCTTCGTTTGAGATATTGACAGCTTCGTCCAAAATAACGCCATCGATTACCCACAATGGTTTGTTATCTCCCGTAAGCGATGTCGCGCCACGCACCCTAATTTTGGGTGCGGCACCAAATGTACCCGATACGTTTTGAACGGAAACACCCGCTGCTTGACCCTCTAGCATACGCGATACGTCTGGAACTCCAGCACGTTCTGCTTCCTTCGCATCTATTCTAGAGGCGGCACCAGTAAACAATTTCCGATCAAGATTTTGGTATCCTGTTGCAACTACATTCACCTCCTCCAGTGTACGATCTGCTGGTTCCAACGTGATATTGACATCTTTTTTTCCTCCAACGGCTACTTCTGTACTCACAAAACCAACATACCGAATCACCAAGGTGGCATTAGATGAAGCGTTAATTTTAAAATGACCAGCTTCATCCGCTTGAGTAGAAATTGATGTTCCTTTTACAGTCACTGTAGCTCCACTCAACCCCTTCCCATTTTTATCTTTAATAGTACCTGTGACAGATTGTTGCTGAATCTCTGTAAAGCTGCTGTTACTAATTTTTGAGTTGCTATTTACAGAAATCGTATTGGCAATGATCTTATATTCAATATTATTATTTTTTAATACTGCATTTAGTGCTTCTTCTACAGAAGCATTCTTGACATTGACAGAAATCCGCGCTTTAGCGTTCAAGTTCTCACTGTACAGCACACGTAGGTGAGACTGTTTGGAAATAGCAGACAGCGCTTCTTCAATTCGTGCATTTTTCATATTTAAAGTGACTTTCTGAGCCGTACCTTTCGCGTGTACGCCTGTCACAAATGCAAATAAAAGACATGTACTAATTTTCATAATACGTAGGGGTTTGCAAAATCGCGGATCTTGAGGGATCAAGAACCACTTTTTGCCAAATGGTAAGTTATTCATACATTTACATGTTTGTGGTTAATTGGGGTTTTTAATTGTTACTTCTAATTTAGACCTGGTTATCACATCTTTTCTGAACAGGGATGCGCCAACATTCCTGTTCTCTTTTATTAGGTCATTTGGTTTAGTTATTAATTTATCATAAGCATTTGGTATTGGTGAAAACTCTGTATAATTTTTAGTTTTTTGTCTCGATAGTCAATTTTTTACCATCCACATCAAATTTTAGGTCACTAACATAGGACAACATCTCCAGGACCTGCGATAGTTTGACATCGCGCTCAATACTTCCAGTATATTCTTTATCCATCTGTACATTTCCTCTAAATTTCACATCCAAATCGTACCATCTTGATAATTGATGTGCAATATTCACAATTGTTTCTTTTCTAAAATAGAACTCATTGTTATGCCAGGATAGATCTTGCTGTAAATTCGCTTTTCCCTTTATCAGACGCCCCTTAGAGACGGCCGCATATTCTCCCGGTGAGAGGGCAACATGCTGATTATCTTGCCATACTTCTACCCGTCCCTCCGCTAATGTTGTACGCACTAGATCGGTATAGGAATTCACATTAAAATGTGTCCCCAATACCTTAATTTCATTCCCTTTAGATTCTACTATAAATGGATGATCTGGATCATGTGCTACTTCAAAATAGGCTTCTCCATCTAAAAAAACCCTTCGTTCAGTAGTCGAAAATTGGGAAGGAAATTTCAATTGGGACAACGCATTTACCCATACTTTCGTTCCATCACCTAAAGTCATTTTATAAAAACTAGCCTTTGGCACAATTAGCAAATTGTACTGAGAGGGAATCGGTTTATCAATATCTTTCACGATTAATTCGCTACCATTACCGATCAAATTATTGTTTTTACTCAAGGTTTTTGTTGAATCTCCATTTAGCGGCACGTTCGTTCCATCGGCCAATACTAAAACTGCTCCACTTGTCGCTGGTGCAATATCTTGCTTTCTATTAATAGCGACATGTATTCTTTCAGAATGGCCTTGCGAAAACTTGGCTTTCCAGAATAGGAAAGTACCCATTAGAAAAATAATTGATGCAGCTATTCCTAACGACCATTTCCCAAATGGCTTTATGGTTTTGCGATTTTTATTATTCAACTTATCCCATGCCTTATTCGAATCCAATTGCCGAACAATGGATAAATCTTCTTCTATGTTTCTCGCATCACGAAATGATTCCAAAATTTGTCTATTCTGTGCATTAGCATTCAGCCATTCGTCAAGTTCAATTTGCTCTTCTATAGTCAATTGGTCACTAAGGAACTTTCGGATAATGCTCGCAATATGTCCTGTGTTTTCTTTCATATATTATACTAAAGAAACGCAAGACGGAAAAAGGGGTGACAAGAATTTAAATATTTTTTAACAAAAAAATAACAAGAGGGAGAAATTCAGGGTTTAGGCGCTTTAGCAGCATTTTCATACCGCGTTGTTTTTGTGTTTTTACAGTATTAATACTAATCTGTAATTCTTTCGTAATCTCCAGATTGGATAAACCTTCGAGATATCCCAATCGAAAGACTTGCTGGCAGGAGGCGGGCATTTGTTCAATGATTTTGTATATCTCTTGAATAACTTCACTATGAATCATGTTTAATTCAAGTGCTGTATTATCTTCTTCGGTAAAACCAACTACATTCCAATACTTTTGTCTTACTTTTTCGTGCCGAATATGATTATAACAAGCAAAACGGACAGAACTATAGAGATAATTCTTTATTGCAATATCATTGGCACTAACCTGGTCTGTATTCTTAAAATAAGCAATAAATGAATCCTGTACGAGATCCTCTGCTGTGGTGAGATCTCCCAATATCTTCCAAGCAAAATGACAAAGCCCGTTATAATGTGTCTTGAATAATATTTCTTCCTTTTGCATAGTTTAGATTACATCGATATCCGCAGTACTATTGCATTTCATAGATACTATAGTTTAGGATGTTAGGTACAAGTGATCACAGATTCAAAATAACTGTGTCATAAAAATGACTAATATTTTTTATTATTCACAAAAAATATATTCCAAAATCCAATTTTTATCTATTTTACGTTCCAATAATTGATTTATACCAGAAATAAAAACAAAAAGAAATCGCATTAAGGTTATTAAAAACAAAATATTTACAGAAAGTTGAGGAATAAATTATCAATGAAAAAATATCAATCATTTGGGATTTGATTGTCACAAAACATTAGCGAGACATGTCACTTGCACAGTCTCGCTAGTCGTAAGACATCCTATTTTAGGATATCTGAAATAAATATTTTATTTATAATTTGGCCGCAAAGGTCTTTTTTTCTATTATCGACCAATTCCCCATGCTAGCTGTACATAGAAACTTCCTAATCTATCTGAAGGTATATTTGTGGCTTTTGTGCCGATAATCTTCCATTCATTTTTTGTTATGGAGGATTTATAGCCAACTCTACATTCGGGGTAAAATATTGTTCTGTTTTTATTCATTGACTTCAGTGTAATATTGAAATCTACAATCGCTGCATTATGCTCCATTTGAGTCTGATTAGATGCGGAAGTTAGGAAGTCATCAAATGAACCAGACTGATTGTGTTTTTGAATTGTAAAAGTGGACCATTGGCTCCCAACACCGAGCTGTGGACTTACTATTAGATTGCCGGCATGAACCGCATTGGTTGCAACGTATACGATGATATCCCCAGTGTTCAGCGTATTATCTTTCTTACTATTTGTGGATAAACTAAGACTGCCTCCGATTAGAGTTTGTTTGATACGGTAAGCTACGCCTGCACCAGCATTCCACCCAAAGCCTGGAAATTTTCCAACCCCTTCTTGCCTTAAGATTCTATTCAGATTACTCGCGTTGTTAAATTGAATTCCGCCGAAATAGATCACTTCAACCGGTAAATGCTTAATTTTATTCTCTTTTTCTTGCGCAACTAGGTTTATAGCACATAGGGATAATACTACGCTTACAATATATTTCATAAAATTTCAAAAAATGTTAGTTTAAATTATTTAGAATGCTCTACAACGTTCATTAACGAAGACATTTCAGAACACTCTTTTATTACATTTTTCGGAAAGAAATTTTATAATTAATAACATGCTACCAAGATATAGGAACTAGCATCCTAGGTACCTATCATATTTATAAACTGAAGCTATTTATTTGATTTAGTTTGTCTAGTCCTCCCATCAATAAATGTTAGGGTCAAACCACCAAGGATTATCCATACAAATGCTGACGCCATCCAACCTGAAGTATATGCTCTAACTTCATCTCGAAAATAATAGTTTGTGCATTCCTGACCAATAATGATAACAAGCATTGTTAAACAGTATCCTAAAAATAGCTTATAACGACTTTTTATAATTAACATCTTTCTAATTTTAAACACCAAGTTCTTTATATTATCTTAATACATTCTTTTGAGAAAGAAAATTCTTTGTATTCACATGAAGAAATTTTCACCAAAAAATAACAAGAAGACGCTAATAAAATTGCAAAATAAGGTTACGAAAAATATAGGTTTATATTGCTTTTTCACAAAAATTTGGTAAAAAGAAATCCCGATACAGATCAATATTAAAACTAATATAGGGATTGTAAACAATTCAACAATAACACCAATTACAGTTTCTATATTTTCAGGTATTGTAGAAATGAGGTAAAAATGAGCTATTAAAAGCAACACGTAAACCAAGCTACTTATTGAACCTATGAATACTATTTTTAAATTGGAATTATTCATATATTAAAAGTAAATATAGCTCCTCCATACAAGGATGGAAGAGCCATTAAATAAACATAAACAATTAAACTATCACACTTACCTTATTCTAATTGTTTAACGGATCATCAATGTCATCCAACGTCAGCTTGATTACATTTCTCGAATCAGCCATATCGCTTAGGGTAATAACTGAGGGTTTTAGCGCATTGTCTGCTGTGATCTTGAAAGTATTACCATCAAACGGAGCTGAAAGATAGTTTAACCCTCCCTGCCAATGTGCAAGAACGAAGTTACCGACACCATATCCTTCAAGTTCGATATATACCTGATCTTCAGTGTCTGCTATAGGTTGAATTACATGCGTTAGTCCGCCTACTACAGATCCGCCTTGTAAGACCCAAATTATGCCCCCGTCTGGTCCATTTTTACCAATGTAAAAATTGTTCACCACAATCCCTCTTTCCTTTAACATGGGCCTACCTGCATTCCAGTATAACTGTCCTAGCGCTCCCATATTTTTATAAGACGCAGACCACAGGTTATTCCGAAACCAACGGTTAAGCGGTGTAGGAACGGGAATTATCTTTAAAGTTTTATCTTTATCAGTATAATAACCATATGGATATGTACTTGTTGGCGCAACAAAATCCACGCGATCTACAGCCTTTCCTGCTATGGTATAAGGCTCATAAAACTCCAAACCACCTGGAACTACTCGAAACGACATATCTTTCGCCGAAGGATCGCTCGGATTACTAAACACACGCATTGTTGGGTCGTAACCTAACTCGACAATTTTATTTCCAGCCGTTTCCAATTGGTAAATCTCAAATTCTTTAAATTTGCTTGCAGCTTCTTGATAAGCTTTGGACATGCTCTCAAACTCAGTCCCTTTCAGGGGCAGCATCACCAAATGACTCCCGCTTTTCTTTCCCTTCAACACAACAGAATCCGCTGTAGCCTTAAGAACAATAAATTCAAAATCACCACGCATACCACTATCATCTGCCCCTATCCCGCCATTGTCTTTTCCAGGCTCTGAAAACCAGTGAATATTCTTATTATATCCGTCAAATGAAAGCACTGGACCAGATTCAGGGTTGACAGAGTAGGTACTTGTTTTAAAACCGGAAAAAGGGTCAGAAGCAACCGAAACCTCCTCTTTGGAAATAAATTTAGTGAAAATAGTATACCCGCCGAATTCCTGATTACTACTCGGGTAAAATTTCATCATCCATCCGGCTTTGTTTGCCTGTAAAACCGTATATGCTTGTTGTACCGCCTCAGTCATACGGACTGTTGCATTTGTCTCAAATATTCTATCATCATCTCGCTTACATGAACTGATCCAAAAAGCAGGGAGTAACAATAAGAAAAATAAATATTTCAATTTCATGATTTTTTTATTTTAAGGATGTTTGATCAAAGTTTGCTAAATCCGCTTGTCTGGAGACAATTTCATCACGCAACTCATCTATATCTATATTCCAAATATTTTGAAAATAGGTTCGCACAATGTCAAGCTTTGCTTGAACCAATGCTTTTCCCGCTTCATTTCCATTATTAATACGGTCCTGCCATTCTTTTGGGGACAATGTAATGTAGTAAGAGTAGGTCTCTACAAAATCCTCATTAGGTTCCTTCGATGCATAAGGAGATATAAATCCATTTGAAATAACGTCTTTTAAATTATTATCGCTGTAGATATTACTCCATGAATCCGCAACATATTTTGCCCCCGTTATTTGCTCAAAAGCTGCTGGATATCCTTTTGTTTGATGCAAAATATGCGCAAATTCATGGTGCATGGTATGGAAGTAGTAATAGTTAAGGAATTTGACATCCTTACCTGTTTCCGCATTTAACCTGTTCAATAGATACAATGTAATCTTAACACCGCCCTCGGCTGTCCCAAGTACAAATGTTCCATTATTTCGATATGCTGGGGAACCTATGTAGTTTAATAATTTGGGGAAATATTTCTGAATAAAATCCTTACTGCCCGTAATTTTGTTATATGGATCAATACCCAAATGATATAACAGCTTCGTCATTCGAATGGAGCTTTCATAATTTGCGGGACTTAGATTATAATCTAGATCAGACTCTTTTTCAACGAATTTATACAGTATAGATATATTATAATCTTTTGTATATGTTTTATCAATATAGTTATCCAATTCATTTCTTTCGATCTCGCGATCAACGAATATGCTTTCTGAATTTATTTTTTCTTTGGAGCATGAAAACAAAAGCGCCGAAGAAAACATGAATATGCCAATCTTTTTAAATGCTTTCATAATTATCTAGGATTAGGGGTTAAACCAGCAGCAATAACTTCCGAAGGAATTTGCAATGCTTGCCTTTTATCGCGAGCGATCAATTTCTTATCTGTCTCCACAGAAGCCACCGTACTTCCAGAACTGATTACACGTCTTTCTATCTCAATACCATAACGTTTAATATCAAACCACCGTAACCCCATATGAAGCGTCTCTATTCGACGAATGTACAGCAAAGCTTGAAGCATGTTTTCTTGTGTACCATTCTCAAAAGCGATCATATTAGAATCCAATTTTTTCTTCGTTGTAGGTTTTGTAGGAGTAGAATATGCGATGTTGTTCGCCCACTGATTGATGCTTTCGACTGTAAATACGGCTGGCGGACGCACCAAAGTATTATCAACCCATCTTTTCAAATCAACAATAGCATCATTATATCGTTTCAGATGAATAAGTGCCTCTGCGCGAACCAGCATTGTCTCCTCTATTGTAAAGGGTGCGTATGCGCCACGGCGGAAACCAGTTTCAGCTACCGGATCCTTAATTTCAAACATGTAAGAAACACGTGGGAATAATACTTTATCCAAATTTGTTCCCGCATAAACCGAAACATTCAGTTTATAGCCATTTGCCGCTATCGCTCCATAGGGTCCACCTGCAAGCGATGTTTCATTATTAGCTAAAAATGCACCATGAGCATATCTCGAGCCGTAAGCATAGGAGCCGAATATCAGTCCATGCGATGTCCCTGCGGTAGCTAGCATTAAGTTTGCCTTAATATCACTACGATTATAGGCAATAGCCCCATTTGGAAATCCTCTAGTACCAACCGCAGCTGCGGCAATCGTTTCATAATCACGCAGCAATGTTGTTGGATTTGCCCCTATCGCCGCATTTGCATAACTAATCGCCTTCTCCCAATCTTGCATATATAGAGCGACTCGAGCCCGCAATGCATTAGCAGCTTGAGAATTCATATGATATTTTGGTGTTGAGCCATAAGAAGAATCATCAATTAAAGGAATGGCCTCATCCAAATCACGAATAATATGATTATAGACATCCTGTACGGTATTGCGATCATACTTAGGATCAAGCGTAACCTCTGGCTTATCTATATAGGTAACCCCAAGATCTGTAGACGCATTTGCTTTAGAATAATGCTGGGCAAATAAGTTCACTAATATAAAGTGATTATAAGCCCGGACCGCCAAAGCTTCTCCCCTTTGTGGGTTCAAACTCTCTGGGCTGCCCATATCCTCTATGGCTTTTAATGAAGCGTTGGCGCTAGCAATTGCCGTATAACAAGCCTCCCAAAGATTTTTAGGTCCATCATCTTTATTCTCGGTGATATCTTTCCAATGAAATAATTCCTCAAGATAACGCTCACTATTTGGGTTAGTAGATCCATAGTCATCTACATTGTCAGAAGATATTTCAGCACTAACTAAGTAGGCTGTTTGTGGATAAGCTGATACCAATAATTTATCAATTTTTGCCGCATTATCAAGTTTTGACCTATTGTCAGGCATTTCGTCCAAAAACTTATTGCAGGAAGATAAACCCACTCCGCAGATCAGGGCAATTGCGATATATATTTTGCTATTTTTTTTCATTTTAATTACGATATAAAGTTTCGATTACAGTCCCAAACGCAAGGTTAATGTGTATTGTCTCGCAATAGGCGCAGCAACACCTCCCGCATTGACAAACTCTGGATCCTGTCCATTCAATTTTTTATCCGCATAAATCAAGAATAGGTTGGTTGCATTAAAACGTAAGCCCAACGAATTTAGTTTCCATCTGTTGACGAGATCTTTTGGAAATTCGTAGCTCAATGAGACGTCTTTCATACGAATGAAATCGCCCTTGGCTGTTCGTATCGAAGAATAGTTATATGCACTATACGCATACTTTAAGTTGTTACTATATGCTCTATTCTGTCCTGTCGTTGCAATAATTGGCACATTGGTCAAGTTTTCGTCTCCAGGAACCATCCAGCGGTCGGCAAATTCCTTTGTCGAAGCAGTTAAGTCGGAATACTGATTTGAAAAGACAGGATTTAAACGGACTACATTACCAAATGAATAGGTTATAAATACATCCAAACCAAAGTTTTTATAGTTGAACATATTTCTGAAACTTCCGATATGAAGCGGATCTGTAGGACCTTCATATTTTAAATAGCTAATCTTATCTCTTTCTTGAAAATTAATAGCGGTAATAGTTTCTTTATTATCAGCATCCAAAAATACGGGCAGCCCTTCATCATTTAAACGAACAAATGGTATAGAATATAATCCACGCACAGGACCTCCTTGGAGAGCAAAGCCTGTTCCTGTTATCAAATCCATAACCTGACTTCTAGTATCCAAACGCGTTACTTTTGTTTTCACATTTGAATAAATAAAGCTGGAGGTCCATTTAAAGGCTTGATCACGTAAAATGTGTCCAGTAATGCTCAATTCAGCACCATGCGATTTCATATCCGCGACATTACCAAATTTTGAAATCTGACCTCCAAGCCCCTGTGTATTGATTACACCAATCAAATCAAAATTATTCCTTTTGAACCAATCAAATTCTACATTGATCCTATTGTCCAGGAAACCCATGGATGTACCGATATTCAATTCATGCTTTTTCTCATAGGTCAATTCATTATTTGCTAAATCCGCTATCTCCAAACCCGATTCAGCATCCCCTGCAGTGGGTCTCCAAGGCGTGTAGGAACGGTAAACAGCATACGAGTTTGTCACATTTGAAGGCCCCCTATCGCCCGTCAAGCTGTACGATGCTTTTAGCATAAGATGAGAAAAAGTAGGCTTTAGGTTTTCAAAAAAAGCTTCCTCATGCGCATTCCAGGCACCGGCAATATTCCAAGTTGGCATCCAACGTGCGGAAGTTGCCTCTCCCAATTTATTCGCTCCTTCATATCTAAATGTACCGTTCAAAGTGTACTTACCAGCATATGAATAGGTTAAATTGGTAAAGAAAGCAGCTTGTTTATACCTTGTAGTTGTTGGATCATTGTCTTTATTTCTATTTACATGAAAATAGGGCGAGTTCTCTTCTTGTCCACGTTTAAATACCCGATAATCGGTAAAAGGGCTTTCTCCTAAGTCATATTGGATTCCCCAGCCTCTAAACCAGGTATTGTTCCTATCGGATGCAGTAAGTTCAGAACCAGCAAATACATTAACGATATGATTCAGATTGAAAGTCTTATTGTATTGTGCTGT
Source organism: Sphingobacterium sp. ML3W (assembly GCF_029542085.1). Taxonomy (NCBI): domain Bacteria; kingdom Pseudomonadati; phylum Bacteroidota; class Sphingobacteriia; order Sphingobacteriales; family Sphingobacteriaceae; genus Sphingobacterium; species Sphingobacterium sp. ML3W. The sequence goes on along the minus strand of NZ_CP107036.1, from coordinate 5,480,828 downwards.
AAAACGGAATAGCTGCTCGAACATGGTATAATCTGTTCGATTATAGATTCCGCCTTCTGGTAATACAGAAATCGGTCTTGCATAGGGATCATCTGGATCCTTATACAAAAATGGATTATTGTCACGGATTGTGGTGTTGTCTGGCTCAACTAATCCCGCCCGATAGGCCATTGCTTGATTTGAGCGATCTTTAATATAATGATGCTGTGTTGTTGTCTGATAACGTACAGAACCAAATGCCCCTAATTCCAATCCCGGGATTACCTTCCATTTTAGATCACCCTGAAAACGCAAATCAGCCACATCGACATCCATGTAGTTATTTTCTAACTCATGAAGAATATTAAAAGGCGCATAATTCCGGGTGTAAAATGTTTTTGGATCCAAGGTCCGTGAGGTATTCATTGCATAGGCATAGGGATTGATATCAAAGTCACGTTTCACTTCTCCAAATACAACATCTGAAGTCTGTCCCAATGTTCCGGGAGCCTGTTGTCTACGATAAGATCCATTTGTAATGATATTTAACCTCAGTTTATCAGAAATATTATAATTCGCATTCAAATTACCCGTATAGCGGTTTACCTTACTGCGCTTGGTCCATCCTGGATCAACTAATGCGCTTAAAGAGGAATAATATTGAGATTTCTCGGTTCCAGAGGACATACTTACGGAATGGTTATGCTGCAGACTGGGCTGAAATAGTTCGCTAAACCAGTCAGTATTACGAAATTCCGCTTCCCGTAAAAAATTATTTACATTACGTCGATCTGTAAATAAATCATTTGGAATTTCTCCGCGTTGAATTCGCTTATATAAATCACCATATACCCCACTGTTACTCGCAACTGGTAGATCTGCAAAGCCGATATAACCTTTATTATACATGTCGTCGTAAACGGACATTTGTTCCTGAGAGTTCATGATATTAAACTCAGAATATCGCGGTGTCGCACGCGAAGTATATTCACCAGTATAATTTAATGAACTACGCCCCGCAGTACCTTTCTTTGTCGTAATTACGATTACCCCCGCCATGGCTCTAGCTCCGTAGATAGATGTTGCAGACCCGTCTTTCAAAATCTGAAATGATTCAATATCATGGGCATTCAAACCTGCAACAGCTGAACTGATCAATGTCAATGCATCACCCGAAGAAAGCTGATCCGCATTCACATCAGCAACGTCTTCAATGATAACACCATCAACTACCCACAGCGGTTTTGAACTACCATAGATAGATGTCGCACCCCGCACCCGAATCTTGGGAGCCGTACCAAATGTTCCAGTTACGTTTTGAACAGAAACCCCAGCAACTCGCCCTTCTAAACCGCGACTGGGATCAATCTGCCCACCGATCTGTGCAGTAGCACCAGAAACCTGTGAGGTAGCCCCTGTAAAGAGGCGCTTGTCAAGCCGCTGCCCCATACCGGTCACGACGACCTCTTCAATCTGTCTCTCATCCGAAGCCAATGCAATGGAAATGACATTCCTTCCCTTAACGCCTATTTCTACAGCTCCATATCCGACATAACGGACCACCAGTATTGCATCTACCCCAGCGTTTATTCTAAAACTTCCATCACTAGCGGTCTGCGTAGTAATAGCGGTTCCCTTGACAGTTACTGTTGCTCCAGCCAACGCATTTCCCTCCTTATCCTTGACTGTACCAGAGACCCCTTGCTGCACAATATTAATTGATCTACTAGCTTCACTTTTTCCATTGACAGAAATCGTGTTGGCAATAATCTTATATTCAATATTATTGTTCTTCAGAACGGCATTTAATGCATCGGCTACAGAAGCATCTTTCAGATTGACATTGACCCTCGCTTTGGAATCAATATTTTCTCCATAAAACAGCTGCAAATTGGACTGTTTAGAAATCGCGTTCAGCGCCTCTTCAATCCGTGCATTTTTCATTTTCAACGTAACTTTCTGCGCAACGCCATTGGCTTGGACTCCGGTCACAAAGGCGAAAAGAAGGCAAGTACTAATTTTCATAATACGTAAAGGTTTGCAAAACCGCGGGTCATGAGGTATCAGTCGCCACGTTTTGCCAAATGGTAAGTTATTCATACATTTACTCTTTGTGGTTAATTGGGTTTACTTAATTCGCTTTTTTAAATTTTTTAGCCTTTTAATCATCTACGGACAGGGATGCTGCAACATTCCTGTTCTATTTTTTTCTAGGCTATTGGTTAGGTATTGATTGATTACATAAGCACTCCTTTTTTATTTATTTTCTATTGTTAGTTCCTTTCCATTAAGTTCAAACTTCAGATTACATACATAGGTCAACATTTCTAGCACTTCCGAAAGCTTAACATCGCGCTTAAAATTCCCTGTATATACTTTATTTAATGCCACATCTTGCTTAAATTTAACATGGATATCATACCATTTGGAGAGAGTGGACGCAATCTCTACAATGGTCTCTTTCTTAAAATAAAACTGATTATTATGCCAGGATAAATCATGTTCTAGATCTGCCTTTCCTTTACTCAGTCTCCCACCTGCAAGATTCGCATATTCCCCAGGCTCTAAAAATAATACCTCTCCAGAATGACTGACTTGCACCCGTCCAGACGAAAGAGTTGTACGCACATCAGCGTTATAGGCATTAATATTAAAATGTGTACCTAATACCTTGACCTCGTTACCCCTAGACTCAACATAGAATGGTCGTTTTGTATCATGTGAGACTTCAAAATATGCTTCTCCTTCCAATACAACACGACGTTCATTTTTATCAAACTTGACAGGAAATTTGAGCTGTGAATTTGCATTGACCCAAACTTGTGTACCATCTTCCAGAGATAATTTATAGAAATGTCCTTTTGGTACGACTAATGTATTGTATTCAATTGAGGGCTCTGTGGTTGGTGTTACTGTTGCACCAGCCCCCACTTTAGTCTCCGCTATAAAAATTTTTGGATCTAAGGTTTTAACAGAACTTTCCAAGGGCACAACAGATCCATCAGCCATCAGCAATAAAGCGCCAGACTCTGCGGGTAAGATGTCCTTTTTAAAAACTTTCTTTGAGGCCAATTTACCCGAATCACTTATTTCTTTGTCACGCAGGTAAAACATTACCGCACCGAATAGCATCACGAAAACTGCAGCAATACGTAGAAAAGGCCAATAATTTATCTTTTTGCTATGTCTACCAGCATCTACTTTTCGCCAAGCTTCTCCCTCCTCGAGATCTGCAAAAAAAATCAGGTCTTGTTCAATATTTCTTGCATCCCGAAATTCCTCAATCAGATTGTCATTTCTTTTATCAGATTTGCGCCAATGCTCAATTGAATCACGCTCAGCAACAGTTTCCTGTCCACGAAGTAACTTTTGAATTAATTTGGCTATGTAATTGGTATTAGCTTTCATATCTATAGGTTAGAAACCCTATAGATCAATATGGGGTGACAAGAATTTAAAATTATTTTAACAAAAAAATAATAATAGGCAAAAATTCAGGATGTAACTTTTCAAGTAGCATCTTCATACCACGTTGTTTTTGTGTCTTAACGGTATTAATACTGATCTGAAGCCTTTCAGTAATCTCTAAATTGGACAAACCGTCTAAATATCCCAGCGTGAAAATTTGCTGACAGGCAGTTGGCATCTCTTGAATAATTCGGTAAACTTCATTTATTACTTCTGTATGGATCATAGATAGTTCAACGGAATGATCATCTTCTTCCGTAAAACCAACTTGCGACCAATATTTTTCCTTTACCTTCTCGTGTCGGATATATTTTAAACAAGAAAACCGGACAGCAGTATATAAATAATTGCGAACAAAATTCTCGGATTCATCCATACGCTGTTTTTCCCTAAAAAATGTAATAAAAGCTTCCTGTACCAGATCTTCTGCAACAGATGATTCTCCTACAAATTTCCAGGCAAAGTGGCATAAGCTTTTATAATACTGTCTAAATAACTTTTCTTCAGGTCCCATAGCGTAAAACGGGTGTATAAAACAATTGATTAGTCACTATTGATGGAGTTCAGTAAACTAGTCTAGCGTAAAGATAGAATTTTAATCTTACTTTAACAATTATTAACATGTTTATTACATATATTGCAAGAACAATACTTAAAACACTACCTATCAACAAATTAACACCATCCCTTTCCAAATACTATTTTCACCACCGCTCCACTTTCATCCATAAATAAACCTTCCCTTCAACAAAAACAAAACCTCAGTTTTTTGTATTTATACTAAGCAAAACATGCAAAAATCTCCCGTTTTTCGAGTTTTTTTACTATATTGTAGACTTTCAAAAAATTTAAACAAAGACTAAATGCTATTTACTGTTCTATCAGGATTAATAACATCGAGCCTTATTGTTCCGTTTGGTAGATTCCTTAAAACCAAATGGGGTTTTATTCTCGCATTTTTACCGGTACTCTTATTTCTGTATTATATAAAACTTGTGATACCCATTAGTCAGGGATCTTATTTTGTACAGTCGACAGCGTGGGTCCCCTCGCTAGGCATTAATCTGGATTTCAAATTAGATGGTCTGTCACTGCTCTTTACATTATTGATTACCGGAATTGGAGCCTGCATCTTTTTTTATGCAAATACCTATCTTAAGGGACATAAATACATCGACCGTTTTTTCGGCTACCTCTGTTTGTTTATGTCGGCCATGTTGGGTCTGGTGCTTTCGGACAACATGCTATTGCTCTTTATTTTTTGGGAATTAACATCTATTAGTTCCTTTTTTCTAATTGGATTCAACAATGACAACGCTGATTCCCGCAAGAGTGCTATGACCGCGCTATCCATTACAGGCCTGGGCGGTTTCTTTCTACTTGCTGGTTTTATATTAATGGGCAATATCGCTGGTACGTATAATATCACCGAACTTGTGGGCAAGGTTGCTTTGATTCAACAACATCCACTCTTTCCCCTTATTTTTGGATTGGTAGCGCTTGGTGCCATCACAAAATCAGCACAATTTCCTTTCCATTTTTGGTTGCCTGGGGCAATGAAAGCCCCTACACCGGTATCTGCATATTTGCACTCAGCCACCATGGTAAAAGCAGGTATATACCTGCTGGCTCGCTTTTCACCGATCTTGGGTGGAAACCCGATCTGGACATATTCGCTTATGATCATCGGTGGTATTACCATGCTCTATGCTGCATTTCATTCTCTTTTCAGAACGGATCTCAAGGGGGTACTCGCCTATTCTACGATATCCGCATTGGGGATCTTGGTCTTCTTACTCGGTCTTGGATCCAAGGAAGCAGTGATCGCAGCGAGTGTCTTTATCCTTGTGCATGCTTTATACAAAGCAGCTTTGTTCCTAATTACGGGTATTATCGACCACGAAACCGGAACACGTGACTTAACTGTCTTGCGCGGATTACGCAAGGTCCTAGCCCCTGTTGCTATTGCAGGGTTTCTAGCAGCATTGTCAAGTGCGGGAGTCCCCTTGACCTTTGGATTTATCGGAAAAGATCTGATCTACGACGCCACTTTACAAAGTGACTCACAATTATTCTTTTATTTGACAGCAGCTGCTGTCCTCACTAACATCCTCCTCGTATCTGCTGGATTTATGGCCGGAATAAAACCCTTTGCCGGCAAATTACCGGAACAGTTTGCCCATGTGCACCTGCCCTATAAATCCATGTGGATTCCCCCGTTGCTGCTGGCTGTATTGGGGGTCATATTCGGCTGTATTCCTGGCTTTATTGGCAACTGGATCTCCGGACCAACCGCAAATAGTATCTTAGCTCAACAGGAAGTTTTTCATCTAAAAATATGGCATGGTTTTAATCTGATACTTTTACTGAGTGCCATAACAATTGTGGTCGGAACACTTGTATTTATTTCAAACAAACCAAGTGGGAAGAAATTGGCATGGATTGCTACTTTTGATAAAATTTCCCCAGAGAACATTACTAAGGTCTGTGCACAGGAGATTGTCCTATTCTCCGCTTTTTTCACAAACAAGATGCACAACGGTTACCTACGTTCATATCTTTTAAAAATCATCTTGTTTGCGGAATTATTGATCGGTTATCAGCTATACCTAGGTGGTCCGTTGCATATCAAATGGGATACCTTGTCCCCTATCAGCTTTTATGAAGTGACAACAGTATGTATTCTGATCGGCGCTATCGTATTAACAATCCGAACTTCATCTAGGTTAACCGCAGTCGTAGCAACTAGTGTTGTTGGCTATGCAATATGTCTCATCTTTGTTTTTTATAGCGCTCCAGATTTGGCAATGACTCAATTTACAATCGACACCCTAACAGTTGTACTATTTGTATTGGTCTTGTTCAAATTGCCTTCTTTTTTAAACTTGGCAAACCGGCGTACCATCATTCGGGATGCAGTGGTCGCGATTATATTTGGTAGTATGCTATCTATGGTTGCCTTACGTGTGCTACATGAACCTACAACTACAAATATCAGTAAGTTCTATGGTGATTATGCATACGTACTGGCCAAGGGAAAGAATGTTGTCAATGTACTGCTTGTTGACTTTAGAGGTTTTGATACCATGTTTGAAATTGTGGTATTGAGCATCGCTGCACTTGGAGTGTACAGTTTATTGAAATTACGTCTAAAATCATCTGATAAAGAATAAAAATAAAAGGTTAAAAATTAATTAAAAAAAGAGAATCAGTTGGAATGCCACAGGCTTGCACAACCAAAATCTCAATACTCAAATCTAACTACTCAATACTAAATGAATAGCACGATATTACAAACCGCAACGCGGTATCTCTTACCGATACTTTTATTGTTTTCGGTATTTCTCTTGCTTCGGGGGCATTACTATCCCGGAGGAGGATTTGTAGGTGGTTTGGTTGCATCCATAGCCTTTGTGCTGCATAGTTTTGCTTTTGGCCCTCAAAACACCATGAAGCTCATTCAATACAAACCCTTATCCCTTATTCCCATCGGATTGGGAATTGCTGCTGTGAGCATGTTTCTGCCTACTTTTTTTGGCTATCCGGTCATGACTGGACTTTGGTTGGAGGAAAAGATTCCTGTCATTGGAATGATTGGCACAGCTTTATTTTTTGATCTTGGTGTATACTTTGTCGTCATTGGGGTCGTATTAACTATTTTATTCACAATTGCTTTAAATACAGAGGAGGAATAATGGAACTGATTCTCGTTTTATTGATCGGTATTCTATATGCTGCCGGAATATACCTCATCCTGCGTCGCAGCATGGTGAAACTGTTATTAGGAATTATGTTATTGGGAAATGGGACCAATATATTGATCTTTTTGTTGGGGAATATTGTCAAAGGCAAGCCGCCAATAATCGGTCCCGACTTAAAGGTATTTACGGATATCTATGCCGATCCCATACCACAAGCCCTTATTTTAACCGCAATCGTTATCAGTTTTGGACTGACTTCGTTTGCTATTGTACTACTTAAACGCGTTTACGCTTTACTGGGCACAGATGATTTGGATAATTTGAACACGCCTGAGGAAGAAGATATATGATAGACAACCAGATTATTGCCACGGTTATCGTGCACCTTTTTATTGCTATTGTCCAGCTAATACTCTGGAGAAAGTCTACTGCGCAGCGTTTTCTGAGCGTCGGTGGAAGCCTCTTGGCGCTTATTCTCGCATTTAAGCTTTTTTTCAAAGTCTATGATGGTGAAATCCTGACCATGAATGCCGCCAATTGGAAAGCTCCATTTGGAATCGTCTTTGTCGCCGATCTTTTTAGTAGTACCCTGGTCGTCCTCACCTCAATTGCTGGACTTGCAGTTTCGATTTTTTCTTGTGTCGGCGTTGGAAGACAACGCATTTTATACGGCTATTTCCCTATTTTTCATTTCTTGATGATGGGATTAAATGGAGCATTTTTGACCGGAGATATTTTCAATCTCTATGTCTGGTTTGAGGTGATCATTATTTCTTCCTTTGTGCTGATGACGCTCGGTGGTCGTAAATCGCAATTGGAAGGTGCCGTAAAATATATGGCCATGAATATATTGGCCTCCACTTTTTTCTTGACAGGAATCGGTATCCTGTATGGCATCTCGGGCTCCCTCAATATGGCTGACCTTGCGCTACGTATCCCAAAGATACAAAATCAGGCACTCGTTGAAATTACAGCTACCTTTTTCCTTATCGGCTTTGGAATCAAATCGGCTGTATTCCCGCTTTATTTTTGGCTTCCCTCCTCCTATCATACACCGCCTTCAGCTGTTGCCGCAACTTTCGGAGGACTATTGACCAAAGTTGGGATTTATGCCTTATTCAGGGTATTCTCTTTATTGTTTATTCCAAACCATTTCACCAAAGAACTGTTGGTCATATTGGCGATACTCACCATTTTGACGGGCGCCTTTGGTGCATTGATTAAAACCAATATCCGCAGGTTATTTTCCTATTTGATTGTTTGCCATATTGGTTTTATGATTGGTGGTTTAGGTTTATATAGCAAATGGGCGCTGTTGGGTGCTATTTTTTATCTTATTCATGATATTATGGTAAAAACCAACTTGTTCCTAATGGCAGGTGTTATTCGTCAGCTTCGGGGTACTATGGATATGAACAAGCTGGGGGGACTATATGCGCAATACCCAAAGATTTCTTTACTTTTTGCAATCGTACTTTTTTCCCTGGTCGGCATCCCGCCCTTATCGGGCTTCTGGCCCAAAATCTATCTTTTTAGAGATGCCTTTCAATTGGAAAAATATGCTTTCGCAGGAGCATTGATTATCGGTAGTTTTATTACACTCTATGTTATTGCCAAAATGTGGTCCCAGGTATTTTGGAAGGATGCTCCCGAGCCTGAGATCATCGAAGATAAATTTGCTGGAATGATAGGCTATAAAAAAACGATGCTACTCTTGCCCGTCATTATATTAACTTCGGCATCGCTTTATATCGGATTTAATGCAGAAGCCATTATACATGTTGCAGATAAGATAGCGACACAATTACTGGACACTTCACCTTATATAAATGCTGTATTAGGAGGGCAGAATTGATATGATAAAACAGTTTTTAATGAACCTTATGCTATCTTTTATTTGGGTAGCACTGACAGGATCAATGTATTATACGAATTTCATGTTCGGTTTTTTACTTGGTTTCGCGATTCTTTGGATCATGAACAAAAATGAAGCCGATCAACGTTATTTCTATCGTGTTCCCAAAACGGTGAGTTTTATTCTATTTTTCTTATGGGAAATGATTGTCGCTAATGTGCAGGTTGCTTATGATGTGATCACCCCAAAGTTTTTTATTAAACCAGCTATCGTTAAGTACCCGATGGATGCTAAGACAGATCTGGAGATCAATTTGCTTTCAACTTTTATATCATTAACACCCGGTACGCTTATTTTGGATGTGAGTGAGGATAAGAAAACTCTTTTTATCCATGTCATGTACATGAAGAGCAAAGAACAATTTGTCTCCACGCTAAAAAACAATGTTGAACGAAGACTTTTAGAACTCTTACGATGACTTTAACTACTTACTTCGATTATGTTATCCTCCCGATATTAACCTTATCGGTTATTCTGGCTTTTATCCGTTTATACAAGGGTCCACAGATCTTTGATCGCGTCATTGCCCTGGATCTCATTATCACAATTGGAATTGGAATTATTACAGTCTATAGTATACGAACTTCACAAGAAGTATTTTTAGATATTGCGATGATTTTGGCACTGATCGCATTTCTAGGAACTATAGCCTTTTCATTTTATTTAGAAAAACAACGCAATGATGACTGATATTACTTTAGCAATTTTAAGCACCATTGGCGCACTGGCCATATTATTTGCGTCGATTGGCATATTAAGGATGCCCGATTTCTATTTACGCCTTTCAGTAACTGTAAAAGCAGCAACCTTAGGAGTCGGTCTCCTATTGATCTGCGCCGCAATGACCTTCCCTGACGTGTCCGTGACGACCAAAGCAATAGCAATTGGTTTCTTTTTAATCTTGACCGCACCAGTTGCCGCCCATATGATTGGACGGGCCGCTTACATACAGCGTGTAAAGACCTGGAAAGGGACAATCTTAAACGACCTGGAAAAAGAAGGCCAACTAGATTGTAGGAAAGAAGATTTTTAGACTCTTCTGTTGATATTCGCAAAAATAGTACTATCAACAGAAGTTCATCAGAAACAATTAAGGCATCAAAACCAGGTTTTGATGCCTTAATTGTATAAGACCTTTTCAATAGATGAGCCTCTTCGTTCTTGACTCGAAAGACTAAAATATAATACAGACCGGAGCCGGAACTTTGATTTCTTTACCAGCATCTGTCAGCAATCCAGTCTTTGTATCTCGATTAAACAGTACGATATTATTGGTATATTGATTCGCCACAAGCAAGTATTTTCCATCGGGAGAAAGATTAAAATTCCGCGGCCCTTTCCCCTTTACCGATGTGTTGGACAATTTATTTAATCCGCCGTCTTTCTCCACTGAGAAAGTCGCTATTGTATTTGCGTCACCGCGGTTGGTCGCGTATAAAAATTTGCCATCAGCAGAAATTTTTATGTCTGCCCCACCATTTTGTCCCTTGAAGCCCTCGGGGTTGATTTCGTAAGTACTCTGATACATCCAGTCATTACCCTCCTTTTTATAGCTAGCAACCTGTCCGGTCATTTCCAATACGACGTAGAGAAATTTTTCCTTTTTATCAAAAGCAATATGACGAGGCCCCCCACCCGCGGGCGTAAAGAAATCCTCAGATTCTTCAGCAAGACCATATGCATTTCCGGATTTATTAACAGGAAATACAGAAATTTGATCTAACCCCAGATCCTGCACATATAAACGATCGCCCTTACTGGAAAAAAAAGTTGAATGTACATGTGGCTTCTCCTGACGGACTGGATCTACACCTTTACCTTCATGTTGAATCAGTCGATTTCTTTTACTCAAAACACCATTTGTTTCTAGATCAAATAATGCCGCCGATCCGCCGGTGTAATTTGCTACTGCCAATAGATTACCTTTAGGATGCACTTCAACAAAACACGGTGATTCCCCGCCCGTAGGAAGTGAGTTCAGAAAAGTCAGCTGTCCATCCTTAAAAGAATAGGCAGACACCATACCCTCCTGATTTGGAAGTTCATTGACAGCATAAACAAAATTATTATTTCGAGCCAAGAAAGAAGGGTCCTTACTTTCTTGGGTGCCGACCAAGGTGGCTTCACCCGTTTTTGTATCGAAATTATAGATATAAATACCTTTGCTTTCTGTTTTGTTCGTATAGGTTCCAACAAACATTGGAATCTGTTGCGCAAAACTAGCCAAAGGCAGGAATGTCATCAGATAAATAAAAGCTTTTTTCATGTGTATACAATTTATTAAAAATAATTGTTCGAATTTCCCCGTTGCTCGCTACGTAGCACAAAAAATAAAGATACCTTCCTAAGTCATTACTATTGCAGATAAACTTGTTAAATTAGGTTAAAACCGCCCTTTCTAATAGGCAAATCCGTATTTTTAGCGAATCAATTTTAACAAGTCTAGAATCTCCTTTTGAAATATTGGGATTATAAAAATATTGTTAAATAAAAATACGAATAATTCATATAATCTGATAATTTTGTGCTGTTGTTCAAAATAGTATATATTGAATGATAGAATCGGGAGATTATTAGTGATTTAGATGATTTCATCGTGACATGGATCTGTATGACCAGTACAGGATCTAAAAATTGTTCATGATTGTTTCATCAGTGTTTAGAAATATATTATTTAGATGAAAAAAAACATATATATATTGTTTTTGTTGCTGTTTGTATCAATTCAGGCCAGCTTTGCACAACGTCAGATTGTTGACCGAGTAGTGGCAACGGTTGGTTCGGGAATTATTCTGCAATCCGATCTGGACATGCAATATTCACAATGGCTTGCGCAAGGGAATAAACCCGATGAAAAGTTTAAATGTGGTGTTCTTGAGCAATTGATCATTCAGAAATTACTTTCCCAACAGGCGGTAATTGACTCGATTGACGTCACGGAAACAGAAGTGGATGACAACTTAAATTCCCGTTTACGCCATATGTCCCAACAAGCTGGTGGACAAGAACGCTTAGAGAAATTCCTGAACCGTTCTTTGTTACAATACAAAGAAGAAATGCGTGCAAGTGTTTTTGAACAGCTGAAAGCAAATAAAATGCAACAAAATATCGTTCAGAAAGTGGATGTAACGCCATTGGAAGTAAAACGTTATTTTGAAGGACTGAATAAAGATAGTCTTCCTTATTTCAATACGGAAGTTGAAATCGGTGAAATTGTCATGATGCCGAAATTGACTGACGAAGAGAAAAAAGAACAACGGGAGAAAATCGAAGGTATTCGCAAACAGATTGTCGATGGTTCGGATTTCGGAACAATGGCGCGTCTGTACTCGCAAGATCCAGGCTCCGCACCTTATGGTGGTGACCTAGGCTTCGGTACACGTGATAACTATGTAAAAGAGTTCTCCGCAATGGCGTTTAAATTAAAACCGGGAGAAATATCACCTATTGTAGAGTCAAAATACGGGTTTCATATCATCCAGGTACTGGAAAGACGTGGAGAAGAGGTGCATACCCGTCATATCTTGATGAAAATGAATCCGGGCGCTGCAGCATTGGAACGAACCAAAAATAAACTGGACAGTATCTACAAATTGGTTGTGGATAAGAAATTAGATTTTTATCACGCTGCAACCAACAATTCCGATGCTGAAGAAAGCAAATTTAATGGAGGTATGGTCTTGAATCCTCAAGGATCCAACCGTACAACTTTAATTCCTATGGATGGATTGGAAAAGGCCGTATTTACAACCATTGACCCGTTAAAGCCAGGGGAGTATTCCAAACCAGAGCAATTCACAGACAAAACTGGAGATGTTGGTTACCGTTTCAACTATTTAAAAACCCGTATCGCACCACATAAAGCAAATTTGGATCAGGATTTCACAAAGATCAAAGATGCTGCGAAAGAAGATAAAGTACGTCGTAACCTTAGCAAATGGTTTGACGATAAGGCGAAGAATACATTCATTGATATCAGTGATGACTTTGACGCCTGTGATGAACTAGCAAAATGGAGAAAGAAATAAAAGACTTTTTCCTAGCAATAAATAAGGCCTGAATATAAATATTCAGGCCTTATTTATTTATGGTAATCACTCTCGCGCGACTTATTTCTCAAACATCATTTCTATCAGGATATTCCAGTTCGCTTTCTTCACATCATCCTTCGCTAATTCGCTTAACTGCCATACCCGAATATAATTATACTTGACGACCTTATCTTTTTGTCGTACAGTTGCAGTTCCCTTTGTATACGCAAAATCCCCGCTATAAGAACGTTTGACCTCCTCCGGCACTGTTTCTATCGTCATACGTTGTTTCTTCAAATAAGCCATCATTTTGCCCTTTCCTTCCATTGGACTGGTCCAAGGAAACAAAAAACGAACATCCTCACTCAAAAATTCTTTATAAGCAGTAGGATTGTCGGCCTTAAGGACAGTAGACATCAATTTATCTGTTTCCAGGACAATATCCTCCCGCTGATTCAGGCGTACTTTAGAGCGGTGTTTTAGGTACCAGGAATCAGTTGGTTCAATATATTCCAGGTCAAACTCACCATCCTTACCGTTATTTTCTACTTCGGCACGAATATCGACTAACCATTTGCCTTTCTTGTTACGTTTCCAAACTGTCAAATACTCACCATGACGCAGCCTCGCTCCCACTTTCTGAAAATCCAGGGAACCAGATGTTACACCAAACTCCAAGCTCTTCGCGACAAGAGCAAAAGTAGGCTGCCAATTTAATACATCTGGAATATTGGGTCTATTATTAAGATAATTGTATGCATTTACCGCTGAAGGAACATAAAATGTGGATTCCTTGTCGATAATAGATAAAAACGCTTGATGCGGTGTAGAAGCTTTCGCTAATGCGGCAGCATCTTTATCTGCCTGCAGTAAGCTTCCTACTTTTTCGGGTATCTGTGCGTACAATGTTGTACCTACTGTACTCATTAACGCGACAATGGATAACCTATTCCAAAAATTCATATGCAAATGATTATTTATCAGAGTTCATCCTAATTATTTTAAATGAACCCATTACACTCGGGTTTTATTTTAAAGGCAAGAGGAAATATTCTCTGGTTTCAAAAGTATCTAGACTTTCTAACGATAAATATTCCCCTCTATTCCCTCTTTTTTAATTCGATCTTTTATCTATCAAATCTTATTCCAAAGTGTTCCTTCTTTACTATCTTTCAGTTGGATACCAATTGCATTAAGTTCATCACGGATACGATCCGAAGTGACAAAATCTTTATTTGTCTTCGCTTCGTTGCGTAATCTGATCACCAGATTCATGACATCATCAATATCATCTGTTCCAGAAGCCTGATCATTTCTCAGTCCAAGGATGTCTTCGACAAACTCCTTCATGAAAACTTTTAGCTTTTCCAATCCCTCTTCTGATACCTTTGCTTTGCCATCATAGATGGAATTGATGATCCGCACCAGCTCAAACAGTTCGGCAATCAAAACCGGACTATTGAAATCATCATCCATCGCTGCATAACATTTATTCCGGATCTCAGCCAGATTGAATGAATCAGCTCCCTTTGAAACTTTTAGTTTATCCAAGAGTCCTATTGCACTCATCAAGCGCTTATATCCTTTATCTGCTGCATCAAGTGCTTCATTGGAAAAATCCAATGTACTTCTATAGTGAGCCTGCAACATAAAGAAACGAACGGCCATCGGCGAATACCCTCTATTTAACAAAGGATGGTTACCTGTGAACAATTCCCCTGGTAAGAATCCATTACCTGCAGATTTGGACATCCGCGCACCATTGACCGTCAACATATTGGTATGCATCCAATATTTGGCAGGTGCAGTATGATTACATGCTTCGGACTGCGCGATTTCGTTAGTATGGTGTGTAGCAGCCAGATCCATTCCACCACCGTGGATATCAAACTGATCTCCTAAATACTTCCTGCTCATCGCCGAACATTCAATATGCCACCCTGGAAAACCTACACTCCAAGGAGCTGGCCAGCGCATAATCGTTTCAGGCTTGGCTTTGATCCACAGTGCAAAATCCAAACGACCTTTTTTCTCATCCTGACCACTCAGCTCACGTGTATTGTTCAACATATCTTCCAATTTACGATTGGTCAATACGGTATAATCATACTGTTGTACATATTTCTCCACATCGAAATAGACAGTACCATTTGTCTCATAAGCATAGCCGTTATTGATGATCTGTTCAATCATTTCGATCTGCTCCGAAATATGTCCTGTCGCAGTAGGTTCGATGCTAGGAGGCAAAGTATTAAACAGACGCAAAACATCATGAAAACCAATGGTATATTTCTGTACGATTTCCATTGGTTCCAGCTGTTCCAATTTAGCCTTTTTCGCAAATTTGTCATCTCCTTCGTCACGATCGCCCTCCAAATGCCCTGCATCTGTAATATTCCGTACATAACGTACTTTATAACCCAAATGACGTAGATATCTAAAAATCAAATCAAAAGAAACAAAAGTTCGGCAGTTACCTAAATGTACATCACTGTAAACGGTAGGTCCACAGACATACATTCCAACAAGGTTGGGGTGGATTGGTTCGAATTTTTCTTTTGTTCGCGAAAGCGTATTGTATAAAAAGAGATTATGGTCCATGTTTGTTATCTGCTTGGAAATCTATTTTTGTCTGAAATATATTTGAATAGGCACGCCTGTAAAGTCAAAGTGCTCACGCAATTTATTTTCAACAAAGCGTTTATATGGATCTTTGATGTATTGTGGCAAATTACAGAAGAAGGCAAACATTGGTGTTCTTCCTGGCAATTGTGTCACATATTTAATTTTGATATATTTTCCTTTTAGGGAGGGTGGAGGATAATTCTCGATAATATCCAACATCACTTCATTCAACTTCGATGTCGGGATCTTTTTTGTTTTGTTGGCGTAGACCTTATCAGCCACTTCCAATACTTTTAGCACACGTTGTTTTTCAGTTACGGAAGTAAAGACAATCGGCACATCAGTAAATGGAGCAATTTTCTCCCGGATGCGGTCTTCAAAAGCTTTCATGGTCTTGTTGTCTTTTTCGATCAAATCCCATTTATTGACGACAATCACAATACCTTTGCGATTCTTTTCTGCCAGGTTGAAGATATTCACATCTTGAGCCTCTAGGCCATCCTGCGCATCCAACATCAAAATCGTCACATCAGAATCCTCGAGGGCTTTGATGGTACGCATGACTGAATAGAATTCTATATCTTCGTTTACTTTTGACTTACGGCGAAGACCAGCTGTATCAATCAAAAGGAAATTATGTCCATATTGATTGTAGTGAATACGAATAGAATCGCGTGTTGTACCTGCCACCGGCGTTACAATATTACGGTCTTTACCGATCAAGGCATTTGTAAGTGAAGATTTACCTACATTTGGGCGTCCTACGATCGTATATTTCGGTAAAGCTTCATCTTCCTCTTGCTCTTCTTCAAAATGCGATACAACAGCATCCAGTAATTCTCCGGTACCAGAACCGGTAGCGGAAGATATATTAAATACTTCACCTAAACCGAAAGCATAGAATTCGGCTGATTCATGATGCAATTTAGCATGGTCAACTTTGTTGGCAACCACATATACAGGTTTGGAACTTCTTCTAAGGATATCAGCGATTTCATCATCCAGGTCAGTAATACCAGTAGTAACATCTACCATGAATATAACGACTGACGCTTCTTCAATAGCGATATAAACCTGATCACGGATTGCTTCTTCAAAGACATCATCCGAACCATGGACAAAACCACCTGTATCGATTACTGTAAATTTCTTTCCGATCCACTCCGCCGTCTCATAATGACGGTCGCGCGTCACCCCGCTAAAGTCATCAACAATCGCTTTTCTACTTTCTGTAAGACGATTGAATAAGGTAGATTTACCAACATTGGGACGACCAACAATTGCAACAATATTTGCCATATTTATTTTATTTGATCCACCCACTATCACAGCAGATGGCACTTTTATGCTAAATTACACGTTAAGGGTACAAAGATACGGATTCAAAAGGGATTATGGAGACAGAAAAACAAAAATGGCTTTACCGTGAAGTAAAGCCATTTATAGGGTTTAAATTATGAATATTCGTTTAGTTAGACGTTGGATTCTGAGTTAATTTACCAGGGTAAGAATTTATTGCACTCTGTGGAATAAAATAGATAACGCGATAGTCCGTTGGAGCGATATCTTCCGATTGCTTTTGGGGTCCTGGATATGCACGTTTCAACGGCTCTCCATTCCGAAACACGTCATAACTACGCTCAGCCTGATATGCTAGCTCCAATTGACGTTCTTTGTCAATTAATTTACTTGCATTGCTGGCATCAATAGCCGAATATCCGCCATTAATGATAGAGCGATTCCTTATGGTATTCAAATCAGTTAAAGCAGCGCCATAGTTCCCTAATTTTGCATTAGCCTCGGCACGATTGAGATAAATTTCACCTAACCGGCTAATTACTGGTGAATGCAATTGGGACTCCTCTCCTTCACGTGAACATTTCACAATATAAAATTGTGGGTACGCACGATTTAATGAAATATAGTAATCAAGCATCCCACCATATGTCTTCCCATCTTTATATATAATCGAATAGGTCTGCTGAGTGGCATCGATAGCCGTCAAAGGATATTCTTTAATGACCGTTTCATTTCCAACTTTTTCCTGCTCCCGCGCAATCACTGAATTACCGTTAATAACAACAGGAATCTGGACATAACTTTGGGTCACAGGGTCACCAGCTTTAGCCGGCACATCCTGTTTGATAAACCTGATTACAGTTGAATAATTCCCCTTATCATCCTGTGAATAAGTAGGTTCTATAAAGGCCGCACGAGCATCAACAATCGTATAACGATTTGGTCTCCAGTCGTTACGCCCTGTTTCATTCAGAAGGTCAATGTATTTTGCACTGGCATACATTTCTCCCCAACCCATACCGCCAATATTGGAATACATACCGCCAATACCATAGTAATGGTCGTCACCCGAAAACTCCGAAGCAACACGTTTTATCGCAAATATAGTCTCCTTATTATCCTCTGGTCGGAAGGTATTATATTTCATGAATTGTTCACGTCCCAACAAAACAAACTTGCCCGAATTAATTACCTTGTCGGCATACTCCAAAGAAAGACGCGCATATTCAGCGTTAGGACTTTTATAGGTACCACTCATATAGAGATAGATGCGAGAAAGCATGGCTTGTGCGGCTTCTTTAGAAGCATATGAAGCGCCTTTATTGACCGTCATTAAAGATTCTGCTTTTTTAAGGTCATTGATTGCCTGCGCATAGGTATCTTTCACAGATGAACGATCCGGTAAGTTCAGATCATTAAAAACATCATCCGGTGTACCATTTACAATGGGAACCCCTAAGTTTGTCTCCGGATTTTGGTAATATGGTTTTCCAAATGCCCGACAAAGGTAGAAATACATCATACCGCGGATGTAATAACATTCGCCCAATTTATTATCCATTTCAGCATTTTGACCTTCTGCAAACATCTTGATCACATTGGAAGATTGTGCTATTGCCTTGTAGCCACTATCCCAAAAGTTTTGCAAACGATAGTTATTAGGCGTTCTTGCATAAGAAATGAATTCATAAAATGCATCAGTTGATGAACCACGGATCATCATATTATCCCCTGCATATTCACCAAGACGATGCATAGGATCAGACCAAGCCTTCAATTGTGCATAGGTACCTGTGATCATTGCATCGGGATTACTCGCAATATTATCAGAATCCATGGATCCATAAGGTAATCGATCTATATCACAAGAAGATACAGCTGCCGCTACCAATAGTCCTATTATTATCTTTTTCATTATTGACTATCTAAAATTAAAATTAAAAGGTGACACTTGCACCGAACATGAATTTGCGGACCATTGGATAAACTGAAGGACCTGTAGAGCGCACAATCGCGCCACCGGATCCTTTACCATCTGGTTCAGTTAATGGAAGCTCAGGATCTACACCTGAATAGTTTGTAATGGTAAACAAATTCTCCCCCGCTAAGAACACACGCAGATTTTTGACATTATATTTTTTCAAATCGAAATTATACCCTAGGGTCAAAGATCTCAATTTCAAGAAATCATTACTTTCCAAAAAGCGTGTCGAAGGTTTATTGCCCCCATCTTGGTTATCATATTTTGCGCGTGGATGAGTGGCTACATCTCCAGGTTTCTCCCAACGGTTCCATCCATCTTGCAATTTCATTTGATTCCGATCAGTATATGTACCATCTGAGTCAAATTCCTGACGAGCATAGTTGTACAATTTACCACCTAATGAAAAACCAAATACTGCATTGAAATCAAATTGTTTGTAACTCAAGGATGTATTGAAACCGCCAAAAACATCTGCAGCTCCTTTACCCGCTTTTTGTAGTGTACCCTCGGCATAGTTACTTGTTGTTGTTTTTGTTTCATTTCCATTTGCATCCGTTGTATACTTATACCACATTGGTCGTCCATCATCAGTATTCACACCAGCCCACTCTACCAAATAATAAGTATCTACAGGCAATCCCGGCAATAATAATCGGTCTGCAGATCCAGCAATACCAAGCCCATCACTAGCGATAATTGGCTTGGAGACCAAATTACCGTTAGCATCCTTTGTCGCAAATAATTCAGTCAATTTATTAACATTGTGACTTAAATTGACATCCATGCTCCAGTGCCAATCTTCATTCCGAACGATATCACCACCAATAGTCAACTCAATTCCTCTATTTTGCATCTTCCCAATGTTCTTCCAAATCGAAGTCACACCAGTTAAACCACTAATCGGAACCTGGTAAAGCACATTATCAGTCTTTTTATCGTAATAATCGACATTTAATCTTAACCTATTTTTAAATAAAGCAGCATCCAATCCGAAACCTGTTGTATATGTTTTCTCCCATGTAAGATCTTTATTGCCGATCTGGCTGATTAAAGCACCGGGGATACCATTATAGCTTGAGGAACCTGAAACAGAATAAAGATTATATTGTGGATACAGAGAACTTGGCCTGTTACCTACAGAACCATAGGCAGCCCTTAATTTTAAATTATCTACCCAATCAATATTAAACCAACTCTCTTTATTGATATTCCATCCACCACTTACCGAAAAGAAATTACCATATTTTGCATTTGTACCAAAATTAGACGCACCGTCACGACGGAAAGACACTTGGGCTAAATACTTATTGTCATAGGCATAGTTTGCATTAGATAAAAAAGATTGTACTGCCCATTCAGAAATTCCACCTTTTGTACGCTCAGGCTTCGCGACAACATCCAACACTTCAAATCCATTCACAATGCCCGTACCGTATGCATCGAGGGTTTTTGACCAGTAATCATTAAATTCATAAGCGGCCAATCCATTTAAGCTATGTTTGTCCCAGGACTTATTGAAACGTAAGATCTGATTGGTATAACGTCGCGCAAATTCCATCCGGTAATCTGTAATACGACCGATAACACTTTCACCACCATTCGAACGAGGATCTTCATATCCACTAGCGGAATAACTGTTATATCTATAATTATTCACCGAAGAGAAAGTTAACCAATCGGTCAATTTAATATCAAAGTCCAAATTCCCCATAAACTCGTAGTTTGTATTGGCAGACTTATTCCATTGAAGGTCGTATAGGTAATTCGTGCTCGCATTATTTACCCAGCCACTGTAGCGATGTGGAACCAAATTCCCATTGGCATCATAAGGACTATCCCATGGCAGATTAGAATACATTGCATTTACACTATACTGACGATCATCAACAGCACGTCTCGAACCGACAATCGAAGGTTTTATGGTCAGCCAATCGAACGGCTTGTAATTCGTACGTAATCTGAAATTATAACGGTCGTAATCATAGCCTTTTACAGCTCCAGCTTCATTATAATAACCTAATGACAAAAAGGATTGTAACTTTTCTGTACCTCCCTGAATAGAAAGATTATGGTTTTGGACAAAACCTGTCTTCGTTGCAAGTTTCCACCAGTCAAAGTTACTATTACGCAATTCCGGATTCCAACGTGAAAATTTGATATCCGCAGGGTTTGTAAACGACGAGAAATAGTCGTAAAGTTCTGCTCCATCCATCATTTCCACATTCCCATTGGTCAATTGATTGACCCCCATTTTTGTAGAGAAGCTGATACTTGTCTTGGATGCAGTAGGATTTTTCGTCGTCACAACAACCACACCATTTGCGCCTTGCGAACCATAAATGGATGTCGAAGCCGCGTCTTTCAGAATTGTTAATGATTCGATATCATCTGGATTGATATCCCCGGGACTACTTCCAACAATAACACCATCAATTACCCATAAAGGGCTTGTTGTTCCACTTATTGTTGCTTGTCCACGGATGACCACACCACCATTAGATCCCGGTTTACCGGCTCCTGGTGCAACATATACCCCGGCAGCTTTGCCATTCAACATGTTTTCCACAGAAGGTGTAGTGACATCACGCAACTTATTTCCCTTAACTGCCTGAAGTGCCCCGGTCAAACTCTCCTTTTTCTGTTGTGTTCCGTAACCAACAATAACAACCTCTTCAAGCGCCTCGCTATTGGACTCCATGTTGATATTGACCACCACACCTGTTACCGTCACTTCCTGTGACTTGTAACCGATACTATTGATCACTAAAACATCCCCGTTCTTAGCTTCAATGTTAAAACTACCATCTGCT
Source organism: Sphingobacterium sp. ML3W (assembly GCF_029542085.1). NCBI lineage: Bacteria > Pseudomonadati > Bacteroidota > Sphingobacteriia > Sphingobacteriales > Sphingobacteriaceae > Sphingobacterium > Sphingobacterium sp. ML3W. Next base: position 5,459,016 of record NZ_CP107036.1, on the reverse strand, counting down.
CCAGCCGAAGTAGAACGTGAGGTACCTTTAACACGAATCGTTGCGCCCGCCAGCGGACCGTCTGCAGACTGTACCTTTCCGTTTACTTTCTGCTGAAAAACAGCATTTTTCAACAGAACATTACGGTCTGGAAATTTAAGACCATTAGCATTAGCTGGGTTATGTGTACTTGTTATGAGTAAAGCTAATGATAACAGACTCAACTTGTGATTGTCGAGAATCTTTGAAATCATAATATTTAATAGTTAGTTTAAAAATTGATTAGCTTGCTAATCAAAATTTAGGTACATGAATGCTAAAACTAGAATAAGATATGGGGATATCAAAATTCTAAAACAACGAAATCGATTGCGCTATTTCAAACAAACGATTGCATAACCATCCAATTGTAGCGATATTTTTTTACTGGTCTTCCTAACCAGTACAACTGGATTTATGAACCAGTAAATTCACGACATATTTAACATCATGAGGTACAATAAATAATACTAGGATTTAAGGTAAACAAAAAATAATACTTTGGAATACGTCTATTTTGGCGTTGATTCGTTCTATATTTTATTTCTGAATATTAATATGAGCGAGGTATAAAAACCAGAAAAGCCAAGGTTTACACCTCGGCTTTTTCTTTTAGTAGCGGGGACCAGACTCGAACTAGTGACCTTCGGGTTATGAGCCCGACGAGCTACCAACTGCTCCACCCCGCAATGTATTTTTAATTTCTTTAAAAAGAACCGATCATTGCAAACCGGCTCTCTCTTTAGTAGCGGGGACCAGACTCGAACTAGTGACCTTCGGGTTATGAGCCCGACGAGCTACCAACTGCTCCACCCCGCAATGTATTTTTAATTTCTTTAAAAAGAACCGGTCATTGCAAACCGGCTCTCTCTTTAGTAGCGGGGACCAGACTCGAACTAGTGACCTTCGGGTTATGAGCCCGACGAGCTACCAACTGCTCCACCCCGCAATGTATTTTTAGTTTCTTTAAAAAGAACCGGTCATTGCAAACCGGCTCTTTCCTTTAGTAGCGGGGACCAGACTCGAACTAGTGACCTTCGGGTTATGAGCCCGACGAGCTACCAACTGCTCCACCCCGCAATGTATTTTTAATTTCTTTAAAAAGAACCGGTCATTGCAAACCAGCTCTTTCCTTTAGTAGCGGGGACCAGACTCGAACTAGTGACCTTCGGGTTATGAGCCCGACGAGCTACCAACTGCTCCACCCCGCAATATATTTTTGAACAAAATTGCTTTTTTCTTTTGAAAAAACAAGATTATGATCCTTCCGAATTGGAGTACAAAGATATATTTTGTTTCTTTGTAATCCTAATAAAATTTAGAAAAATGTCACATAAAGCAGGATTCGTAAGTATCATCGGAAAGCCAAATGCTGGTAAGTCCACCCTAATGAACGCTTTAGTAGGTGAAAAGATGTCTATCATCACACCTAAAGCGCAAACGACAAGACACCGCATTATCGGTATTGTAAACGATGAAGACCATCAAATTGTGTTTTCCGACACACCGGGCGTCATCAAACCAAACTATTCTCTACAGGAATCAATGATGAACTTTGTCCAGGGATCGCTTATTGATGCGGACATTATTTTATTTGTGACTGATATCCACGAGAAATACGATGAGAATGACGTATTGGAAAAACTTCGTAAGACAAACTCTCCAGTAGCTGTCCTGATCAACAAAATTGATAAATCTTCTGAAGAAGAAGTAAAAGCCAAAATCGAGTTCTGGCAAGAAAAACTAAATCCAGATACCATCTTCGCTATTTCAGCCAAGTTGGATCATAATGTTGCGGCTGTCATGCAGTACATCAAAGATAAGTTGCCGATCCACGAAGCTTACTACGAAAAAGATGAACTGACAGACAAGTCCATGCGCTTCTTTGTCTCTGAGATGATCCGCGAGAAAGTATTCAAATTATATGATAAAGAAATCCCCTACAGTACCGAAGTAATTGTTACATCCTACAAAGAGGAAGCAAATATCACCCGCATTGCTGCAGAGATTATTGTTGAACGTGATTCACAGAAAAACATTATTATAGGAAAAGCTGGTGCTATGATTAAGAAAGTCGGCACCTATGCCCGTCAGGATATAGAAGAATTTATAAACGGAAAGGTCTTCTTGGAACTCTTCGTTAAGGTAATCCCTGATTGGAGAAGCAAAAAGAACTACCTCAAACGTTTTGGCTACGACGATTAATCGAGTATTGAGATATTAGAATTGAGTATTGAGCCTTGGTTGTGCAAGTCTTAGCTCGATAAGCTCGTTTCACTAAAATATACACGAAGTGCTTTAATCTGTTTCAGATTAAGCACTTTTTTTAGATCCTCATCTGAAGCTTCTTTCACCCTTTTTACCGATTTAAATTCAGTCAATACTTTCTCCACCGTTGTCTTTCCGATCCCCGGAATATTTTCCAGCTCAGAGACAAAGGTCTTTCGGCTACGCTGATTACGGTGAAAAGTGATCCCAAAGCGGTGAGCCTCGTCACGCAGATGCTGGATTATTTTTAAGGTTTCCGATTTCTTATCTAAATACAGCGGATATTGGTCCCCAGGATAGAAAAGTTCTTCCAATCGTTTAGCAATACCGATAACCGTCACCTTACGTTCTATCCCTAATAAACGTAAACTCTTCAATGCGGCACCTAATTGTCCCTTACCGCCGTCGATAATAATCAATTGAGGTAATGACTGATCTTCGTCCAATAATCTCTTATAACGTCTAAAAACAGCCTCCTCCATGGTCGCAAAATCATTTGGCCCCTCCACTGTTTTCACATTAAAATGTCTATAATCTTTTTTGGAAGGCTTTGCATCTTTAAATACCACGATAGCTGATACAGGATAATTTCCCTGGATATTGGAGTTATCAAAACATTCGATATGCTGTGGCAACACATTCATCCGAAGATCCTTCTGCATCTGTTTTAAAATACGTTCCGTACGAATATCCGGATTCAGTTTTTCATATTGCAACAGCCGTTCCTTTCTGAAAAAAGCCACATTTTTCTGGGACAGTTCCAACAGCTTTTTCTTCTCGCCCAATTTTGGAATCGTAAAACGTATCCGCTCATTTTCTTCGATATCCAGTTCAAACGGAACAATAATCTCCCGCGACAGACTTTTGAACCGTTCACGTATTTCAGGTATCGCCAGTGATAGCAATTCCTGCTCGCTCTCGTCCAAACGGCGCTTCATTTCCAGGGTCTGTGTCTGAATAATAACACCATTCATTACCTTTAGATAATTTACAAAGGCATACCCATCATCCGAGGCAATACTAAATACATCCACATTGGTAATCGAAGAATTAACTACAGTCGATTTACTCTGATAATTATCCAGTTTATCGAGTTTAGCTTTAATAAATTGTGCTCGTTCAAAATCCAGTGCAGCAGCAGCTGCTGCGATACCTTCCTTTAACCTATTGGTGACGACAGAAATCTTACCATTTAAAATATCCTTAATATCGCTCAAATTTTGATCATAATCTTCCTCAGACTGATAGCCCTCACAAGGCCCTTTACAATTCCCGATCTGATATTCAAGACAAATCTTAAATTTTCCCTTTCGGATATTCTCCTGCGTAAGCGCAAGGTTACATGTCCGAAGTGGAAATAACTCACGGATCAGATCCAGTACGATATGCATCATACTGACAGAAGGATACGGCCCATAATAACGGGAGCCGTCCTTAATGTATTGCCTGGTCCAAAAAACACGAGGAAAGGGTTCGTTCTTGATGACAATCCATGGATAGGTCTTATCATCTTTGAGCATGACATTGTATTTTGGCTTATGTTTCTTGATTAATGAATTCTCAAGCAACCAAGCGTCAATTTCGGTATCTACTATAGTAAAAGAAATACGGTTGATCTTACGGACTAAAACACGGGTCTTTCCGTTCAATTGATTTTCATTGACAAAATAAGATCCCACTCGGTTACGAAGGTCTTTCGCCTTACCGATATAGATCAATTCATCATGTTTATCAAAATATTGATAGACTCCCGGTCGATGAGGTATCTTCTTTAATTCTTCTCTATAGTCAAATGTCAAAACTTTAAAATTAAAAAGTAAAAAACGGATACAGCCTCTAAGCCTTAGGCTTATCGAACTAGAGCACTTATTCTTTAATCTTCGAAAAACAAGCTTGTATAACCAAAGTCTCCATACTCAGATCTGAAAAGTCAAAACAAGAAAGTGAAGACAGCTTGGAAGCCGCAGGCTTGTGCAGCCAGAATCTCAATGCTCAATTCTATCCACTCAATACTGAAAATTAAAATCCCAAGCGATCATCCTTTAGTTTCGGATCTTCCTTGCCGCTTGAGTCTGTGGATCCATCTTCGACATCAGAGCCACCACCGCCCCAATACTGGTTACAGTCAATGACACGGGTCAGTCCACCCTGAGGCTGTTCGAAATCACCTTTTGTATATTTTAAATTTGAATCTTTATAGACCTTTTGCATAAAGAAAGCAAAAACTGGCATAGCTGCAGCAGCTCCCTGCCCATATTCCATCCGGTCAAAACTGATCCCCCGATCTTCCGCACCAGTCCACACACCGGTGACCAGTTCTGGTGTAATACCAATAAACCAGGCATCGGAGTTATCATTGGTTGTACCCGTTTTACCTCCGATCGGATTGGTGAGGTTATATTTCCACTGAATACGTCGAGCAGTACCCTGAGATACCACTTTTTTCAGCATATCAACAATAATATAAGCAGATTCGCTATTCAAGGCTTTCACTACTTTCGGCGCCTTATCATAGATAGGTGTCCCATTTTTATCTTCAATACGTAAAATGGCTGTCGGTTCTATCCAGGTTCCCTGGTTAACGAAAGCAGAATAAGCGCCAACCATATCAAAAACAGACGCTTCGTATGCCCCTAAGGAAATAGAAGGGTAGTTCGGCACGTCGCTCGTTATTCCCATACGTTTGGTCAATGCAGCGACCTCCGCCGCTCCTACTTCATGTACAAGGTAAGCTGTTGCAAAGTTTTGTGAATAAGCTAATGCCTTCGCTAAAGTAATCGGATTTCCTCCCTGTGCATTTCCTCTTGGTGTCCAACCATTGTAAGTTTGCTGGTAGTTGGGAATGCTATAACAAGGTGAATAACCATTATCAATAGCTACCGCATAAGTAAACGGCTTAGCTGTAGACCCGACTTGGCGTGTCCCCATTTTAACCTGATCATATTTGAAATGGTCAAAATCAATACCGCCCACCCAAGCTTTAATATGTCCTGTTTTGGGCTCCATGGACATCATCGCATTCCTTAGCATCAACTTGTTGTACTTAATGGAATCCATTGGTGTCATCATGGTATCCTTGCTGCCTTTCCAGGTAAAAATATTCATCGGAACCTTCACATTAAAGGCTTTTTTGATCTCATCCTCATTTAAACCCTCCTCACGCAAGATACGGTAACGATCAGAACGTTTCATTCCACTGATCAACAACTTCGCTTTATCACCTTTGAACGGATCCCTATTTTTCCACTGTGCCGAAAACTTCGATTGTAGCTGCTTCATCCATTCTTTCTGCGCATCCTCAGCATACTGTTGCATGGACATATTGATAGTCGTATAGATTTTTAATCCATCACGATCTAAGTCATAAGGTGTACCGTCAGCTCTGACAATCTTAAGATTAGCAAATTCTTTCTTAATCTGGTCTTTTAATACCGCCCTGAAATAAGGACCTAATCCTTCACCATAGTTTGCGATCTTGAGTTCTAGTCCGAGTGGTTTCTCCTTCGCATTAGAAGCTTCTTCTGCCGAAATAAAATTGGCGGCCACCATATTATTTAAAACCGTATTACGACGTATTTTTGATTTCTCAGGAAATCTCACCGGCGAATAGGCACCAGGGCCTTTCAGCATCCCGACCAAGAGTGCAGCCTGATCAGCAGTCAGCTTATCTGGAGTGGTATTGAAATAGGTCCGCGCAGCAGATTTTATCCCAAACGTATTGTATGCACCAAAATCCACTGTATTAAAATACATCGTAACGATTTCGTCCTTGGTATAATTTCTTTCCAGACGAACAGCCGTCACCCACTCTTGAAATTTCTGAATGATACGTTTTAGAAAGTTTTTCTGACGGCCGTCAGAAAAAAGATTAAGCGCCAACTGTTGCGTTATTGTACTCCCCCCCTGTTTATTGCCAGTCAGGGTATGGAAGATAACCGTAAACGTACGGGAATAATCTATTCCTGAATGGTCATAAAACCGCTTATCCTCTGTAGATACGAGCGCTTTAACCAGATATGGAGATAATTCACTGTATTTAACATTCGACCTATTCTGTACATAATAAGTCCCTAATACTTTATGATCATCAGTAATGACTTCAGAGGCTAAATTGCTTTTTGGATTTTCCAAATCGCTAAACGAAGGTAATTTCCCGAATAACCCAAGACGTATACTCAATATAAATAGGAATCCAAGGGCTACAATGCCAATGATGACCTTCCAAAAATTGAACGTATATCGTTTAATATCGCCTTCAGTAAGTTGATTTTTTTTTGATACTCGCTTCATCTATTTACTAAATTTCATGTGCAAATATTATTCATTTATGCTTGTTTTCATTGGCATTTATGAATGTGCTGCATTTTGTTTTTTTTAAGCTACGTGGAATATCCAGTTTTTTGATCCGTGTGTATCTTTTCTAATTGGATATTACGCTATTCGCTTTTATATAGACTTCAATATGATTTTAATGTCCACTCTATCAGATAGTGTGCCAAAGAATGCTTCATGGCAAAGGTATTACTAATTCATTCAAAAGTGTGCATTAAAACATGAAAATGTTTGCCTATCCGACATTAAACCCGTTCAATTAAACAGACAGCATAGGCGACAACCCCCTCTTGCCGACCAATGAAACCCATTGTCTCGTTGGTCGTTGCCTTAATAGAAATATCATCTATATCTAGACCGGTCACTTCAGCTAATTTGATCTTCATTTGAGGAATATAAGGTTTGATCTTGGGAGCTTCAAGGCAAAGCATGGCATCAATATTACCGAGCTGGTATCCTTTGGCCTGAATCAAACCCATACACTCTTTCAACAACAGCAAGCTACTAATCCCTTTCCAACGCATATCTGTATTGGGAAAATGGTACCCGATATCCTCTAAGTTTGCTGCGCCCAAAATAGCGTCACAGATAGCATGCACCAAGACATCGGCATCTGAATGGCCAAAAGCTCCGGCATGATGTTCCAACTGCACACCACCAACAATAAATGGGTGTCCTTCTTTTATCTGATGAACATCAAACCCAAATCCTACCTTAATCTTCATTATTATAATTATATTATGAGAATACGCTTTTCAACGTAATAAATAAGCTCGTTCTGCGCCGTTTTTCCTGTAACAATAACACACCTTACCATAAGCTATTATTACCTCAGGACTATTTTACGCTTATGACGATTCATTGCTACGAAGATACCATTTTAGTGCCGATATTTTGAAATGGAGTTTTATTATCAGGCATTGTACCCCTGTAAGAATACGATGTAGTAAATAAATGTATTGACAAACAAAATCTTCATGCTTTCACAAACACTATCAGTCATGAAAATCGACTGAAGATTTTTTTGGCCAATAAACCGATCGTAACAAGCTCATTGATAATTCAATAAAAAAATACGAATCAGTAAAAACAGACAATTCAGAAAAAACAAAAGGACTATTTCATTGGAAATAGCCCTTTCTAATAATTTATTGTCTGTTTGTTTTACGCAGATCCTCAAGAAAAGGGTCTATGCTTCCACTTCTTCAGGCGCAAACTGATCATACACCTCGCCAAAAGCATCATAGTCCTGATCACCGTTAGGTTCAAAAACCTGAATATCTTTGGATCTAGCGAAATCAACAATCTCAGTATTGACATTTTCATCAGCTACGACAACCATATCCGTAAAATGCAATGCACCTTTATAGATTGCCTCATAGCTACCATCGCCATACACTTGCGCATCTTCAGCTTTAAAAGCACCTTCTGGCGCCATTTCAGCATACTTTGAACCCAATGTACCTTTAAATTCTTCGTTAAACAAAGAATACATCACTTTTGCATCCTTAAATGTAGGATCATCCTTATACGTTGTTTTCACGTAAGCAGGCACCAAAGCAGAGAACCAGCCATGACAGTGTACTACATCGGGCGACCAGCCTAATTTCTTAACAGTTTCCAACGCTCCTTTACAGAAGAACACCGAACGCTCATTATTGTCTGCAAAGAATTCGCCATGCTCATCACTAAAAACTTTTTTACGCTGAAAGTAGTCCTCGTTATCCAAGAAATACACCTGCATCCGAGCTGCAGGCAGTGAAGCTACTTTAATAATTAGCGGATTATCATTATTATCCACAACAATGTTCAAGCCTGAAAGACGAATCACCTCATGCAATCTATTTCTACGCTCATTGATATTCCCAAAACGAGGCATTAAGATACGGATTTCAAAACCCTTCTCTTGCATCGCTTGAGGCAGTTGACGTGTAATTTCAGAAATTTTGGTTAATTCGAGGAAAGGCGACATCTCGTGAGTAATAAACAATATCTTCGTTTTTGCCATCTCCAGTTATTTTTATTTATTATTTTCGAACAGTAAAATCGGTCTACAAAGGTACAAAAAAAATACTTACCATGCAATTTACTATCAATCATCGTTTTATATTCCCAAAATAATATGCAACTTTGCGAACAAAAAACTATTCAGCAAAGTGGAAATTTTCAAAACGAAAGCATCCCTCCAAGCACATCTCCAAAAAGCACGCTCGGCAGGTAAAAAGATAGCCTTGATCCCCACCATGGGAGCACTTCATGAAGGACATTTATCGTTATTAAAATATGCGAAACCCATCAGTGATATTCGTGTTTGTAGCATTTTTGTCAATCCTACACAGTTTAACGATCCCAAAGACCTAGAAAAATATCCGCGTCCAATTGAAAATGATATCAAGCTATTGGAATCTGTCGATTGTGACATTTTATTTATGCCAAGTGTAGAAGAAATGTATCCCAACAAGGATGAACATTGGCATATTGATCTTGGTGAATTGGATCAAATCTGGGAAGGTGAAAAACGTCCAGGTCATTTTCAGGGTGTAACACAGGTGGTCTATAAATTGTTCACCTTAGTACAACCCGATATCGCCTGTTTTGGGCAAAAAGACTTTCAGCAAGTGATGGTCATCAAACGCATGATCGAGCTCAAAGATCTTCCGATCCAATTGGCAATCTGCCCCATCATCAGGGATCAAGATGGCTTAGCCCTGAGTTCACGTAACATGCGCCTGAGCGAAGATGGAAAAACAAAAGCCCTGGCACTTTCCCGTTCTTTACAATATGTCAAAGATCATATTTCGGACAATGCCAGTTTACAAGAAATTAAGAATAATGCTTTAGCGATTTTGACGGATACAGCAGGAGTAACCGTCGAATATTTTGCAATCTGCGAAAGCAGCTCCTTACAAGAAGTCCAACAGATTGATCCAAGCAAGCAACATGTTGCACTTGTCACAGCATGGGTAGAAGGTGTCCGTCTTATTGATAATATGATATTAGCTTAATAAAAAAAACTCTACCTTTGCGCCATGGTAATAGAAGTAATGAAATCCAAGATTCACCGCGTGAAAGTCACACAGGCGGAATTGAATTACGTGGGTAGTATCACGATAGATGAAGATTTGATGGACGCTGCAAATATCATCGCTAACGAGAAAGTTCAAATCGTAAACAATAACAATGGGGCCCGTCTAGAAACCTATGTCATTCCAGGACAACGCGGATCGGGCACAATCTGTCTAAACGGAGCTGCAGCACGTCTAGTGCAGGTTGGCGATATTGTTATTATTATTTCATATGCAACAATGGATTTTGAGGAAGCAAAGCAGTTTAAACCGTCTTTAGTATTCCCGGATGATAACAATCATTTGATTAGATAGTATTGAGGTACTTACTACAGTACTTAATAATAATTTTATCTAGCAGAACTATATACTGCTAAATAAAAATCGTATTTTTGAAGCGCTACTCTAACAAGTAGCGCTTTTTTATGCAATCAAAAATAACAAGAAATCTGCGTCAGCTTATCGCATCATTCCAATTGGCTTTGATGTCGCTGATTATTCTTTCGGGTGTTATTTTTATGCACAAAGAGGTAAAATCAAATGGGGAAATCGTGATGCACACGCACCCTTATGATTTTACAAAAAAAGAAAAACCTCAAGAGACCGACGATCAGATTGATTATCTGAATGTCATTTATCAAAACAATTACGTACAGACCGATTTCATCGTTCTCGAACTTCCTGTACCAAAGGAAATTCAGCTAACGAATTATTGTTCGATCTGCCCAGAAGTTACCAGCACCACAAGCAGTCCCTATTACCTCCGGGGTCCCCCTTGCTTAGCATAACACTATTCATTTTTAGTCTGACGTACATCCAGTGAAATAGATTAAGACAACGCTTTTGGCACTTGTCGCTCTATTTATTTTCGGGTTCGCTAAAACGGAGTTAACGGCTTTGGTTTCAATAGACCATAAGTACAAAAAACCGATGTTTTCATATTAAAAAAGAAAGTGGACGAATTCCGCTCATATACTTATATCATAGCATCTTAGCAGGTTTCAAGACGAAAGTATGCCCTAGCTATACAATAAACCTTATGGACGAGATACGAAAGACGAGTATCAAACCTAAGGCAAAAAAGTATACAATATGGGAGCTTTAAGCTTGTGCAGCCAAGATCTCAATACGAAATACTCAATACGATAAAAATGCTAAAGCAATACACGTTACTGGCTACACTATTGGCCGGAACATCCTCAATATATGCACAGTCACCATTGGAGGGATATTTATTCAATAAAAACCGGGAAGCCATTGCTTCGGGGACATTGACTATAAAAAATAGCAAATCAGCCACTACATCGGATGCTGATGGACACTTTAAATTCAATACTGTCGTTACCCCAAAAGTAACGTTAAATATCTCCGCCGTGGGCTATCGTTCGCTGACGAAGGTAGTTGCTTTGGATACCTTAAAATCACCATTGCAGATCCAGCTTGAAGAAGATAACCTCAATCTCGATGAGGTAGTGGTCTCCGCAACCCGTTATGGCGTAAAACGTAAGGATGCACCTGTTGTAGTTAATGTCATCGGCCCCAAGCTATTTAACGCAACACAGTCTGTAGCGATGTCTGAGACGCTGAATTACCAACCCGGCGTCCGTGTGGAAAACAATTGTCAAAACTGTGGTTTTTCACAAGTTAGGCTCAATGGTCTCGAAGGTCCATACTCACAAATACTAATTAACAGCAGGGCCGTATTTTCATCGTTAAACAGCGTCTACGGATTGGATCAGATCCCCACCAGTATGATCGACAGGATCGAGGTCGTGCGTAGTGGCGGTTCGGCACTATTTGGAGCCAATGCCATTGCCGGAACCATCAATATCATTACAAAAGATCCTGTTGAGAGTGATTGGCAGGTAAAGTCCACCAATTCACTGATTGGTGGTAAAAGCTGGGACAACACCGTAGACTTCAATACATCCATTGTCGCAGAAGACTTAAATACCGGTGCAACATTTTATGGTATGCACCGCAATAGAGAATCCTATGACGTCAATGGGGACGGGTTTTCGGAGATCACCAAGCTTCGAAACACCACCTTTGGCACCAAATTATTTTACAAACCAAGCGACCTCGATAAAATTACAGTAGATTTTAGCACAGTCAATGAATTTCGTCGTGGCGGAGACCAACTCAACAAGGCCCCACACCTGACCCAGATTACCGAACAGTTGCAAACCAGTTCTATCGTTGGTGGAATTACCTATGACCGTTATTCCGAAGACTTTAAACACAAGATTTCGGCTTATGGTTCCGTCCAGAAAACTGTCCGTGATAGTTATTATGGTGGACTTGGTGGCGCGACAACGCTAGCAGACAGTACGCTAGCGTCCAATTCGTATGGAAAGACAAACGATATTGCACTGGTTGTAGGAAGTCAGTATACCTACAATTTTGAGAAAGATGTGTTTACTGCAGGTGTGGAGTTTTCCTATAATGATACCCAGGATGAAATCCCAGGCTATAAGCGGACAATTGATCAGCAGAATAAAGGATTGGGAACCTATGCCCAATACGAATGGAAACCCTTTGATACATTCAAAACCCTGATCGGTGCCCGATACGACTATACCTATGTCGATGGCAAATATAGTCTGGCTGGGATAAACCGCAGTTCGGATCAACGTTTCGGAACATTCAGCCCAAGGTTAACGATCCTATATGATCTGACAAAAGATCTACAGTTCAGAGGGGGTTACGCACGTGGATTCAGGGCCCCACAGGCATTTAACGAAGACATGCACGTGACTTCCATTGGTGGCAACCAGGTATTTGTCCTGATCGGTGAAAACTTGAAAACAGAATATTCCAATGCCTATACCGGGTCGTTTAGTTACAATAAGAATTTTGGAAATGTACAAACGAGTTTTCTAGTTGAAGGTTTCTACACAGACCTCAATAATCAGTTTGTCAATATCATGGCATCACAGAAGGATGGTTTGATTATTCAGGAGATGCAAAATGGCGAAGGTGCACGTGTATATGGCTCCAACATTGAAATCAATGTCGCCCCTTCATCGTGGTTATCGTTTCAAGCTGGCGGAACAATCCAACGTTCGCGTTATAAAAAAGACCAGCTAATCTATGAGGGTAAAGACGATTCGCACGACATCTGGACAAAGCAATATGTGCGTACTCCCAATGTTTACGGGTATATGAATACAAATCTGAAAGCGACGAAGCGATTCGCAGTAGACCTGACAGGAGTATATACAGGCAAAATGATTGTACCACATATCCAGCAAGATATCATGACGCTTAAAAATGCACGTGATTTTGTCGAATTGAATCTTCGTCTGGGCTATACATTACCTGTACACAAGGATTTTAGTATCGAATTTTTTGGTGGCGTACAGAATATGTTCAACGCCTTTCAAAAGGATTTCGACAAAGGTGCATTACGGGATTCGGACTACATCTATGGCCCTACTCGCCCACGAACATTTACCTTCGGTCTCCGGGTAGGACATTTTCATTAGGACATGGGTACTGGGATAAATTTCCCATAAACAAAAGTAGAACAATGAAATATTTTAGGAAAATAAGCATCCTGCTGATCAGCTTACTTTATCCGCTCTTCCATTTTGGGCAAGAGCGGATAAATTGGGTCAGCTTTGAGCAGCTCGACTCTTTGCTGGCGGTAGAGCCAAGGGAGACCCTAATTTTTATCCATACCGATTGGTGTAGCTATTGCCGAAAAATGGAACGGGAAATATTTACAAAGCCGGATATTGTTACAGTGATCGATAAAAGTTACTATGCGGTCCAACTGGATGCGGAATCTGTGGGGGAGATTACCTTTGATCAGAGCATTTGGAAAGCAAAATCCGACAAAAAAAGAACTGGACAGTATCATGCCCTGGCCTTACAGCTATTAAGTGGAAAACGAATGATTTTCCCGAGTATTCTTCGATTTAACAGTGAATTTCGCTTAAAAAATATACAACAAAAATACCTGAACTCAAAAGAGTTAAATGATTTTTTAGAATAATTTAACATATTTGTGTAGCGAAACCAAACGATAGTGCGTTTTGAGTTTTATAATTAATACACACTTTAAGAAATTATGAAAAATATCACGAAATTTTTAATGGCATTTTTGTGTCTGGGAATGATCTTCGCGTCTTGTAACAAAGATAACATCGATTATGATGAATTGAATAGACAACAAATAGAAGCTGCCAGAAAAGAAAAAGCGCGTAGAGATTCACTTTTAAGAATTCAAGCTCCTCAATTAGAGCAATATGCTAAAACAAAATGGGGTTCAGACGCAAAATATTCTGACTCTACAGGCATTTGGTATAAAGTAGAGTTGGCTTCCCCTCCTGAAACTCCTTATGCATATACGGGAACAATTGGGTATTATGGTCCTGCTGCGAACGCTTGGTCTGCGACTTTCAACTTTAAAGGTGAATTAATGAGTGGACAAGTATTTGATAAAAACACGGATGGTGTGCCTAAGGTTTATGATGATATCCGTACAGCTATTAAGGTATATAATACCGCTTGGGTTCAAGCATTTATCCCTACAATTATTAATATTCAGGGGCAAGATGTAAGATTTGAAGGCTTATTACCTAAAGGTCTTCAAAAAGGAGATAAAATCAGTTTTATTTCTCCTTCTTACTACACTTTTGATCAAACAGAATACACTGCAGGAAGCGAAAAAGTAACTGTTCCTAAAAATACACCCGTTGTATATACGATCGATCTTAAAGCTGTTGGAGCTGTTAAATAAGAAAAGTATATTATATTTACAAAAGCCATTTTCATGTTGAGAATGGCTTTCTTATTAAAAACCATCAATAACACTATGAAAAAATTCTTATCGCCATTATTCCTAGGAATCGCAGCTATTGCTTTATTTATTGTTAGCTGTAGTAAAAGCGAAGATACTCCTGTGTATGACGCAGAGGGGCAATTTAAAACAGATTCCATACTACTTAAAAATTATGTTGACAGCAAATATCCTAATGCACAGTACGATTCTGAAAAGGGAATTTGGTATGAAATTTTAGCCGAAGGCACAGGAAATTACCAATATAAAATCGTGGACACCTTAAATGCTAAACTCTTTAAAGTTCAGCCAACTGTAAAATATACTGGTAGACTATTAAATGGCAGTATTTTCGACCAAACCGAAACCGATAAAACAGCTAGCTTTGAGATCCTCACCAATACCGGTTATTATTATCCTTTCGACAGCACGATTATACCCGCGTGGACATTCGCTTTTGCACCAAAGAAAATTGGTGATATGAAACTAGGGGGGCTGACCGAAAAAGGGCTTCAAAAGGGTTCTAAGATTCATATTATGGTTCCTTCTAAATGGGGTTATGCAAACCGTGCAATGGGAAAAATACCAGCTAATTCTCCTTTAGATTTTGTTATTGAAGTCGTAGACATCAAATAGTACACTCCAACACAAGGAACCAGCAATATTTATAAAATACAAGTAAAAAAACGCCTAAAGCATTCTAACTTTAGGCGTTTTTTATTTCTTCGCTGATCAACAATATATCTTGTCGAATAACACAGCATTATACATCCCCTTGGCTACTGGAAAGTATAAACCCGCAATCAGTTGTTTTGTTGCCCTTACCACAATGCACAGCTAAAATTAGGTTTCAGTATATATACAGTATGTATTAAGTATTCATAAAGTATCACTATGATATATGTGGTGATGTTCTAACCTGTAATAAACCTAAATGATGATTGAAATGAGTGAGTGATAAGAGCTTTTAAACAACAAAAGCTCGAAGTGGGGAACTCCGAGCTTTACCTAACCAATTATTAACCTAAATTATGAAAAGTTCTTTATATATTATTTTGTATATATGTTTCTGTTTTGATATATCAAAGGTAAGACACATTTCCGTTCATATCAAGAAATTTAACAGCATTTAACGTTGTTAAAATTATGTTAAAACAATTTAGCACTTTATAATCAACAAGCAGAACCTTTTCCATCTGCAATATTTTTAATCATTATGCAAGGGAATTGATAGATCAGCATTATCCGTGCGGACCGGGTACAAAAGAGATAAATAAAAACCTAATGTAATGCATGGATTCTTTAAAAACAGTGATCAATAAAAGAAACACTTTCAATAAAAAGGAATAAATTTGTAGATAGATACCGCATTTTATTAGGATCTACTATCCCGATAAAGAGAACAGGAAACCGTCCTGTTTTCCAAACAAGATTGCGGATCTAATAAAAAGAAAAAATAAACACGGATGAAAATAGCTTTAGCACAATTGAATTACCATATCGGTAATTTTGAAGCAAATACAGCGGAAATAATTCAAGCAATTAACCAAGCCAAAGAAGCATCGGCAGACCTTATCATCTTTTCAGAGCTTGCCATCGGCGGCTATCCCGCAAAAGATCTATTGCGAAGTAAAGTATTTAAGCAACAGTGCAATGAGGCTATCCACCAGATTGCCGCTCATTGTAAGGAAATCGCCTGTATTATTGGAGCTCCGGTCAAAAACAATGATCCCGAAGGAAAAGAGCTTTACAATACCGCAGTATTTATCGAACAGGGTGCTGTTCGAAACATCGTAAAAAAAGGCCTGCTACCCGATTATGATGTATTTGATGAATACCGCTACTTTGAACCCAACAAGCGTTTCGACTGCATCACATTGAATGGTGTAAAAATTGCCCTGACAGTTTGTGAGGATCTCTGGGATGACGATGAGGGTGGCAACTCCTATGTGGGAGATCCTATGGCCGAACTCCGAAAAGAGAATCCTGATCTTTTGATCAATATTGCTGCTTCACCATTTTCCTACGCACACTTTGACGAACGCCTCAAGGTTCTTTCTCGGCAGGTCAAAAAATCCAACCGTCCACTAATCTATGTGAACCAGGTGGGGGCACATATGGATATTATCTTTGATGGTAGATCACTTGCACTTAGTGCTGACGGAAAAAAGGTTGCCGAATTAAAACGATTTGATCATGATCTGCAGTATGTCACTTATCATCAAAAAAATATTACCTCAACCACGGCATCCATCAAAGATCCTGTAGCTGAAATTGCACTGATCCATGATGCATTGATCCTAGGCTTGCGTGATTATTTCCGAAAATCAGGCTTCAAAAGAGCGATCCTCGGTTTATCTGGTGGATTGGACTCCGCTTTAGTCGCTGCGCTGGCCTGTGAAGCCCTCGGCTCGGACAATGTGCTCTCCATTTTAATGCCTTCCGTTTACTCCTCGGACCATTCGATCAAAGATGCCCTAGACCTGGTGACCAATACGGGCTGCAAACACCATATTGTACCCATAAAGGATATCGCTTCGGCTTACGAGAGCACTCTTGCTCCTCTTTTTGAAGGCTTAAAACCTGATACCGCAGAAGAAAATATACAAGCACGTGCACGTGCGGTTATCTTGATGGCCATATCAAATAAATTTGGTCATATCCTATTAAACACTTCAAATAAAAGCGAAGCTGCCGTTGGCTATGGCACCTTGTATGGCGACATGGCTGGCTCCATTTCGGTTATTGGTGATGTCTATAAATCCAAAGCCTACGACCTGGCACGTTATATCAATCGCGAGCGAGAGATTATACCCGTCAATACGATCGAAAAAGCTCCTTCTGCTGAATTACGACCTGATCAGAAAGACTCGGATTCACTACCAGAGTACGACCTGCTAGACAAGGTCTTATTTGAGTTGATTGAAAATGAAAAGAGCGGCTCCGAAGTTGTAGCAATGGGATTCGAAAAAGCGTTAGTAGAGAGAGTAAGTAAATTGGTTAATAATGCTGAATTTAAACGCTTTCAAGCACCGCCAATTCTCCGGGTCAGCCCAAAAGCTTTTGGCGCAGGAAGACAGATTCCATTGGTGGCAAAATATTCCTATTAATTTTACAATTAGGATTAAACCATATTTATAGTTTTTTGTCTAACGTTATAGAATAAATCCAGTGCATACAGCACAGATAACAAATTGCCATAACGCTTTGTGCCATAGAAAGGCAGTAAAAGCAGATAGATGAGAAATTAAAACAAGTTAAATAAATATAAAAGTTCCATATAGGCCATGAAACCATCATGAATATAGTGCTTAAAAGCAAAACAGCATATTCATGGTAGATTCATCACAGTTAATAAACAAACTACTACGATGAAAAAGATTCTATTATTTTTGGTGCTCTGCATCGCGCTTGCATCATGTTCGTCTTATCAATATAATACCACTCGGGTAGAAAAGATGGATTTCACTCCTTTCAAAACGTATGCCTGGCTACCGCCAGTAGACTCGCTTTCGAAATCTTATTTTGACAATGACATTGCCAAAACTAACATTTTGGATGCTGCAAATACGGCTTTAGAGGCAAAGGGACTCCAATATTCAAAGGACAATCCTGATCTGTTATTCCGTTATATTACCATCGTCAATAACAAAAGCCGTTTGGTCTATGGCGGTGGCGGATATTATGGCTGGGGTGGTCCTTGGGGCTGGTACAGACCATGGTTCTCTCCTTACTTTTATGGTGGTGGATATTACCCTGTTGCAAAAGAACGTTATCGTTATGGTCACCTGATCATTGAGGCTATTGATCGCAAAACAAATGCGGTGATCTGGCAAGCACGCGGTTCGGGTGATGTGGACAATCCTGAAAAGGCGATCAACAACATCAGTAAAGTAGCGAAAGGTGTGATTGATTTGTTCCCCGTAAAAACATTAAAAAAATAAAACAGCGTGCCAACAAAATGGGTGCTAGCTGGCAATAAAAGCAAAAGCCTGGTTTCTGATGAAACTAGGCTTTTGCTTTTATTCACTAGATCGATGGTCGAAGTTTCAAATAAAATGGAACTTCCACACGGTCCTTTGATTTATTTTTGATCAATTCCGCAGCCAACCGTCCCATCATCTCAAAGTCGGTCGATATTGTGGTAATACCGTTAAGGATAAACTTCTTCAATGGTGTTTCATTATAAGAGATCACGCCGACATCAGTACCTATGACTAATTTCTTTTGGATAATCTTGTTCAATAACTTGACAAGATCGTCTTCAATGATATTAATATAGCAGGTCTCTTTGATCACCTTCTCCCGATGCAGATCGGCGACCAATTCGTGTTCAAAGGCGTATTGCTGACAAAACTTGTAAAAGCCCTTGATAATAGCTTTTGGAAAATCACTATGGTCTGGAAAGACAAGCTTAAGCATTTGGTATTTACTCAAGGATTCATTTGCTTCCTCGAGTGCATTATAGATATCCTGTTCATAATTTTCATAGACCGCAGGAAACTCCCCCGGAACATCTTCAATAAACTTACCCAATAACATCAATTTCTCCGTCGGAATCTTACGGATAACATCTGGCGCTTTATCCCGTCCTTCTTTAAAATGTGGGAACAACACATAATGATCATATGTTTTGGTCAGACTTCCCAGCAAGGTATTCAAATAGGACAGGTCGGAGTTGTAGACAAAGAGGTCCAAATTGGCATAATCCCCCAGTTCGCGTGCAAAGGAGTCATAAACAATCTTTTTATGTGTGCTCAGTTTATTTAAAAAAAGGGCAATTTTGAGTTTTGACTGCACATCAATTTTATTGATGTAATATCCCTTGCCAGGATTGGAGGCAATAATCTCCTGATGTTTAAGATAACGGTAGGCTTTCTCGACTGTATCCCGGGATATGTCTAGATAGGTGCTCAGTTCATTGATCGAAGGCAACATATCATCTTTCGACAAGATTTCATTTTTAACCGCATCGACAATCGTATTTGCTAGTTGTAAGTATTTGGGTGTGGCCGAAAAATCACTAATTTCCAGTGTTTTTAAAAACTGAGCTATTGCATTGGTCATATTCATGGCTTGGATATCTACATTATAAGCACGATAAGAAACTTTTAAGTTTCAATTGGTATATCCTCCGATTGAAATTGCACACAAAGGAATCTCTCGTATCCTCAGTCAGAAGAATACACTAAGATACCTTATATACATCAAAAAAATAGGAAATATCTTCCCTCAACTATCCTGCCCTTACCTGAACGAAAAAAAAGGTAATAATAATTAACCAAGACATGAATTCTGTACTTTTGACTAGTAATCAAGTAATAACGTGTAAACCTAATATTTTATGAGCAGAACAAATATTGTCGTGCTAGGCAGCTCCAATACGGATATGGTGATCAAAGCCTCCCATCTTCCTGTGCCGGGCGAAACAGTGCTAGGTGGACAGTTTTTCATGGTCCCTGGTGGAAAAGGAGCCAATCAGGCTGTTGCCGCAGCCAGAGCTGGTGCGCAGGTATCTTTTATTGCCAAAGTTGGGAACGACATCTTTGGTCAACAGGCCATTACCCATTACCAGCAGGAAGGCATTCAGGTTGACACAATCTTTCAGGATCTGACAAACCCCTCCGGTGTTGCACTCATATCTGTAGACGCACAAGGTGAAAACTGTATTCTTGTTGCACCCGGATCAAATGCAGCGCTGCTACCACAAGAAGTACTGGCTGTTCAGAACGTTATCTGCGAAGCTGCGGTATTGCTCATACAGCTGGAAATCCCCATAGCAACAATAGAAGAAGCCAGCGCTATTGCGATGCAGCACAATACCAAAATCATCTTAAACACTGCTCCTGCGCAGCCACTCCCAGACAGTATTTTAAACCGAATTGATATCCTGATCTTAAACACATCTGAAGCACAATATTACACCGAAGTCAGGATTGAAAATTGGGAGACAGCTCGTCTGGCTGCCGATACGATCAGTCAGAAATGTCCAGGCACTATTATCATTACTATGGGCGCAAAAGGATCACTTATCAAGGAAGCAAACAACTATTTCCAGGTTCCTGCCGAAAAAGTCGATGCAGTTGACAGTACAGCCGCTGGCGACACCTTCTGTGGGGTTTTAGCAAGTGCCATCGCTAGGAATATACCTGTCATAGATGCCGTTAGACTGGCTTCAAAAGCTGCAGCAATCTCCGTTACACGCCTAGGAGCACAGACCTCTATTCCCTACTGGCGGGAATACAGTACAGCATCCAATTAAAACCTCATATAATCAATTATTCATCCTATTTAAATTAACATGTCTATTCGTATTCTTTTATCAACAACAGTCTTACTACTGACAACCATCCAACAGAGTATAGCACAGCTGATCACAACAGCGGCTATGCCAAAAGTAGATTACGTCGTCCCTTCCCAATATGATCTTGCGATTCCCCAGATCGATATACTGAGCGGTTACTTGGGCAATCGCTACCAGCTCAACCTGGAAAAGAGGCTCCTCCAAGTAGATGAGGAGGGCTTATTGGAAGGTTTTCACACGCGGCCGGGAAAGCAACGCTGGATAGGTGAACATATTGGCAAATACCTCGAAGCAGCGGCCAATACCTGGCTTGTCACCAAAGATAGCCGGCTGAAACAACAGATGGACCGGATGTTTCATCGCTTGCTCGAAACACAAGGCGAAGATGGCTATCTCGGCACCTATCTGCCCGAAAACCGCTGGACATCCTGGGATGTTTGGGTACACAAATACGACCTCTTCGGGTTGCTAGCCTACTATGGTGTTGTAGGTGATCCAAAAGCATTAAAGGCAGCAACACAGATCGGAGATTTGCTCTACAACACTTTCGGCGATACCCCTGGCAAAAAAAACATCCTCAAATCTGGATCACACGTGGGTATGGCAGCCACCTCTGTCATTGACCCCATGTTGGATTTATACCGATGGACCGGAGACAAAAAATACCTTGATTTTTGCCGCTATATCATCCGCGCTTACGACTTCGAAGGTGGCCCAGCCATCGTCACCTCCATTTTAAAATACAAACGTGTGGACAAAGTCGCCAATGCCAAAGCCTACGAAATGCTTTCCAATATCGTCGGACTCGTGAAAATGTATCGTTTAACTGGCGATAAAGATCTTTTGAATGTAATTAACTATACTTTCGATGATATCAGTGCCAACCGTTTGTTCGTAACCGGTACGTCAAGCGACCATGAACGTTTTCAGGACGATCATTATTTACTTGCAGATACTTCAGCACACATGGGTGAAGGCTGCGTCACTACCACCTGGTTACAGTTCAATACACAGCTATTCTCCATTACCGGCGATTTAAAATATTACAATGAAATCGAGAAGACAATCTACAACCATCTACTGGGTGCCGAAAACCCACAAACAGGTTGTGTGAGCTATTACACACCGCTTATTGGCGAAAAACCTTACCGCTGTAATATCACCTGCTGTTTGAGCAGTGTCCCACGGGGGATCGCACTTATTCCTTACCTGAATTTTGGTCAATTAAACCATATTCCAACCGTATTGCTCTACGAACCGGCACAGATCAAAGAAAACATCAAGACTTCATCACAACAGACAATTCCGCTGGAGCTGACCCTGACGAGTGAGTTTCCACGAAAAGGCACCGCCACCTTGCAGGTAAACCTCCCACAATCAGCACAGTTCCCACTACAATTACGGGTTCCTGAATGGGCGACAAATTATACCGCAACAGTAAATGGGAAAACCTATAGATCTGAGCCCAACCAGCTTCTAAAAATAGTGCGTCAGTGGAAGGACAACGATAAAATCAGCATATCTTTTGATATTCGAACAGAAATCGTCAACGGTGGGAAGACCTATCCCGGAAGCTTCACCTTAAAAAGAGGACCACAGATCTTTGCCCTAGATCAGTCACTAAATCCACAAGTAGATTTCGAAACCGCCAAATTGGTTTACCCCGAAAAGGTGGCGATCAAACTGACCGAAGCGCAGGATAAATTGCCTAAAAATTGGGTGGGTACTTTGGCTTATTCAACCGACATCAGCACAAGTGACAATAAGAAACAATCTATTCTCCTGGTGCCCTATGCGGATGCAAGTCAAACCGGTGGTTTTTCCAAGGTATGGATACCAACAACCGGACGATAGTAAGCGATAATTTAATAAATTAACGGATCAAATATTACCCTATGTTTATTGTAAGCAGCTATGCACAGGCCATTTTTTTCTGCATCATAACAATGCTTTGCTGGGGTTCCTGGGCAAACACTCAAAAATTAGCGAACAAAAACTGGCGCTATGAACTTTTCTATTGGGATTACGTATTAGGTATTTTTCTGCTTTCGCTGATCTTTGCCTTTACACTGGGTAGCCATGGCGACCTCGGCAGGCCTTTTGTCGCCGATCTGAAACAGGCCGAATCCCAGCATATTTTCAATGCCCTATTGGGGGGAATTATTTTTAATGCCGCCAATATCCTTCTTTCTTCGGCCATCGCGCTAGCGGGGATGGCTGTGGCATTCCCAGTCGGTATCGGGACTGCATTGATTTTAGGTGTACTGATCAACTATATTGCCGCAACCAAAGGAAACCCTACTCTCCTATTCATAGGGGTCATCTGTATCGCTATTGCCATTATAATCAATGCCATTGCATACAAAAAAGTAACAAAAACACAAAACAATCGCTCTTCTAAAGGCTTGTTGTTAAGCCTCCTAGCAGGACTTTTGATGTCGCTTTTTTATCGCTTTATTGCTTCTGCCATGGACCTTGATAATTTTGAGGCACCTGCAAGCGGAAAGATGACCCCATATACCGCCGTATTTATCTTTTCGACGGGTATTTTATTGAGCAATTTTATTTTTAACACTTTGCTGATGAAAAAACCATTAAATGGCCCTCCTTTGAGCTATAAAGAATATTTCAACGGAAATTTTAGCGTACATACTGTTGGTCTATTGGGGGGTATCATCTGGGGGATCGGCAACTCGCTCAACCTTATTGCGGCCGGTAAAGCGGGGCCAGCCATTTCCTATGGACTGGGGCAGGGTGCGACATTGGTCGCTGCACTCTGGGGTGTATTTATATGGCGGGAATTTAAAGGTGCCTCCAGGCAGGTCGTTTTATTACTGACGCTCATGTTTATCTTATTTATTGTCGGACTTCTGCTTCTTATTGAAGCGGGCAAATAATCTCTTTAGAATCGCTTATAATGCAACAGATCAACAAATTTTTCCTCTCAATCCTATTCTTGCTTTGTGTCTTCAGCAGCAGGGGCCAATCTGGAAAACTAGCTATTGAAATTAAGACTGCCTATGCTGACTGGCTTGCAAAACCAGGAGATAAAGTCAGTTTTGGTATTAGTATCCAAGCTAACGGGCAACCCTTCAAAGGCGATAGCGTTTCCTATGAGATTGGGGCCGAAATGGTCAATCCCTTTGTCAAAGAACAGATTCCAGATTTTTCAGGACATTTTAAAAGTGGTGCTTTTACCTTAAAAAAGCCAGGATTTTTACGCTGCACAGTTATCGTAACAAAAAATGGAAAGCAGACCAAAAAACTCTGCACCATCGGTTTCTCACCCGAAAAGATTGCGGCAACACAGCATTCACCCAATGACTTTGATTCATTTTGGGATAAGGCTATTTCGGAACTCAAACCTGTTCCGATGCAAGCAACGAAGACCCTATTACCAGACAGAAGCACAGTGGAAGTTGATGTCTTCCGAGTTTCTTTCAACAACATCGGAAACAGTAAAATCTATGGAATCCTTAGTGTCCCTTCCGATCCGGGCAAATATCCCGCCGTCTTACGTGTACCTGGAGCTGGGGTCCGTCCCTATGGTCCGGAGATTGAACTGGCCTCCAAAGGGATGATTGTGTTGAGCATCGGAATACATGGCATTCCCGTGGATTTAGATTCCGTCGTTTACAAAGATCTCGCTGCCGGAGCCCTGCGTGCATATTATAACAATAACCTTCAGGATAAAGATCAATTTTACTATAAACGGGTTTATTTAGGTTGTATAAGGGCCAATGACTATCTATCCTCCCTGCCCGAATGGGATGGAAAAAACCTGATCGTCATGGGCGGGAGCCAAGGCGGTGCCCTAAGCATCGTAACCACCGCATTGGATAAACGCGTTACAGCAGTAGCTGCACTGTATCCCGCACTGTCGGATGTCACAGGTTATCTGCATCATCGTGCGGGTGGATGGCCCCATTATTTTGCGCCCACCAACTACAGCGTTTTAAAGAAGATCGATGGGCTAGAAAATACGCTCTCCTACTACGATGTGGTCAACTTTGCCAAACGCATTCGTGTACCGGGTTTCTATTCATGGGGGTTCAATGATGTTGTATGTCCACCAACTTCCATGTATGCGAGCTACAATGGGATCAGTGCACCAAAAGTATTACGCATCTATAAGGAAACCGGACATTGGATGCATCCCGATCAAAAAAATGAATGGTTCGATTGGATAAGAAAACAAACAGAAAAAATGAAATAATAACAAAAAACGGAATCTAGTATCATTAGATTCCGTTTTTCCCTAAAGTACCACCCAGACGATATCGCTAGTTCTTTGCCGTATCTTTATAATTATCAATACGTTGGTTTCACAAACGAAAAAGCACACTATCGCTATTGTGGACCAATGTAGTCTACAGGAATATGCTGCTTCATCGCTTGGCTTTGCAAGGCTTTCTTTAAATCTTTCAAATTCATCTTTTGATAATCTTGCTCTAAACTAGGCAGATATTTCACCGCATTACTTTGATCCCAGGCCAACCATTTTCTTTTTCCTTTTAAGGTCCGTTTGCAATTGTAAAAGCGGTTATCCTGAAAAACATTTCCACTCGGTTTCCCGCTACGATCGAATTGTAATGCCAGTTCTGGATAGGCACTACGATAGGGATCCATCAGATAACGTACACCGACAAGGCGATCATAAAACAAACTGCCAGATCCGTATACATTGAGTTTCTTTAGCCAGTTTTCCAAACGATTGTCCACACGAACGGCCCATCTTCCCGCAGCAACAAATAAGTTATTGACATACCAGTTATCCGACCCGCCCCCAATAAATGCGGATCGCTCGCCCGCATTCACAAAAATATTCCCAACGACTTTCGTTCCACTGGAAGCATCATCGTGATATATTCCTGAAGTTCTTAGTTTTTTCGGGATATTTGCTAGCAAATTATACTGGATGAGATTATGTCGTTCCGAAGGATCCCGTCCAATATAAATCGCTCCCTGATCGTCAACTTCCTGCGCCACATGATGGATGTAATTGTATTCAATGGTGTGTGCATTGCCGTGGATAAGAATGGCCATACTTGGCAGATCTGCGATCTCACAATTTTTGACCACATTCCCTACCCCATAGAGTGCAATTGCTGGGCGGTAGGATTTTTCCAGGCGATTCAAATCCGAGAAAACACAATGTTCAATGCGATTATTACCTTTGCTGAGCTTCAACCGATTTCCACCCGATAAGGAAACACCTCCGGCGCCCAAGCGATAAAAATGACAACGACGGATCACATTGGACTCTCCACCTCGATGATCAAATGTGGGATGACTATAGATATGCTGGTGAAGGTCACCGATACTGTTATCTTGTGGTTCTCCTGAACCCTCATGTTGCATCTGCTCAAAGGGTTTGATTCCAAATCCGACAGCAATACCCAAACTGCCTAAATTACGGAATGTACAGTCTTCGATGAGCACCTGTTTCGTATCGCGCATATAAATCCCCATTCCCCTTGATTCTTCAAATTGAATACCTTTGATTTGTACAAATTCAGCTCCGATCAGACTAAAAAAAGGTTCGTCCAACACCGAATAACTCAATTTTGTAATTGGTTTATCTTGCGCAAATGAGAGTGCCCCTAGCTTTCTATCTACATAAAATTCACCCACAGTATCCAGTTCGACCAATAGGTTGACACCATACCATTGTCTATATTTTTTCTTGTAATCAAAGCCATATAGGGTCGGTTCACGCGTTGTAATAGTTCGTTTCTCCCCGTCAATACTCTTCACGCGAACCATATCATCAGCATAGCCCCATTTGAAATAACCGGCGACCCAAGGATCATCCTCTTGTGCCCACCGATCAATGCGCGAATCCTTATACCGAAAAACTCCACCCCGATGACTCAGATCTTTATTTCGTGGAATAGACCCCCCATCGATAACCTTACCCATGGGGACCATCCCATGATTGGGCCAACGCGCAAGATGGAAGGCTGTGCCATTGACAAACAGTTCGCCTGCGGCATTGCCGCTTGCACGGGAGAAACCAACATTACGCAATTTACCCAGATCCTGTACCCCTTGTTGTAGCAGATTTATCTCGTAATAACTGATACCGCCGCTTTCACGTATCTTGTTCAAAGCTGTCGGAGCCAAATCCGCTGAACCTTTAAAAGTGACGGACTCTTTACCATAGGCCTGAATCAGGGTGTTATTATCCTTGCTGTCGAGTGAAATTCCATGTACAAAAGCGTACGTTCCTTCCCGGACCTGTATAATTGCCATCCCCCCATGATCCGTAGTTCTCCGCTCCCGAATCAACGCGATTGCGCGCTCCAAACTCGCTACCGGATGATCCATACTGCCCGCAGATTGATCATCACCGTTCATGGCGACAAACACCTCCAATTGCGCATAGGCGGCCACGGTAATCAAACTCAACAAACAATAGACAAATGCGATACGGATGGATCTCAAATAATTAGGGTATGGTGTCATAACAGGACATTTAGTTACCAGGCAAAAGGAACACAGCGGTCCCTAACTGACTATATCGTTTTGATAAAATCAATCATCAACCGCACATACTCATCAAATCGCGTAAACGGTAATGTTTCATAGCGATCATAAATATCATGATAGGCAGCGATACCCCCTAGTGTATAGATAAAAAATGACGGAACTCCTTTCGCATAAAAAGGATAGTGGTCACTTCGGTTCATTGGACCGCGCACTTTGACTTCAGGTAGATATTTTTTATCCTTATTAATGGCAACCAAGCGTTCAAATTGGTCTTTAAAGATCGTACCATTGACGACCTGAATCCCATCATCCCCTGTTCCGGCCATATCAAAATTGAGTAAAAACTTGATCTTCCGCAGATCGATGAGCGGATTATTCGCAAAAAAAGTGGAGCCAAGCAAACCGCTTTCTTCACCTGAAAAAGCCAGGAATACGGTATTGTATTTTGGGGGATGCTGCCGATAGTAGGTCGCCAGATATAAAAGCAGCGCTGTACCACTAGCATTATCATTTGCGCCGGTAAATACTACACGTTTACCGATGGCACCAACATGATCATAATGTGCTGTGATCACAATCAGAGAATCGGATTCGCTTGTGCCTTTTATCATCCCACAGACATTATTGGTCAGGTAATTTTCCTGAAAAACCGCCTGTACCTTGAGCTGCAGAACCTTTCCTTCCAGCTGGATAACACTATTATTTTTTACATAGACAATTGGTCGATTAAGTTGGTTTGTAGCACCGCGCCAAAGCAATTTTTGTTCGGTCTGCACCAAAATTCCTTTATAGTACCCGCCGGATGCAAGACGCAGCAAGGTCATCCGTAACTGGTCGGCCTTCATCGTTGCTAAGGCGGCACGCTCATCCACCACCAGAAATTTATCCTTGAATAGCGGGTTCTGGATCAGCTGATCTACCGCAGCAGGATCCGCAGAAACCCTTATTTCGGTCAGTATAAATTTACCCTTCAGGGAAGGACTTGCGGCCTCGATCAGTGCCTGCTCGCCTAACTTGAGTTTTCGGCCATCCACCACTATTTTTACGTCTTTCGGAAAAACATTTGCGGGCATGGAGAAAGGCTGATAATAGCTAGTACCCAGAGGTAAAAGTCCATTTTTTTGATATTCAGAAGCAATAAAAGCTGCTGCCTTTCGGTCACCGTCAAATACATAGCCGCGTCCTGCATAAGCCTTGGAGGCTAAAGTTTTTACAACGGACCGCGCATAGTCGACCTGTGCCCGGAGTGGGAAGATGCCACTGAGCAAAAGAATAAACAAATAAAAAATCTTAGTTTTCATGAGAATTAACAATCGGTAATAAAATAAAGGATGCATATTTACCCTGACAATAAATCCGTTGTTCCTGCTTTTTGAAGTCGGCATCCGACGCTTCATAAATATTCATAAACTGCTGTGGATTTCGATCCACCAACGGAAACCAAGAACTCTGCACCTGCACCATAATCTTATGTCCTTTTTTGAACACATGTGCCGCATCCTGCATATCAAATCGAATTTCGTGAATCTGGTCGGGTTTTATCGCCTCCGGATGGGAAAAACTTTTTCTATACTTGGCCCGCATCACCTCGGCACGAACCAGACATTGACAATCGGAAAGCTTATCGCCTTTTGCATACGGGTGCACATCAATCAATTTAACGACGAAATCAGCATCCGTACCACTACTACTCACAAACAAGTTTGCCTGTATATTACCCATTAATTTGAGGTCTTGGGCCAAAACATCTGTTTCGAAAACCAGTACATCCTGTCGCTGAGCCGCAAAATATTGATCCTCATACATATACTTATACCCCCTTAAAACCGTTTTCTCCCGTGTATAGGGAACGGGTTTATTGGGGTCTGAATAATAAGATACATAAGATGGGGCCGCCTTCGTTGCTTGTTGGAAACTCAATTTCATCTCCGTTGTAAAAAATAGGGGTTGTGCCTTGCTTTTCACAATAGGCCAAGTCTCGTGCGTGGACCACTTGTTCTCACCAGTCACAAATATGGTAGCTACAGCGAGCGTATCTTTTCCTTTTTCTTTAAGGTAGTTGACAAAAAAGGGTAGTTCGACTTCTTTACGATAATAAACAGCCGTATTTTGGCCAAAGTCCAGGCTATCCAAATACCGCCCTGCTCCCTTGGTCCAAGAACCGTGATACCAGGGGCCCATCACCAGTTTGACACGATCAGGTGCTATTTTCCGCAAAGCCGCATATGTTTTCAGCGGACCGTATAAATCCTCCTGATCAAACCAACCTCCGACTACAAGTACCTGTGGTTTTACTTCACGGATGCGGGACAAATAAGCCCGGTCTTGCCAATAGTCGTTGTAATCGGCATTGGCCATCATCTCGTTCCACAATATGCTCTCGTTCTTCAGAAACTGTTTATTTAGATTTTTAAGCGCTCCAGCTTTGAGAAAAAACGAATAGGCATTGTCCGTTCCATAACCTGCAAAACCTGCTGGTCCTCTTATCCCGATGGAATCCCGTTTTTTTCCAAAAGAGGAAAGAAAGGAAAAACTCCCCATCAACATAAAAGCACCATTGTGATGCCGATCGTCTCCAAGAAACCAATCGGTCACCGGTGCTTGCGGCGAAACGGCCGCCAAAGCGGGATGGGAATCAATCAATGACATGGAAGCATACATTCCTGGAGAAGAAATCCCCCAAACACCCACTTTCCCATTGGAGTTCAACTGTCTGACGAGCCAGTCAATGCTATCGTACGTATCCGTCGATTCATTGACCTGTGTTGGATTACCTTCGACGATATAGGGCCTATTGGCAACAAAATCTCCCTCAGATTTATACTTACCCCGCACATCTTGGTATACAAAGATGAATTTTTCTTTTGTAAACTCCATACTGGGACCAATTGGAACACGAAAGGACTGCTCACCGTAGGGCGCGATGCTATATGGCGTACGTGTCATCAAAATCGGATAGCTTATCGAGGTACCCTTTGGCATATAAATGGCCGTATAGAGCTTGACCCCATCCCGCATTGGGATGTAGACCTCCTTTTTGGTATAATGTGCATAGACATATACGGAATCTTGCGCTGTATTCTGCGCGGAGACTCTTGTCATTGACAATAAAAAAATCAGTACCCAATAGCATCGCATCATATTTCTTTTTAGCGGATTATAGAATCAGCTCGGGGTTTTATCTTTTTAGAATCCACTGCAACGAGCTCCTTCTTACCCTTTGCCCCTGACTGCTTCACCTGTGACAGTGAATAACCTTTTACATCATCAAAGACCAGCATAGGTCGATACTCCTTATCTTTTAATTTCAACACGACCCGGTCAAAATGTATATTTTCCGCATGCCGAACATAGAATCCCCATGCCGGAAGTTCTTTAAATTGCGAAAACTCGGGATAAGCTGCCGCCATTTCTGGAATACTGTCCAGTTCAGCTTTACTCGTCCCCCGATAGGCATAATTTGGATTTGCTCCCCCAGGATAAGTGATTTCTATATTCCGGAATGTCACATTGCGAATGGGTGCATCTTTTAGCCCAACAATACTTGATGGTGAGGTATTTCTCGGATTATCCTCAATAGGCCCCTCATAAGGGTAACCGCTATCCGGTTTACCCTTTGCAACTTCCACCTTTACATTCTGAATCAAAATATTATTGATAGCCCCTGTTCTTCCCTTATTCCAACGAGCGCCAATACGCAGGTAAAAGGGATTTCCGGTATTAAATGCAAATAGACTGTCCACAATAATATCTTGCACAAGTCCTCCATCGGGCGTGGCAATTGTCAGTGCCGAACGAAAGGTGTCATATACCTTGTTATTAATAATCCTGATATTCTTATAGCCCCCAGCAGATACAGTTCCAAATTTGATTCCATTAGCACTAGAGCGTGCTGTACAGTTTCGGATTTCTACGTCTTCACAGATCTTTGCAGCGTCGTGAGATTTTAGGCAGATGGCATCATCCGATGCATCGATAAATGAATTCAACAACTTAAAGTTACGGCAGTCTACGATATCGATACCGTCATTATTCCAAAACGCTTTGCTGTCAACTGTAATGCTGTCAACAACCGTATTGACACATTGATCATAAACCTGTACCCAGTCGGCCGAGTTTCGGATCGTAATACCATGGATCCGCACATTTTCACAAGACCGCATATAAATCGCTTTTGGTCTTCTATTTCGTGGGCGATCATAATCCAGCGGGTCTTTCAGCACACCGCTTTGAATCTGTGCCAGCAGGTTATAGGCGACCTCCCGACCTTGCCCATCGATGACACCCTTTCCTTTTATCGTCACATTATTCGCCCCATTGGCATAGATCAATGCACAATTAGGCACATCAATATTATAATCGTAAATATTCGTTGAGCCCACCAATATAGCTCCTTCCTCCAATTGGATATGTACATTTTCTTTCATGACAAGTGTACCGGTCAGATAGCGTCCCACATAAAACCGTAAGGTTCCACCTCCTTGCTCATGGATAAAATCGATCGCCCGTTGAATGGACGTTGTATTGAGTGTTGTTCCATTCGATTTGATGCCAAACAAAGAAGCATTATATTCTTTGGCATTTAAGGTCAACATCCCCCCACATAGGAAGATCATGACCATGATGATGTTGATTTTCATATTCTTTCCCATTTAGATAGATTTTCCATTAGCCAGGCGACTGTTTTCTTTCGTCAGCCCCTGATTGCCATCGCTTTCGACCAACGCTTTCTCGATGGCCCGAAAAAAGATATTGGACAGGATTACTTTATTGGAATTTCTAATGTATACGCCAATACTACCCGGACAATTGATATCCAAACTGTTAAACACCACATCTTCACATCGATCGACAAACTGTGCCGTGCCCAGCAAATTGATTTCCATGATACCCGTGACCTGGATCTGCTTTGAATTCTGTAAATAAATCAGGTTAATATCTTCAGGTTGATCTGATAATGTGATGTATCCTTTTTGGCGTAATGCTGTTAAGTGGGTTTGCAGTAACTGTTGCTGCCCGTCAATAACGCCTTTTCCTTTAATCTGAATATTGGATTGGCCAACAGCGATGATCAGCGCTCTTTTTCCATCCAGGCTACTGTAGTCGAAAACATTGCTGCTACCCAACAATACTGCCCCTTCATGCAATTCAATGGAAACGTTGGATTTTAAGCTAAAAGATCCGGTCAGGTAACGCCCTACATAAAAATGTAATGTTCCGCCACCTTTTTTGGCGATATAATCTATGGCATATTGAATGGAGCCTGTGTTATTGGTTATTCCATCGGACTTACATCCAAAAAGAGATGCATTGTAATCCTGGGCGAATAACCTGAAACAGCTCGCCCATAAAAAAACTAAAAATAGGTACTTTTTCATGATGCGCGATCTAATTGGTTTTGACTTCTTTTGACTGATGCAAATGGAAACTATCCTTCAATAATTGTCCATTTAAATAGGATTTAAAATCCCAAACTCCTCCCTCCAGGTCATCGGCGACAATGGTCGGACGATAGTCGGTATTCTTTATGCGAAAGGAAACATTTTTCAGATTGATCTGCTTTGCATGGCGGATGTATAGTCCCCAGGCTGGCAGCTCCTTGAATTGTGAAAACTCAGGATAGGCATTGGCCATCTCCGGGATGCCATCCAGGGATTTCGGATCCGTACCACGATAAGCATACAGGGCATTTCCACCTCCGGGATAGACCATTTCAATATTCTCAAGGGTAACGTTTTCAATCTTATGATCGGGTAGCCCTATAATGCTCGCCGGCGAAATGTTTCGCGGCATATCTTCGACAGGTCCTTCATAGCTATAACCCAAATCAGGTTTATTAGCCGGAACCTCAGCATATACATTCCGGATGGTGATATTCTTCATAAAAGGCTTCTTGCCTTTGCTCCAGCGGTCACCGATACGCAGGAAAATAACGTTTCCAGTATTGATGCTGCGTACGCCATCCACCAGAATGTTTTCGACAAAACCGCCGTCCACCGCAGCAAAGGTAATGGCGGATCGATAGGTATCGTACACCACCAGATTTTTGACAACAAAATTTCGAAATCCCCCGCGGGACACTGTCCCAAATTTTAAAGCACTGGCACTTGAGCGGGCGGTGCAGTTTTCAACAAGTACATTTTCACAGACGGCATTCGCATCATGGGATTTAAAACAGATGGCATCATCTGCCGCGTCAAAAAAACAATTCCTGATGACGACATTCTTACAGTCCACCACATCGATACCATCATTGTTCCAATACGATTTACTATCTACGTAAATGCCTTCGACATGAAGATCTTCACATTGATCATAAGTCTGGTTCCAGCTTCCCGGATCCCGTAGGGTAATGTCCTTTATCACAACATTCTTACACTCGCGGAAGTAAATATTTTCCGGGCGGTTCCACTCACGCAGGCGATCGAGCTTCAGCTCATCCTGTACAATTCCTTTATGCACGTTCTGAAGCGCATTCATTGCCGTTTGGAATCCACGACCATTGATCGTTCCCTTCCCTACGATGCCAATATTGTGTTGCCGGATGGCATAAATCATCGACTGCCAGTTGACCACCGTATCTTTATGATAGTCGAAAGGATTGTTTGACCCCAACAGATTTGCGCCCTGCTCGAGATGCAAAGTCACATTGGATTTTAAATAAAACGATCCGGTAACATAATTGCCGGGGGTAAAGCGCAATGTTCCCCCACCTTTGTTCGTAATGAAATCTATGGCAGCCTGAATAGAACGCGTATTAAGCGCCTGGCCGTCGCCATTGATACCAAAATCCATGGCTTTATAATCCTGGGCAACCGCCAATCGAAACATCAGCGCCTGGATGATAATAAAAAAAATAGGTAATATCTTCATAAGTTAGCTTGTATATAAAGTAACTGGACCGATCAAGCCCATCGATTGCATTTCTTGTTCTCTCCCCTTGCGGTTGACCCAATACTGGGCATTTTCATTATCCTTGAGTGTTTTCATATAATTCCCCATGGTTGTGGTAATGCGGATTTCGATTTGGTTATCGCCCTGCTTTAGGCTCCCTATGAGATTATGGATCCGTCTTCCATACCATTTTACCCCAAGTGATTTTCCATTGACAAAAACTTCAGATACACCCGCTACACGACCTAAATTCAACAGAGCACTGTCCCCCGCGGACCAGAAAAACGAACGCCGATAAATAGCCGTTCCCGAAAACCACATCAAACGCTCATCGTCTTTAAAATCAACCAGACGGGATAGGAGAATTTGCTTCGAACTGCCCTCCTGTTTATGCTGCAGCTCAACATGCCACTGGTTATTCAAATCTTGGCTATTGTTTCCGCTAGTGGCCAACGGCTGCCAAATATCGCCCAGGTGATGCTGATCAAACACGAAAAGATAAGAATCTGTAGGACCTAGGTCCAACAATAAACTATTCTCCTTGTCTAGTTGTACGCGAAAGCGTTTACCACGATCTAAATCCCATAACCAGCAATTCTGCTTTCGAATTTCAGGTGCCACAAACGAAATATTTATAGTGGTACTGTTCAGTCGATGGGCATTCTGTATAAAATAACACTCACTTCCATCATCGCGGATATAACGCATTTGCATGACGTAACGGTCTGGCTGATCCAGTGTTAAATAATGAGGAAGCTGATACTTCCGCATAAGGAGACGGTACCAATCCATAAAATTATTGTCCTGCGGCTTTTTGACGGCTATAAAACGATCCGGATAAGATTGTAACCGCTTTAATAGTTGGCGTACTTCTTCATCTTTTTTTACGTGGTCCTGTAGGCCTAAACTCTGCTGCGGAAGCGTTTCAATGGCTATAACACGCCCACCAGAAGCTACAAATTCGACCAATCGTGACATCGCTGCAGGTGACATACGCTTGATCCCTGGTAGAAACAGCACGCTGTACCGTCTTTTACCATAACAAAGCTTCCCTTTTTCTACAGTACTGTCCTGTAAAACAATTTCGGTGATATAGTCCGCGTTCCCCCCATTTTTACTGATAGCCTCCCAAAGCAATGAGGTATAGGGAACATTCAGTTTCTCCGGAAAAGGATCGGTCTGCACACCATTTTCCGTCCACAGATCGTAGTTAGCAGGTAAAATCGCCATATCGGCATAGTAATCTCCCTGCTGAAGCTGCGACGAAAGGCGGGCTTTATAATCATTTAAATATTTAAAATATGGCCACCAATTGTTGCGTTCGTTATAAAAGGAACCATATTGAATCCAGCCCGGAAAAGGTGCTTCCAGTGGCGAATAATTGAATCCATGCCAGACGGAATGTGTAATACCTGACAAGGCACTCTGATCGGAGCCCAACTTGAGTAGCTCCAGTGGTGTATTAAAAACAAGGTAGGTATTGGTCATTTCCTCACAGCTGACCAACCGTTTTCCTTTGAGATGTGCTGCCGAAGAAACATATTTATCAATCATGGTATAGCCACGTCCCCGACGGTAATCCTCGTCAGACATCTCCTCCCCCAGCTTGTGGCGCAAGTAGTTTGTCGTCCACGATTCTCCTTCTGGAATATCATACTCCAGGCTGCTCTCCAGCGGAAAAAATCCCCGCCCATAGGCTTGCGCCCGTGACTTAACCCCAAGTGAACGACACCAATTAACATAGGTATCGGTAAAACGTTCTTTTAACAAGCATGCTTTGGTAAATTCATAATCAAAGCGTACGCGACTCAAGAGTTCGCTGAGCTCTTTGCTTTTTTTAGCACCATAGTTTTCATCCACCACAGCACCCAACCGTCCCACTTTAAATAAGATAAATGGTAAATAAGGCATAAGATCATACCCTCGGCGGCGTTCAAATTCGACAGCAAAATCGTCACACCAATTGCATCCCTCTAGCTCCATACTGTCAGTAAACAGCGCGCGCACATAATCTTTTAGTGGGCCGATCTGATCCTGCATACGGGTAGACATCCGATCCAAATAACGGGTTACAGTCTGCTTATCCATATGATTTAGGATGGATCCGGCTGCCCCGGGTGCACCATTGATAACTGATGCAAATGCCTTAAATTTTACCAGGACATATAAGACGTAATTACCTGCAGGAACATCAATCTCAATTTTATCCGCACTGATCCTGTCCGTATAATCGATCACTTCGGTCATCGATTCCATGGGATCTTTGACCAGTTTGACTGACAGGATTTCTGGGTTCCGTAACGGATTTTTATCCGTCACTGCAGGATCGATCATATTGAAAATATGGTAGGGTCTGACCCCATAACGTGTAGGCCCTTCAATGGATTCACAATGGACCAATACAACTTGGGCGGTCTCTTCTTCTTTCAGGTCTTCGGAACCAAAGGGCCAACCGGATCCGACAATAAGGTCGGCAGTCAGTCCGATTTTCTTGCTCTCAGTAGCTGCATACTGTACCATATCAATCCATTCTGGACTCAGCCATTTCAACGAGGGGATCCCCAGGTCATCTGTTCGCTTGGGAAAAGAAATGGGATTGATCTCCACCCCGCCTATCCCCGCCTCTTTGAGTAACATCAGTTCACGACGCAGTTCATTCTTGTTGACCTTATTCCCATTCCACCACCAGCGTACAAAAGGCCTATTGCCTGTTG
Source organism: Sphingobacterium sp. ML3W (assembly GCF_029542085.1). Taxonomy (NCBI): domain Bacteria; kingdom Pseudomonadati; phylum Bacteroidota; class Sphingobacteriia; order Sphingobacteriales; family Sphingobacteriaceae; genus Sphingobacterium; species Sphingobacterium sp. ML3W. The sequence continues at coordinate 5,422,143 of NZ_CP107036.1, read as the reverse complement.
AAGGAGACTGAAACAAGTTAAAATAATGGTCTGTATCCGCATAGCTAGTGTTACCGAAGGCCCTTAAATTCTTGGCAAGAAAAAAGGAAGCTCCAAGTAGACTGCTCTGCTGTAAAAATAGTCTTCGCTTCATAATATAGAGTTTAGGTGATGAGATACCTGGATAAGTATCTCTTCATCCAAAGATTTTGCTGCCATTGCCGTTCATTGTCCCTTTCGCGATTTCCAGACGAAATAAGATAGGGCGGCGGACCGAATTCGGTCGTTATGGTCAAGCGGGATTTGCTTTTATTCAGGTTTATCCACTGTTGCCAAAGGGCTAGGTGGATAGCGACAATATCGCGGTATATCTTCTTTCTGACATCGGGGACCTGCGGTCCCTGCGTATACCCAACCCGTGCATGTACATGCCTCACATGTGGCAAGACACGAGCCAGCTCCTCCGGTCGATCTTCCAGAAAACTTTCCGAAACACAAAACCAATGGGAAATATCCAAGGTAAGCTTCAGATCCGGATAGCTTTCCAGCATTGGCATAACGGTATGCAAGCCATAACTCCACTTGTTGCGGTGAGTTTCCTGAAAAATCTCGATTCCACACTGCTTTTCGATTCTTTCACATAAGTGCAAACCTTGTAAAACATCGACAGGAGAAAAGTATTCCCGTCCCATCTGTACCGAAATAAATTCAGGTGCAACATATGCTTGCGCCAACTTCCCATAATAGGAAAGTTGTTCCTCCAATAGTTTAAAATAAGCCTCAGTTGTGTCAAAGCTTTGCAGCACACAGGTAACAATGCTATATTTTAGTTTATACTTGCTGAGCAATTGCAGCACCGATGTCGGGTCTATGTTTTCTCCGAAAGGAAACCACTCCACCCCAGCATAACCCGCCGCCTGAACACGTTCGAGGAAATCTGCCCAAGGAATATGTTCACTTCCCCATCTTGGATAAAAGAAATCCAGTTTTACCATGCTGTATGGTAGATTAGCGGATTTTGCTCATCATTGTTCAATAAGTCACCCACCTGTAATGTCCCCCGATAATCATCCGGTAGAATGTTTGCCTGTCCATTGTAGACATTCCCATCGGGCATATAGGCACAGGTCATAGCCCGTCTAAATCCATTGGTCATATTAGGACCTGCACCATGAATTGTCAATCCATTGTGAAAGGTACAACTGCCCGCTTTTAGCGGTGTTGCCACCGGATTTACCTTTGCCATTTGCGGGTAATGTTCAAAAATCGTCCCCATATTCTTTCCGATACCCAAATTTTCAAATCCCGTATGTTTATACGACTGGGGAACGAAATACATGCATCCATTTTCTAGTGTCGAATCGTCCAAGGCAATCCATATCGAGAGCGCTTTACGATCAGAAAAGGACCAAAAAGGTGTATCGAGGTGCCAAGCTGTAGGATTCGCGAAGGGGCGCTTAAAGAGCGCCTGATCGTGCCAGATGCGGATACCATCAACGCCGGCAAGTTTCGCCGCCATTTCGCCGATACGCTTATCCACCATCAGTTCCTTTACCTGATCGCTCGTCTGCCAGAGGTTCAATAACTGGTCAAATACTTTTCCGAAATAATCGGCATCCTTATTAATTCCATCGTCTTCCCCTACTTTTGCCTCCTTTCCAGGCATCTTCTTTCCGGCACGTTGCTCCACCGCATCGAAAACAATTCTTTGCCATGTTGCCAACTCTTCCGCGTCCAGAAAATCTTCTATAACGATGTAACCATTCTCTTGGTAAAATGCGGTCTGTTCTTCGGTCAATTGGTTCTTCATATCATTAAATTTTAGGTTTTATGGAATTATATTCAGCTACTTGAAAATACGCAAGATTGAACGAAATTGTATCCTGAACTATCCTGTAAATAATCAGTACAGCTTGCATGCCCCAATGATGAGATCATGCAAGTGTCTGATTATATAAGCTTCATTGTCCCATTTTGATTTATTTAGTTTTGCACCATTTTATTGTTATACAACATTTCATCCAATGGAATCTGTAAGGTCATTTTATTAACAGGATAGCTAGATTTATCCACGTGCGTAGGTGATGCAGCACGGTTGATAGCGATATTCCAGCGTTTGTTATTATAAAATTCGCGTCCCCCTTCACCCCAGAGTTCTAACCTTGTTTGAAACTGTACCATCTCCAAGGCCGAAAGACCTTGCATTGAAGTATAGTTGTCGCAGGTCAATGGCGTTGTCCCAGATTTTGTGCGTGCAGCCAACAATGTATTGAGTGTTTGTTTCGCTCCCTGATCATCCTTATTCTGCGCCTGGGCCTCCGCTTTCATCAACAGGATTTCCGAACTGCGCATATAGTAACAGCTCACACGGCCGACATTCTTTTTGTCATCACTGCCCAGGCCATGGGTAGCGGCAAATTTGAGATTCGTATATAGAGGTATTGTCCTTTTATCGCCATTTGTTGGATAAGTGTAATCGCCCCAGTCTGAAGCCATAAAACAATTTATACGGTAGTCACGATTGTCTATTTGAGCATATAAACGGTTGTCTATGCGTTGAAAGCCTTGACCAATCCCACCGTTGCCTTCAGCAAAACAGTTCATCCACCAGTTATGCACCGTTACTGCTTCGCCCAATGCAAAACCAAAAAGTACTTCGGGATTGATGCTGATGTTGAGGAAGCCATTTTGCTCCGGCCTCATTTCAGGAGCGGCCTGCGTCCCTTTGTTGGTGGCGCCATACATGGCTTGGCTCATCAAGGTTGGGTACTTGCTCAGAATTTCATTACTGGCACTGATGGTATTATTCCAATCGCCTGTCCATAGCGACACCTTAGCCAACATAAAATTGGCTACACCAAGATCAAAGTCGGAGGGATCTGCTGTAAAACCAATCCCGGCCTCTTTAAACAGTCGAATAGCCTCATTGATGTCATTTTTAATGAAGGTATACGTTTCGTCCGCTGTAGATCGGGCCTTGCTTTCCTGAACAGGAGAATAAGTATCGTAGAGCGGCATGCCCAACTTGCTCTTTCCGCCCTGTTGATAAGCATTCTGATAGTTTTCCATCAAATAGTTATAGGCATAGGCACGTAATATCAACCCGCGGCCTTTGTATTCCTGCAGTTTTTTATTGGTACCGACTGTTGTTGGATTAAGATAATTCAGCATTTTGTTGGCTGTATTAACCATATTCCAAGCATAGTTCCAGTAAGGTGTGTTTTTGTCGGAAGCATCAGAAATAAAATCTAGCAGGTTATATTCATCCGAACCAAAAATATTTAACAACCTATTTCCAAGGACAATATCATTTCCTTCCAGATTACGCATCACATCAAATCCCTGGTTACTGCCATAGCGCGATTCGGAGGATAATGCCCCAAAATTGATCAATTTAGGCATATTGTTAGCCATACCACCAAGCACTGCCTGGATTTTCTTTTCGTCACCACTTTCGAGCAGCTTCCGGATCTGTTCATCCGTAATACTATTTGGTGGAGCAATATCCAGATCCTTGCTACAAGAAAAGAATAATGTCACAGCCAATGCACATAAAAATATCTTTTTCATCTGTATAAATTTTTATTCATTAGTCAATTTTCCCCTTAAGGCATTCATGCTGCCTTCGGCGGTTTCAGTTGTGATGAAGCTATCAGATTTATTCATCGAGTGTATGTTTTAAGCGATATTCATGAGCTCGCTTTGCTCGGTTTGAATAAATCATGATGGTTTCATAATCGAATTCATTTTAACATTAAAACTCCAGGCTGACACCACCCGAGAATGTCCGCATAGTGGGATAAGAATAGGCCGCCACTTCAAATCCACCCACCAGTGATTGACGTGGATCGATTCCCGAATGGGCCGTTTTCATAAAAAGATTATCCCCTGAAGCGAATATTCTGAGTTTCTTGATCTTCATTTTTGCCAGTACATTTTCCGGCAAAGTATACCCAATAGTGATATTCTTAAAATTAAGGTACGAAGCACTAAACAAACCTAGATCACTGTATAACCAGCTCCCCGTGGTAGCTCCATTACCATAAGTATTACCATACATGACCATCGGGAATTTTGCACCGGTATTATTTGGTGTCCATGTGTTACCAATAAGTTCTGAAGAGAGCGCTTTACCGGGATCCTCACTGACATACAGGTTGTTTCCATATTCTGTGCTGAAAAACTTTCCTCCCAGCTGATAAGCCAAAGCAAGATAAAGGTCAAAGTTCTTATAGCGTAAAGAAGTGCTAAATCCGCCGATCCATTTAGGAAGCGCACTTCCCATTTCATATCGGCTTGCTTTTGAATAGTCTGTAGTTGTCAGACTCTCGCCCTCTTTATATCCGGGATAAGTACCCGCATCGACATCGGCTTTGGTGACCTGATGGTAAAATAGCGGTAAGCCTGTAGTCTGGTCAACTCCACCATATTTTAGCATGTAAAGGTTAAAGAAATCTTTATTCACCCCACGTAAGTAAGTGATATTTGCGACGGCACTGGTTCCTGCCGCGGCCCAGGCATCTGTACCGGCGGTCCAGTTACCTCCCAGGGCATCTGACCCAACACCACTGGGTACTGCTTTTAATTTTGTTGTATAATGTGTTCCGTTTGTGGACACAGTCCAATTGAAATCCGGTTTCTTAATGATATCAACAGAGAGATCGACCTCAAAACCCTTATTACCTATTTTAGCCGAATTCGTTGCGATCGAAGACTGTCCCTTAGAAATAGCGATCGGCTGGTTCCAGATAGCATTTACCGTAACACGGTTATAATAATCAAGCGATCCGCGTACCCGTCCAAGGAAGCTAAAATCAATACCCGCATCCATCGTGTGGATATTTTCCCAAGTCAATTGATCATTAACATAAGCATTTTGATTTAGTGTAATATTGGCGGGTATCCCAGTTCCGTTTGTGGTCTGGGTGTAGGTGGCCGAATAACTCCAGGTCTGATAACCCGAGTAATTGGAGATACCATTCTGGTTTCCGATCACCCCATAGCTGCCTCGTATTTTCAGGAGATCAATCCAGTTTTTAGCATTTTGCATAAAAGGTTCACTATCGATGCGCCAACCTCCACCAACGGACCAGAAGGTGCCCCAACGTTTGTCTTTCAGTTTAAACTTCGACGATCCATCCCGACGTACGGATCCCTGGAAAAAGTACCTATCGTTGTAGTTGTAGTTGATTCTAGAAAAATAACTTTCCATAGTCCGTTTGTCCTCGCCGCCTCCAGGATTAGGGAAGGTACCACCATCATAACGCCCTACAAAATTGATATACGACGGAAATTCATCAATCAATGCATAAGATGAGCGGTAGTTGAGTTGCTCGTTTTTGAATGAATCATACTCATGGCCCAGGAGTCCCTCCAGATTATGCAAGCCAATTGTTTTTGAATAGTTAAGTAATTGTTGAAGATTTAGGATCGTTGTATTGGATGCTGTTTTACCAAAAGCACCTATACCGGCAGCCTGTCCTGATTCGCTATTCCAATAGCGGGTGCGCATTTCGTTGAATTTGTCCATCGAAACATTCGCTGTAAATGTAAAATCATTGAGAAATTTAGCCTGCCCATAGACCCGTGTTGTCCAGTCATCAGATACGCGTCGATCCAGATCATTGTCTAATACTGTCAACACATTCGTCGATGAAAGCGCTGCCGAGGTCAGACCAAGTGGAGAATAGGTATCCCCTGCAAGCACATGCACTTTATTTTCCCCATTTTCATTAATCAATGCGCCATTCTGATCACGTGCATACAGCTGAACCAAGGGGGTTTGCCCGTTTATAAAACGAAATACATTTGCTGTTGAGCTACCTGGATTCCGTCCAAAGCGCGTCGCTGGCGATTGGGTCGTCCGATTGGAATAACCAATATTAGCACCTAGTTTCAACCAGGTATTAACCTGCGCATCAAAATTGGCACGACCGTTATAGCGTTTGAAAGAAGAACCCCTGATGTAGGAAGGATCCTCAAGGTATCCGCCGGAAAGAAAGTAACTTACTTTCTCATTACCACCAGAAGCTGACAGGTCGTAATCCTGCCGCAATCTATTTTCCAATAAGTAATCATCATAACGATCGCTAAAAAGTAGACGCGCATTGGGATTTAATTTACCATCCGTATTCACGAGATAAGAACCACTCATGGTTGAACTCGCATCGGCCCCCGTACCAGATGGCGTATAAACGGCACCAGGAACATCATATAACATCCAGTTTCCTAAGCTATTTCGCTGAAATTTAGTAGTTGAACCGATATAATCAAACAGGTGGGCACTTGCAAATTCTGCGGCCTGTTCGTGCGACATATTGGGGTTCTGCACATTGGTGGTATATCTTTTTGAGATTCCTGTACCATCTACTCCGTAGCGTGCTGAATTATAAATCGAAAGCCAGGCAAATTCATAAATATCTTTTGGATCAGAGATTTTGTCAAACTGGTAGGGGCCTACCTGATTGACGCCTAATTTACCTTCAAATGAAATCCGTGTTTTACCGGACATCCCTTTCTTTGTTGTTACCAAAACCACACCGTTTGCCCCCCGGGCACCATATAGCGCTGTGGATGCTGCATCTTTCAAGACAGATATACTTTGGATATCCTTTGGATTTAGTGTTGCCAGCGGATTATCATTTTGCGCAGGCACACCGTCGATCACAACGAGTGCATTTGACGTATTCTGACTAGCAGAACCGATACCACGCACCCGAATCCCCATGTCTATCCCCGGCTGACCATCTACCGCTGAAACCTGTATACCCGGAGCGGCTCCTTCCAGCGCCCGGCTGACGGTAGAATTGGATTGCATGTTTAATGCCCTATTATCGATCGTTGATACAGATCCCGTCAGGTCCTTCTTTTTAGCTTCCCCATAAGCTACCACCACAACTTCATCCAGTATCGTATTATCCTCCTGTAGCTCGACACGAAGCGGGGTACCGACAATACCTTCAACGCTTTTGGTCATGTACCCCACATATTGGATCGAAAGAACAACCTTGTTGTTGCTTACGGAGAGGGTAAAATCACCATTTTCATTGGTTGAACTAGCATTTTTACCGCCGACTTCTTTAACCGAGACACCGGCAATGGGCTGGCCGTTCTTGCTATTGACCACATGACCTTGAATAGTTTTCGCGATCTGGGCAACTAACATAAACGGCATCCCCATCAGCATTGTCACGCAAAGAACTAATGAGTAATGTTTTAATTTACTTTCCATTCTGATTAGAGGTTTAATTAATTTTGGTTTAATTTGTTCGTAATTCTATATCGAAGTAATAGAAAACAAACTGAATAGCCATACCGTACTATCCTGTTCTAAAATGATTTACGAAATATTGTGCGACGTAAATAATTTCAATTCCAATAAATTGGCTGGCATGGTAGATGTATTCCAATGTTGATGCATAAGTAATGCGGCCCCCAAGGCTGTCGCTTGGGGCATCGTTGCCGCAAACACCTCAATATCTAGAAACTCGCGGGCCATTAGGCTCATGTATATGGGGTTTTTACTAAATCCACCATCAACGAATATCCGGGATACTGCTGTGCCCTGTAATACTAATCTGGTCGCCGCAACTTGTGCTTTCACCAAATGAAATAACAGGCTATGATAGGCTATTTCATAATTATCATAACGCTGTAAGTCTATTTTTCCAAAAGACTTTAATTCACTGTCATGATCTTCAGCTTCCAAACAGGCAATAATGCCCCAGTCAATTTCCATTAATCTGAATTTGGCTGTTGTTATCTGATAGAAATCCGCAATACGATTTGATTGTATTTCATGTTCATATCCGGCAAATAAGCGCGATGCCTTTACCGGCTTACCCAAATAAGACAAATAGAATAAGCAGTCCTGTTGGAGTTCGCTCATCGTCAATCTGGTTTCATTGAAGGGATTCAGAGAAATACACCAGGTTCCAGTAGAAATTAAGACAAAGGGTTCCTGGAAGAACAGAAGATACGGGATCAATGCCGCCGAGCTGTCATGCAGGCCCACCCCCACCAGATAAGATTTCCCCAAGAACGTACTTTCAAATGCCGTATCGCCAGGATATATCTTTGGGAAAACATGGATCAATCCTTCATCCTCCACCCATTGGTGGTAGCTATTTTTATTGAAATCCCAAAGTGCAGTATGACAACCTATGCTGGTCAAGTCCGAACAAAGTTGGCCCGAAACCAAGAAGCTTAAATATTGCGGCAAGTGCATCGCATGGGTAATATGTCGAAACAAATCAGGTCGCTCACGCTTAAGACGCAAGAGCTGCAATCCTGAATTAAGGCTTCCCAATGCTGGGGATGCAGTCTCTAAGGCAAAAATAGTCTCTCCGCCATAGGTATTGTAGAGTTGTTGTTGAATAGCAAGTGGAAATTCCTTGAGGTAATTATACAAGGGAGTTAAAGGTTTCCCATCGACATCAACATACACCAGACTGGCGCCATATGACGCAAAATTAATTGCACGGATATCAAATTCATGCTTACGCAGCACCTCATGTAGGGCGTCAAATATAGATAGCCGTAGACTCTCCAAATTTTCGCAGGGATCCCCATCTTCGTCTACAGTTTCCATAAATCGAGCAGAACGCTCCCAGACTACTTGATAATTTTGATCAAATAAGAGCAGTTTTTTATTTGTTTTTCCAACATCAAATACGGCAACGACAGGTATAGGTTTATTTTCCATGTCGGTTGTCATTTAGAGACCTGTCGCTACACTATTGCGTCCTCTTTCTTCTATCAGTTTTTCCCGTACCCCCAATGTTCTAAATAAACTTATCGGATCGAGTGCAGCACCACTACGCAAGCGGGCTTCAGCTAGCAGGGGCCTCACATCTGTACGAAAAGCCTGTTGTAAAATCTCCTGGGCAGCAACAACATCATTTTGGCTTTGAGCCGCCCGAAGGGATTTCCGGTCGATCAATAAGGCTTGTGCATAGGCGATTTTAATGGCTTCCACAGATTGTAATAAATCCACCAAAGGATCCTTCAAGTTATGCGAAGCATCAATCATCCATCCCAATCCCGAATCGTGGGCCATTCCTTTTTCATCCATGCCATCAATCAGTTCACTGAAAATCAAAAACAGCTGGTAAGGTTTCATACATCCTGCCGTGAGGTCATCATCGCCATACTTGCTATCATTGAAATGAAAGCCGCCCAATTTACCTTCCATCAACAATAGGGAGACAATCTGTTCAATATTTGCATTGGGAAGATGATGTCCCAGATCAACCAGGGTGAATGCTTTGGGTCCAAGCTTATTTGTCAACAAGAGGGATTGCCCCCAGTCGCCAATGGTTGTCGAATAAAAGTAAGGTTCGAAAGCCTTGTATTCGACAAATAACTTCCAGTCCGCTGGCAGATGACGATAGATTTCCTGCAGACTGGAAAGTGTATGCTGAAATGCCTGACGAAAATTCAACTGTCCGGGAAATGATGAACCATCAGCTAGCCATACCGATAAACATTTGGATCCAAGCTCTTCACCATAACGTATCACTTCGATATTATGGTCGATAGCCTGCTGGCGAACAGCTGGATCAACATGGTGCAATGATCCAAACTTATAGCTGTGTTGCTGCCCCTGTTGATCTTGAAATGTATTTGAATTCATCGCATCAAAGTGGATACCCAAACCACTCGCGAATTGTTTTAATCTGTTTGCATCCTTGGGGATATCCCAGGGGATGTGCAAAGAAATTGCATCACTCGACCTATTTAATGCATGAAGCAAGCCCACGTCTTCAATTTTCTGTTCTAATGTGGCGGGTTCTCCAGCGCCAGAGAAACGTCCAAAACGTGTACCTCCAGTCCCCAGTGCCCAACTGGGAATCGCGATCTGAAATTTTTGTAGTTTTTCTAAGATGTCTTCGATGTGTGGAATTTCCCGAGAAACAAAGTCAAAGGCACGCCGATGTTTCCCCCGGAGCTGGTCATTATGTACTTCAATAGCACATGGGTCTAAAATCATAATAATTGCGTTTTCGGTTTATTTAAAATAGGGTACTGAGTTTCCTTTAGTACAGAAACTCAATACCGAAGATAGCTAAATTAGCGGACAAATGCCATGGCAACACCACCATCCACATTGAGAACATTCCCCGTGGATTTTGATAGTAGACCACCTACAAAAGAGAAGCAAGCGTTTGCTATATCCTCCGGTAAAATAACTTCATTCAACAATGTCCGCTTGGCATAATAGGCCGGCAGCTCTTCTACACGAATCCCATAAGCTTTGGCCCGACCTTCTGCCCATCCCCCGGCCCAGATATTACTATCCGAGATGACCGCATCTGGATTCACTACATTAACACGAATCTTAAAAGGTCCTAACTCCGCTGCACAGAGCCTACTCAGATGCAACTGTGCTCCCTTAGCACTCCCATAGCCGGTATTGTTTGGGCCACTTACCAATGCATTTTTACTGACAATATTAATAATATCACCACCGACACCCTGTTGTTTCAGAATCGGAACCATGGCCTGTGTAACCAAAAACTGCCCCTTAACCAATACATCGAATAGCAGATCCCAATCCGCCTGACTATGCTCTTCTATAGATTTTGAAATGGACAGTCCGGCGTTATTAACGATAATATCAATTCCGCCAAAGGCCAGTAATGTACGCTGTAGTGCTTGCACAATCTGTTGTTCATCCTTCACGTCCATCGCTATCGAAATAACCGAATCTCTTCCAAACTCGCCGACAAACTCCTGCTCACAGCCCGCAAGACGCTCCGTATTGACATCGGTCAGGACAATTACTGCCCCCTCTTGCACCATTTTTCGCGCAATGGCTTTACCTATCCCGCCGCCGCTACCGGTCACGAAGGCAATTTTTCCCGAAAGCGCCTTGGGTTTAGGCATGCGTTGTAGTTTTGCTTCTTCCAATAGCCAGTACTCGATATCAAACGCTTCCTGTCTTGGCAAGGCCGTGTACGCGCTTATGGCCTCGGCTCCTTTCATCACGTTTATGGCATTCATATAGAATTCGGCAGCTACCCTGGCCGTCTGCTTGTCTTTGGCAAACGAAAACAAACCAACACCGGGATACAGCACAATCACAGGATTTTGATCTCTGATGGCAGGACTATCGGCGTGTTTACACTGCTCATAATAGGCTGTATACATGGCGCGATAAGCGGTAAACAGAGGTTCAAGTTTCGCGATGAGTGCTGCGCTATCGTCCAGATCCTCAGATTTATCCAGATTTAACACCAGTGGTTGAATTTTCGTTCGTAAGAAATGGTCCGGACAGCTTGTCCCCAAAGATGCCAATCGTTCTAAGTCATTTGAATTAATAAACTCCAATACGCGTATATCATCCGTAAAATGACCGATCATATGACGTTCGCTAGAACAGAATCCACGCAATACTGGCATCAATTTCACAGCTTGAGATTCCCGTCCGGCCTGATCCAAACTGTCGCTTTTTTGCCCACCAAACACTGGACCTTTCTTTCCATAATTTTGTTCGATATAAGCGGCGCAACGTTCGATCACATCCAACGAGTTCATATAACAGGCATAGGCTGTATCACCCCAGGTAAATAAACCGTGCGATCCAAGCATGATACCCCGTATCCCTGGGTTTTCTTCGAGACAGGCACGTAATTGCAGCCCTAGATCGAAGCCGGGCCGTTGCCAGTCGACCCAACCGATTGTCCCTTCAAATAACTGCTGGGTAATTTCTTTTCCATCTTTGGCTGCGGCAATCGCTATCGCAGCGTCCGGATGCAGATGATCAATATGTTTGAACGGCAAAAAAGCGTGTAAAGGCGTATCTATTGAAGGTGCCTTAGAGGCAAGGTCGAAAATACAATGATTGAACAGCTCTACCATTTCATCTTCCTGATTTATACCTTTATATACTCTTTCAAGATTATGCAGGCGTTCCAGATACAAAGCGGCAAGCCCCGATTTTTTCAGGGTTCCAATATCACCTCCGGAACCTTTTATCCACATCACCTCGACATCTTCACCTGTCAGTGGATCGACCATATTGACTTTACAGGAAGTATTTCCACCACCATAGTTGGTGATGCGAAGATCTGCTCCCAAAATATTGGAACGGTATAACAGCAATGCGATCTCATCCTCGCCAAGCGATTTTGCTTTTTGTTCATCCCATAAATTGTTTACGTATTTGTATGTTTTCACTTCTTCCATATTTATATTTTTACACTAATTTTCCAATGTTTTTGCAAAGCCCACGACACAGATGGACAGGATAATGGTGATTATGCCAGCGATAATAGACCGGTGGGTGGCCCGATCAACCCCCCTCCACTCCTTCAATAAAATACCCCAGGCGTTTGAAATAAGAATGATAAAGGCCATATGTAAAATCCACGAGCTTGCTCCATTTCCAAGACGGCTTTCCCCCATTCCATAGAAAAAGAACTGCAGATACCAAGTTGTACCGGCCAGGGCACAAAGCAGGAGATTTCGCTTTTTGGGAACTTCCTTTTTCGTATACTCCGAAAAGGTTTTATTTTTCAGCAAGAGGTAAAGGCACCAGAGAAAGTTGGTTGTAAAACCGCCCCAAAGGATGACGATATAGGTTACGTTATTTTGATATAAAAATTCGCCTTGTTCCGGATGGCTAGCTTTCCAAAACAGATTGGCAATATCGGCCATTGGTTTACCCGCCTCGATGCCAAAATTAAAACAGGCACTCAGAATGCCCGATATAATCGCAACTGTAATACCCAGGCCAAAATTGTAGTCGGAGCTCCCTGCTTTCGAAAAGGAGGCAAGATGTCTTTCTTTCGATACCCCTGCCTTTCCACAGAGATAGACCCCCAGCAAACATAAAGCGAGTCCAAGGAGAATACATACTCCGGCATTACTGGTGAAAAAGTAGTCTATTCCATGCTTACCTGTTGTTGGGTACATGAAATAATAAATACTTGGCATTAATGAGCCGAAAACCATACTTAACCCCAAAATAATGCTGCTTCCCAACGAGACACCCAAATAGCGAACACCCAGTCCATAGGTCAACCCACCTATCCCCCAGAGTAGACCGAAAAGAAATGTATAGCCAAGAATACTGTTGCTGCTTCCCTTTATAATGTCCATAAAATTGGGTATGGTCAGCATCGCCGCTACAGGAGGAATAATGATCCAAGAAAAAAGCCCGCCAAGAATCCACATGGTTTCCCAGGACCAACCTTTAACCTTCTTATAGGGTACATAAAAACTTCCTGAGGCAAAACCGCCAATAAAATGAAATAAAACTCCAAAAACAGCATTCATAATAATCGTTTAGGTATTACGAAAACTAAAATATACCTTTCCATCGGCTCAACTGTTATGAACTGTTATGGGCATTTGGGAATACCTTTCTTGTCATTGCATATAAAGAGGATTTTAACTAAGTTTAGCTAGAATTAATACACTGAAATTTTTGAAGAAATATCTTTTATTCCTGGATACCGAAACCTCTGGCTTGCCAAAAAAATGGAATCGAAAATATACGGATAGTGAAAACTGGCCCCATGTACTCCAATTGGCCTGGATTATTTTTGATGAAAAACAGCAAGAGGTCAAACGTAGCAATAAATATATCTATGAGCCATTGATTCCGATCAGTCCGGCTTCTGAACAGATTCATGGTCTTACGCCACCCTTTTTGATGAAACATGGTGAAAAGAAGAAGGATGTACTCCGCAAGCTCAGCCACGATATCAAAAAATATCAGCCTCAGCTGATCGGCCATTTTCTTTCTTTCGACCTCCAGGTACTCTGTGCGGAATTTCATCGAACGAATTTACCGATTCCATTTTATGGGCTGAATTGCTTTTGCACGTTGTTGCACAGCAAAAAATATGTACGCAACCCCAACATGGTCCATCTTCCATTGGCATTGCTACACGAAGCACTATTTTCCGAAATCCCCACAGCAATACACAATGCCGAAAAAGATGCTGCGATTACAGCAAAATGCTATTTTGAAATGGTTCGGCGGGCAGAGCTCAGTGAAGAGGATATCGACAAGCAGCAAGGAGAATTCAATAACATCTTATCATGATATCTACTATGAAAAATGCGGAAGACATCCTCGCCTTGCTAAAGTCAACCCACCCCTTTCAAGTACTGCCCGAAACTGTTCAGATCAGTCTTATTGAACTGATGTATCCCTACCGTTTCGCAAAAGACACTTTGGTCTATCGGCAGAATATTACCGACATGGAGGGTGTCGACCTTATACAGAAAGGTGAATATGAAACTTTTTTCTTGGATAGTTCGGACAACAAAAGGCTGGTTGAGATCCATCATAATCCCTACTGTTTTGGTGGGATCTCCGTATTATTGAATCGAACAAAAGCACTCAAATCTGTTCTTGCCAAAAAAGGAACGATCATCTATCGGTTGCCACGGAAGAATTTTATTGAACTCTGCAATGCCAATGAAGAATTCTTTCAATTCTTTACCAATTCCTTTGGAAAACGAATGTTAGATGAAGAGTTCGCCCATTTTGTCAAATCACCGGCCACCTTTGAGGAAAGCTATTTTGCTGCGGATCAGCTCTATTCGCGCAAAATCGAACATATTGTATATAAGGATATTGTTGCTTGTGCATCTGATACACCAATTTATGAGGTTGCACAAACCATGGCTCAGTATAAAGTGAGCTGTGCGTTCATCAAAGATGAAGACCTTATCATTGGCTATGTCACCGACATGACCTTGAGAGACCGTGTTATAGCACAGCAGGTAGCTGCCACAGCACCTATCGCTTCGGTCATGGACAACCCGATAGTCAGCATTTCTAATCAGGCCTACCTGTATGAAGCTGTACTCAAAATGTTTCATACCAAGTCCAGGTACCTGCTCGTTGAAAAAGAAGGTAAATACGTCGGCTTTCTAAGTCGCAATCGGCTCCTGAGCGAGCAGGGGCAATCTCCACTGGTTTTTATCCAATCGGTAAAGCTTGCTGAAACACGCGAAGAGCTACGTGACAAATGGAACAATGTCCCCGAAATCATCCATCAGTTATTGGCTAGAGGGGTTAATGCCGAAATTGCCAATCAAGTCATCACCACCGTTGCGGACAGCATCGCCTTAAAGGTGATCGAGAAAGTTATCAAAGCAATGGGCGAACCACCGGCCAAGTTTGTATTTATGGTCACAGGAAGTGAAGGACGCAAAGAGCAGACACTGATGACAGACCAGGACAATGCTATTATATATGAAGACAAGGCCAACGAACAGCGGGAATATGTAAGAGGTTATTTTCTAAAATTTGCACGGGAGGTTTCGGATCATCTAAACACGATTGGTTTCAGCTATTGTACCGGCGGCTACATGGCTAGCAATCCCGAGTGGACACATTCACTTTCTCATTGGAAAAACAATTATAAGATGTGGATTGAAGAAAGCATTCCGGAAAATGCGATTAAGTTCTCTACCTTTTTCGATTGTCGGAGGTTATATGGTGATCAGTACATCATTGACCAACTGAAAGATTTTCTGACAGTCGAGTTGCAAAAACCCAATGAACGATTTTTTGCGTTCATCGCGAAAAATGCGTTGCAATACGAACCACCGCTGACCTTTTTCAAAACAATAAAAACACAAACCATTGGGTCAACAGAAGTATTTAATATTAAGAAAGCAATGACACCCATCGTCGACCTCGTGCGTGTCTATGCCCTGAAAAATCAAATTTATGAAGAGAATACCGGCGGTAGGTTGAAGGCATTGTTGAATCTGGGAATATTTACCCAAGAACAATATGATGAGCTCCATCAGTCGTATTATTACCTGATGTCCATCCGGCTGAAAAACCAAACGAATCAGATTCGGATTGCAAAGTTGAGTCCGGACAACTATATTGCGATGGAAAACCTGACAAAAATTGAGAAAGCTACATTAAAGGAAATATTTAAAACAATAGGCAATTTCCAATTGGGCATCAAATTGAAGTTTACAAATAATATTTTCGGATAATGGCAGGATAAACAGGTGGCAAGTCGAGCATTGAATCTATTTTAGTTTTATTGTCCTTTAATGTTTTACTGAAATATATTTCACTTTCAATTTTCGTTTTTTCAATAATTCCTTATATTTATCACAGGCATATGCTAGCTTTGTAGCTGGAATATCCCGATTAAACTTATTATAATAACGATAGACAACATGAGCAAATTGAGATTAGCATTTGTATTCTTTACGATTTTATTTATTTCATCGTACACTTTATTACAGGCTCAAACTCCTGCAGCAGCGCCAGTTACCGCCACCCAGCAGGCCAATGATGCTTACAAATACAGCCCGGATGGACTAAGAAAAGGGAGCTTGGCAAATCAGTTTGATCACTTAAATTATATATCAAAAAACAATTATGATTTCAAGATGGTCCGCAAAACCAACCTTGATATTGTAAAAAAGAATGTTGTTGATACTGTAGCCAAGTTGCGCAAGGAAATCAATACCTTAAAATCTTCATCCAGCAACTATACCTCCAATACCAAAAACTTACAGGATTCTATTCAGATATTAAAAGATCAGCTTGCACAGGAACAGCAAAAAACAGATAGTTTTTCATTCTTGGGCATCAATACCTCCAAAGGTTTATATAGCACAGTGGTCTGGACCATCATTGGAGTCTTAGCTGTCGCCACCTTTATCTTCCTATTCTCTTATCGAAAAGCGAAGGTTGACACCGTAGAATTTCAGAAAACAGCGGAACAATCGCAAGAAGAGTTTGCGACATTCCGTAAAAAGGCGATGGAAAAAGAACAATTGCTGAAACGTCAATTGCAAGATGAATTAAATAAAAAGATATAATATAGTCTCCAAAAGACTATATTACTCTATTCCGATCGACCTGAAGCGGCGCTTAATCGTAACCTCGCTTCAGGTCGATCACATTTAGTTACCATGCGAATCTAATTGTATGGCCATTCGAAAAAGGAAGGACTGATGCTAAAAAATAGACGACCAATACGTCGGAAAAAGTATATTTGTGGCTTCAAGAATCGAAACTAACAGAATTACAAGAGATAACATTTTGACCTCCATTAATAAAATTGTAATTTAATTGCAAATTCTATTTGTTTTTAAAAACGAATAACCTTATTTTTGCTGACCAAAAAAGAGGCCTTTTATGTCTCTTATATAAAATTGATTAATAAATATTTAGTCCCTATAATATGCCCAAGATTGGTAAAATAGCGCAGATTATCGGCCCAGTTGTTGACGTCAACTTCGCCGACAGTGAAAATCTACCTAAAATTTACGATGCATTGTACATTCAAAAAGAAAATGGACAACGTGTTGTATTGGAAGTTCAACAACACTTAGGTCAGGATCGTGTACGTACAATTGCCATGGACGCAACTGAAGGTTTGGTTCGCGGAATGGAAGTTGTTGATACTGGTGCTCCTATCAAAATGCCTGTTGGTGAAGAAATCAAAGGTCGTGTATTCAATGTAGTAGGTGATGCCATTGATGGTATCCAAAATTTGAGTAAAGAGAATGGTCGTCCTATCCACAACGTCCCTCCTAAATTCGAAGATCTATCTACTGAATCAGAAGTACTTTTTACTGGTATCAAAGTTATTGACCTTTTAGAGCCATATGCTAAAGGTGGTAAAATTGGTTTATTTGGTGGTGCCGGTGTAGGTAAAACTGTATTAATCCAAGAGTTGATCAACAACATCGCTAAAGGTCACGGTGGTCTTTCCGTATTTGCTGGTGTAGGTGAACGTACACGTGAAGGTAATGACTTATTGCGTGAGATGTTGGAATCAGGTATCATCAAATATGGTGAGCATTTTATGGAAGGCATGGAAAAAGGTGAATGGCCTTTGGACACTGTTGACCACGAATTAATGAAAGAATCTAAATGTACTTTCGTATTCGGTCAAATGAATGAGCCTCCAGGTGCACGTGCACGTGTTGCTTTGTCAGGTTTGACTGTTGCGGAATATTTCCGTGATGGTGATGGCGAAGGTCAAGGTCGTGACGTCCTATTCTTTATCGATAACATCTTCCGTTTTACACAAGCAGGTTCTGAAGTATCCGCGCTATTAGGCCGTATGCCTTCAGCTGTAGGTTACCAACCAACCTTAGCAACTGAGATGGGTTTGATGCAAGAGCGTATTACTTCAACTAAAAATGGCTCAATCACTTCAGTACAAGCGGTATATGTACCTGCCGATGACTTAACTGACCCTGCTCCAGCGACAACATTTGCTCACTTGGATGCAACAACAGTATTGTCTCGTAAAATTGCTGAGTTAGGTATCTACCCTGCTGTGGATCCTTTGGATTCTACATCTCGTATCCTTTCTCCTGCTGTTTTAGGTGCTGAACATTATGACACTGCACAACGTGTAAAAGAAATTCTTCAACGTTACAAAGAATTGCAAGATATCATTGCGATCCTAGGTATGGACGAATTATCTGAAGAAGATAAATTAACCGTTCACCGCGCTCGTCGTGTCCAACGTTTCTTATCACAACCTTTCCACGTAGCCGAACAATTTACAGGTTTAAAAGGTGTATTGGTAGACATCAAAGATACCATCAAAGGCTTCAATATGATTATTGCAGGTGAAGTCGATGAATATCCAGAAGCTGCCTTCAACTTAGTAGGTAACATTGATGATGCTATCGAAAAAGGTAAGAAATTATTAGCAGAAGCAGTTTAATTTAGATATTAGACCATAGGTATGAGATAATAGACTTTCGATTATCTCATATCTATTTGAAAACCTAAAGTTCTCAAATCTCATATCTCAAATCTTATATCTAAGAATAATGAAATTAACAATTATCACTCCCGACAAATTAGTATACGAAGGCGAAGTAACATCTGTTACTGTCCCTGGCTCTGCGGGCTCTTTCCAAATTTTGAAAGACCACGCGGCAATTGTTTCTACTTTGGAAGATGGAAAAGTAATTATTCAACAAGGTAAAGGTGGACAAGAAGTGTTCATTAAAGGTGGCGTCGTGGAAGCAAAAGACAATGTCATTACCGTGCTTGCTGAAGGAATTATCGGAGATTAAATCAATTGATTTTAAAATATTGAAAAGCTTCCGATAGAAATATCGGAAGCTTTTTTTTTAAAGTTTTTTTGACAATTTCTTCATTTTAGGAAGAAAATTGCCCTTTGTAACAAAAAATAATTTTTTGACCATGTAGACCAATTTTAAATACGGTATACGACTAACAAAATTTAAGACCGAAAAAACCAAATAATAACAGTTTAAAATTTTTTAAAACTATAAAATTTAAAATTTTATTCTAAATAGAAAATTAGCACTTTAGCTATTGCCAATTATTGTAATTCCTGCTACCTTGAGGAAATGAAAATCGAAGGTTTTTACCGAGGCCTGAGATAGCATGATTTACCAGCAAAAAACCAAAAGAGGGAATTATTTAAATAAGGGAAATTTTGGGTTATGAAATATTACGACAAGAACACATTGATTTATTTAGACGGAGCTTTTGTAAAAGCTTCTGAGGCTGCATTGAATCCCTTTGCACAATCGCTTCATTATGGCTACGCTGTATTCGATGGTCTACGTGCGTACAATACCCACAATGGCCCGCGCATCTTTAAGGCGGACAAGCATTTTGATCGATTAAAGAAATCTTGTGAAGCGGTTGGAATTCCTTATCAATGGAGCAACCGTGAGCTAATTGACAAATGCTATGAGCTTTTGGCCGTCAACAACTTACGGGAGGCTTATATCCGCCCGCTAGTGCTCACAGGCTCCAATATGCACCTGACCTCCTCTACGGAAGCTAATCTGATGATTGCCGCCTGGGAATGGGGACCTTATCTTGGTCATAACCTGCTACGTGTATGCATCTCTGATATCAAAAGACCTAATCCCAAATCTTTTAAAACTGACTCGAAGATATCAGGGCAGTACGTAAACTCAATTCTGGCAACAACGGAAGCGATTAACAGAGGTTTCGACGAGGCACTTATGCTTGACCATGAAGGTTTCGTCGCTCAAGCTTCCAGTGAAAATATTTTTATTGAGAAAGATTTCAAAATCTATACTCCACCGGCGAAGAATATATTTCCCGGCATTACAAGGCAGACCGTTAAAAACATCTGTAAAAAGTTGAATTTCGAAGTCATTGAAAAACAATTGATGGTAGAAGATATCTATACTGCAGATAGCGCATTCCTATGCGGTACTGCAGCAGAAATTATCGGAATCAAACAAGTCGACGATGTGATCTATCAAGAAGAGTGGGAACACAGTATAGGTGCGTCGATCCAAAGAAGATATAAAAATTTAGTATTAGAGAACGAAAATTATGAAGTCATTATCTAACGGCGAAAATGCAATGAACAAATACAGCCGTACATTTACACAAGACGAAACGCAACCTGCTGCTAAAGCGATGCTTTATGGTATCGGTTTGACAGATGCCGATATGGATAAGGCGCAGGTCGGTATTGCCAGCATGGGCTATGATGGTAATACGTGTAATATGCACCTAAATGATTTAGCACAAATCGTCAAAAAAGGTGTTTGGAACAATGACTTAGTGGGTTTGACCTTTGGCACTATCGGTGTCAGTGACGGTATGAGCAACGGTACAGATGGTATGCGTTACTCATTGGTCAGTCGTGATGTAATCGCTGATAGTATCGAAACGATCTGTGGTGGTCAATATTACGATGGTCTGATCTCTATTCCTGGATGTGATAAAAACATGCCCGGTGCTATTATCGCAATGGCCCGTTTAGATCGCCCGTCTTTAATGGTCTATGGTGGTACAATTGCACCTGGACATTATAAAGGTGAGGAATTAAACATCGTCTCTGCTTTTGAAGCCTTGGGACAACGTATATGTGGTAATCTTTCCGACGAAGATTATGAGGGTATCATTAAACATACCTGTCCTGGAGCCGGTGCTTGTGGTGGTATGTATACTGCAAATACAATGGCTTCTGCAATTGAAGCATTGGGAATGAGCTTACCTTATTCTTCTTCTAATCCGGCAATCTCTGAAGCAAAGAAAAATGAATGTTTAGATGCGGGTAAATACATCCGTACCTTACTGGAAAAAGATATTAAACCTTCTGATATCATGACACGCAAAGCATTCGAAAATGCGTTACGTGCCATCGTTATCTTAGGAGGAAGCACCAATGCGGTACTTCACTTTATTGCAATCGGCAAAGCTGTAGGCGTTGACATTTCTCAGGATGATTTCCAACGTATGAGTGATGAAACTCCTGTACTGGCAGACTTTAAACCTTCTGGTAAATACTTGATGCAGGATCTTCAACAATATGGCGGAACTCCTGCCGTAATGAGATATCTCTTGGATGAAGGTTTATTGCATGGCGATTGTATTACTGTAACCGGCAAAACTGTTGCTGAAAATTTAGCTGACGTAAAATCCATTATGGCTTATGATCAGCCTATTATCAAACCGTTGAGCGACCCAATCAAAGCAACAGGACATTTACAGATTCTTTATGGAAACCTAGCTGAAAAAGGCTCGGTAGCGAAAATATCGGGCAAAGAAGGTGAAAAATTTACCGGCCCTGCACGTGTATTCGACGGTGAACATGACTTAGTCGCTGGTATTGCCTCGGGTAGAATTAAACAGGGAGATGTGGTCGTTATTAAAAACGAAGGCCCAATAGGCGCTCCAGGTATGCCTGAAATGCTTAAACCAACTTCGCTAATTATAGGTGCTGGTTTAGGTAAATCCGTGGCATTGATTACCGACGGTCGTTTCTCCGGTGGAACACACGGCTTCGTCGTAGGTCACATTACACCTGAATCTTACAAAGGTGGATTAATCGGCTTGGTACATGATGACGATATCATCGAGATTGACGCTGTTAATAATACAATCAATGTGCAACTTTCTGATGAGGAGATTGCAAAACGTCGTGCAGCTTGGGTACAACCTGCACTAAAAGTGAGCAAAGGTGTGTTATACAAATACGCTAAAACCGTTGCTGATGCATCAGAAGGCTGTGTAACAGATTTATAGGAAATCAAAAAATGGAGACTCTTAGCATCTAGAGATTTAAACAAACGAAATCTCAAATCTAATGTCTCCAAATTTAATATCTAAATACTAAAAAGACTGAATAATCAACAAAACTAAAAAATCAACGTAATGAGTACACTGGAAATAACAGAAAATAAGGCTGCTACCAAGCAGGAAACTCCGACACAAATTTCGGGATCGAAAGCTGTTATGGAGGCCTTATTGAGCGAAGGAGTTGATACCGTATTTGGCTATCCAGGTGGTGCAATTATGCCCATTTATGATGCCCTTTATGATTATACGGATCGTTTGAAACATATCTTGGTGCGTCATGAGCAGGGAGGAATCCATGCAGCGCAAGGTTATGCAAGAACTTCTGGTCGTACAGGTGTCGTCTTCGCGACGAGTGGTCCTGGAGCAACAAACCTAGTTACTGGATTGGCAGATGCCATGATTGACAGTAACCCGATCGTCTGTATTACAGGCCAAGTCTTTGCTTCACTATTGGGAACAGATGCATTTCAGGAAACGGATGTCATGAATATTACCGCACCGGTCACCAAGTGGAACTACCAAGTCACTGACGCAACTGAAATTCCAGCCGCACTCGCAAAAGCATTTTATATTGCCAGCACCGGTCGTCCAGGCCCGGTACTGATCGATATCACCAAGAATGCGCAAATACAATTGTTCGATTACTTCGGTTACGAAAAATGTAATCACGTACGCAGTTATAGACCTGCACCACAGGTCCGCAAAGAGTATGTGGAACAAGCTGCTGAATTAATCAACAACGCAAAAAAACCATTTATACTTTTCGGTCAGGGAATTATTTTAGGTAAAGCCGAGGAGGAATTCAAAGCTTTTATCGAAAAGACGGGCATTCCATCGGCAGCAACTGTCATGGGATTGAGTGCCCTTCCAACAGACCACAAACTTCATGTTGGTATGCTAGGGATGCATGGCAATTATGCACCAAATGTCATGACCAATGAGTGTGATGTTTTAATCGCGATCGGCATGCGCTTCGATGACCGTGTTACAGGCCGATTGGACAAATATGCCAAACAGGCGAAAGTGATCCATTTGGATATTGACCCTGCTGAGATCGACAAAAACGTACAAACGACAGTACCGGTATGGGGTGACTGTAAAGAATCACTTCCAATGCTTACCGAATTGGTAAATGCTGTGGATCATTCTGCATGGTTAGCACAATTCCGTCAGCTTGAACAGGAAGAAATCAAAGAAGTCATCCAAAATGAGCTTCACCCGCAAACGGATATCATGACCATGGGTGAGGTAATCAATGTGTTGAATGAATTGACTGGTGGTGATGCCATTATCACAACAGACGTAGGTCAGCATCAGATGGTGTCCTGTCGTTATGCTAAATTTAACAACAGTAAATCAAATGTAACATCAGGTGGACTGGGAACCATGGGCTTTGGTCTTCCAGCAGCGATCGGCGCCTGGTACGGCGCGCCAGAGAAAACTGTCGTCGCGATCATCGGTGACGGTGGTATTCAAATGACCATTCAGGAATTGGGAACCATCATGCAGTTTGGCGCAAAGGTGAAAATTATGATCTTAAACAATGAGTTCTTAGGTATGGTACGTCAATGGCAACAACTGTTTCATGATAAACGCTATTCATTCGTGAATATCACTAGTCCTGATTTTGTTGCAGTTGCCAAAGGATATTATATCGATGGACAGAAAATTTCAGAACGCAAAGATCTTCGTAATGCCCTTCAGACCATGCTTGAACACGATGGTGCTTACCTATTGGAAGTTATGGTAGGAAAGGAAAACAATGTATTCCCGATGGTTGCACAAGGAACATCCGTATCAGAGATCCGCTTAAAGTAAAGTTTAAAATGGAAAAACAAGAATATACCATTACCCTATATACAGAGAATTCTATCGGTCTTATCGGCAGGATCTCAACGATTTTTTCAAGAAGAAAAATCAATATCGAAAGCTTGAATACCTCCCCTTCCGAAGTAGAAGGCATACATCGATTTACCATTGTCATTACTGAGGCAGAAGATGTTCTACGTAAGCTTTGTCGTCAGTTGGAAAAACAGATTGACATTCTTAAAGCTTACTATAACACCAATGACGAAGTGATCTGGCAAGAACAGGCTTTATATAAAGTCCCTGCTGACGTTGTCAATGAGAAGGTATATGTTGAACGTTTACTACGTCAATATGGTGCCAATGTGGTTGTGATCCGTAATGATTATATCGTTTTTGAAACTGCAGGTCACCGCGAAGAAATTGATAAGTTGACCGACGAATTGACAAAATACGGATTGATCGAATTTGTCCGTGGTGCCCGTATCGCTATCATTAAAGATAGCGCTGGTTTCCACTCCAAATTGGTGCAGTTTGAAGCAAAGGAACCGTCAATAGAAATCGTTGAAAATGAATATCTCGACAAACGGGATGATGTATTTACTATGTAATCAGATGCAAGAAACATTTAAATTTATCTTACAGGCACGCCAAAAATTCATTGAATTGGTGGATAGTCTTTCCATAGAGCAACTCAACAAAATCCCTACTGGATTTAATAATAATATTATCTGGAATTTCGGACATATCGTGGTGAGTACACAGACTTTAGTCTATGTTCGTACAGGTGTCAAAGCAGACAGCTCCTGGGTGAAATACAACGAGGATTACAGAAAAGATACCAAACCCACACGTTTTGTGGAGCAGGCTGAAATTGACGAACTAAAAGAAATTGCCATCAAAAGCATCGAACAGATCGCCAAAGACTACGAAAATGGTGTTTTCGGAGAGATTACTTCTTTTTCTACCGCGACCTATGGTTATCCAATGGATACAGTTGAAGATGTTATCGCTTTGACCTCTGGACATGATAATGTTCATTATGGCTATGCTTTGGCACAACGCAGATGTTTGTAAATTAAAAAAATAGAAATTAAAAAATAAAAAGAGAAGAAAGAAAGCTGGTAAGCCATAAGCTTGAAAAACCAAAATCTCAATTCTCATATCTCATTACTCAATACTAAATCAAAACAATGGCAAATTATTTCAACACCTTACCGCTTAGAGAGCAGTTAGAACAATTAAGTCACGCTGAATTCATGGACAACACCGAATTCACGGATGGAGTAAATGCTTTAAAAGGTAAAAAAATCGTAATTGTAGGATGTGGTGCTCAAGGCTTGAACCAAGGTTTAAACTTAAGAGATAGCGGATTGGATGTATCCTATGCTCTACGTAAAGAAGCTATTGAACAAAAAAGAGATTCTTGGAAAAACGCTACGGACAATAACTTCAATGTAGGAACTTATGAAGAGTTGATTCCAACAGCAGATTTGGTCATTAACTTGACTCCAGATAAACAACATACTTCGGTTATCACTGCAGTTATGCCGTTAATGAAAGAAGGCGCAACCCTATCTTATTCACACGGTTTCAACATTGTTGAAGAAGGCATGCAAATCCGTAAAGACATCACGGTAATCATGGTTGCTCCAAAATGTCCAGGATCTGAAGTACGTGCTGAATACCTTCGTGGATTTGGTGTACCTACTTTGATCGCTGTTCACCCAGAGAATGATCCTCAAGGAAAAGGATGGGCTGAAGCTAAAGCATACTGTGTAGGAACAGGTGGTCACAAAGCTGGTGTATTGAAATCTTCATTCGTAGCGGAAGTAAAATCAGATCTAATGGGTGAGCAAACTATTCTTTGTGGTTTGTTGCAAACAGGTTCTATTTTATCTTTCGACAAAATGATCGAAAAAGGAATTGAAGCTGGGTACGCATCCAAATTGGTACAATATGGTGTTGAGGTAATTACTGAAGCCTTGAAACATGGTGGTGTAAGCGGTATGATGGACCGTTTGAGCAACCCTGCAAAAGTAAAAGCTTTTGAGATCTCCGAAGAACTGAAAGATATCATGCGTCCATTGTTCCAAAAACACCAAGACGATATCATGTCAGGTCACTTTAGCAAGACGATGATGGAAGATTGGGCAAATGGCGATGCTAACTTATTGAAATGGAGAGCTGAAACAGGCGAAACTGCATTTGAAAAAACGCCTGCTGGTGATGTTAAAATTAACGAGCAAGAATACTTCGACAATTATACCTTGATGGTCGCCTTCATTCGTGCTGGGGTAGAATTAGCATTTGAAACAATGGTTGAAGCTGGTATCAAACCAGAGTCTGCTTATTACGAATCATTGCACGAAACACCATTGATCGCAAATACGATCGCACGTAAGAAATTGTTTGAAATGAACCGTGTTATTTCTGATACTGCAGAATACGGTTGTTACCTATTTGATCAAGCTTGTAAACCTTTATTGGCTGATTTCATGAAAACTGTTGACACAGATTTAGTAGGTAAAAACTTTAACGAAAACAAAGATGCAGCAGTTGATAATGCCCAATTAGTTGTTATCAACGAAATTTTACGTGATCATCCAGTAGAAATCGTTGGCCGTAAATTGCGTAAAGCAATGACAGCAATGAAAGCAATCAAAACTGTTTAAAAATTTATACGAATTATTTGTTTTTTAAAGCCGGATAGCATATTGAGGTGAATTCAATCCATAGATATGCTCCAAAATCATGAATATTTCGTAATTTAGTATATTGAAATCAGGGTGATATTGAGACATTTACAATATCACCCTGATTAAAATAAAAATAACATAAGAGAGATTAAAAAATGTCAAAAACATTAGTAGAAAAGATTTGGGATGCTCACGTCGTCAAGCGTGAAGAAGGGTTTCCGGATATTATATATATCGATACTCACTTGATTCATGAGGTTACTTCACCTCAAGCTTTTGATGGCCTACGCAAAAGAGGAATTCCAGTCTTTCGTCCAAAGCAAACGGTAGCTACTGCCGACCATAACGTACCGACCCTCAACCAACATTTACCGATCAAAGAAGAGTTATCGCGATACCAAGTCGATATGCTGACCAAAAATTGTGCTGAATTTGGTATTGAATTATATGGTTTGGGTCATCCTTATCAAGGGATTGTACACGTAATTGGTCCAGAGTTAGGTATCACACTACCCGGTAAAACGATGGTCTGTGGGGATAGCCATACCTCAACACATGGTGCCTTTGGAGCTATTGCTTTTGGTATTGGAACTTCTCAGGTTGAACAGGTCTTTGCGACGCAATGTTTATTGCAGTCCAAGCCCAAAACAATGAAAATTGAAGTTAATGGTACCTTGCAAAAAGGGGTTGGCGCAAAAGATATTATCCTCTATATTATCGCCAAGATTTCTGCTGCAGGTGGTACAGGCTATTTTATCGAATATGCCGGTTCAGCAATCCGCTCTTTGAGCATGGAAGCACGTATGACCATCTGTAACATGAGTATCGAAATGGGTGCACGCGGTGGACTTATCGCACCCGATCAAATTACATTTGATTATGTGGAAGGTCGTGAATTCGCACCAAAAGGAGAAGAATGGGATAATGCCTTAGCCTACTGGAAAACATTGTATTCAGACGAAGACGCCATCTTTGATAAAGTATTGACCTTTGATGCAGCGGACATCGCCCCGATGATTACCTACGGTACAAATCCAGGCATGGGTATGGGTATTGCAGAACATATCCCAGCAACAAATGCACAACCTGAATCAGAAAGACCATCGTATCAAAAAGCCTTAGACTATATGGGCTTTAAGGATGATTCAACAGTCTTAGGTAACCGTGTTGATTATGTTTTCATCGGAAGCTGTACCAACTCCCGTATCGAAGATTTACGTGAAGTAGCTTCATTCGTTAAGGGAAAACAAAAAGCACAGGATGTCGAAGTATGGATTGTACCAGGCTCCAAGCAGGTAGAAAAACAAGCCAAAGAAGAAGGCTTGGATAAAATATTTGAAGCGGCTGGATTCCAATTGCGTGAGCCTGGATGTTCGGCATGTTTAGGGATGAACGAAGACAAAATTCCTGCGGGTAAATATTGTGTTTCAACCTCAAACAGAAACTTCGAAGGACGCCAAGGCCCAAATGCGCGCACCATGTTGGTATCACCACTGACAGCAGCGGCGGCAGCAGTAACTGGTAAAGTAACAGATGTTAGAGAGTTGATCTAGTATTGAATAGTGAGACATGAGAATTGATTTAATTTTGACTTTTTAATTTTTGACATGAAAAAATTTGAAACTTTAACATCACAGGTAGTTCCATTACCTATTGAAAATATTGATACTGACCAAATTATTCCAGCACGCTTTCTAAAAGCGACCACACGAGAAGGCTTTGGAGACAACCTGTTCCGTGACTGGCGTTTTGATAGTGAAAATCAACCCAAAGCAGATTTCGTATTGAATAGCCCAACCTACTCAGGAAAGATATTGGTTGCCGGTAAAAACTTTGGTTGCGGCTCTAGCCGTGAGCACGCTGCATGGGCAATTCAAGACTATGGCTTTGATGTTGTCATCAGTTCGTTTTTTGCAGATATCTTTAAAGGTAACGCCCTTAATAATGGTGTATTGCCGATACAGGTTTCGGAAGAGTTCTTAGCGAAAATCTTCGAACTGGTACACCAAAATCCAAACACAGAGATTATCGTTGATCTCGAAAAACAAACGGTTATGTTAACAGAGACAGGTGACCAATTTGAATTTGAAATCAATCCATACAAAAAATCATGCTTGATTAATGGATACGATGATATCGATTTCATCCTTAATCAAAAAGATTTAATTGAATCATTTGAAACAACAAGAAAATGGTAGACCCAGTCGTCCATATTGCCAATTTAACTATTCAGCATGGTAAAGATACCGTGCTGCAAGGTTTAAATTGGCAAATTTTCCCTGGTGAACAATGGATCTTAGGTGGTCCGAGTGGCACTGGAAAAACAACGCTTGCGAAAGCAATTGCGGGACAACTAAAATATGAAGGTGCCCTATCCTTCCATCTAGATTTGGATAGCCCCTTGCCAGCTATTGTGCATTACGTCTCTAATTGGTTTCAATTTACCAATTTGGAAGGTGATCGCAATTTCTACTACCAACAACGCTACAATAAATTTGCAAAAAACGATACACTAACGGTTTTTGCGGAATTAAAACATTTTGCAAAGGAACAACAGCTATCCTTTGAAGATGTAGCACCTTACCTCTCCATCTTTGGATTTGAAAACTTCAAAGATCAACAGTTGATCGAACTTTCCAGTGGCGAACATAAAAGGCTACAGTTGGTCAAAGCGCTATGGCTTCAACCTCAGCTATTGATTATTGACCAGCCTTATACTGGACTGGATGTACAATCCAGAAAAGATCTGAATCAGGTCTTTGATCAGCTTGCAGAAAAGGGTGTATCACTCCTGCTTATCAGTAATGATGACGAGCAGCCTGATTGCATCAATCGTTTTGCTGAAATCCAGGATGGAAAAATAGTCATTCGTCAAAACAATAGCGAAATTTCAAAAGGAATACCACGAAAGCGAAAGGAATTACCTTATTTCTTGCAACAATCGCCCAAAGTCTCCGCTCCAACCATGGTAAAGATGAAACAGATTCATATTTCTTATGGAGAGAAGCAAGTCTTAAAAAACATCGATTGGGAAGTTAAAGCAGGTGAAAAATGGTTGTTGCAAGGACATAATGGCTCTGGGAAATCGACTTTATTAAGTCTGATCAATGGAGACCATCCGCAGGCCTATGCAAATGATATCCACCTTTTTGGTAAAAAAAGAGGATCAGGAGAAAGTATCTGGGAAATTAAAGAACATCTTGGTATAATTTCTCCCGAATTACATTGGTACTACGATATGAATGCCAATGTAGGACAAACAATCGCTTCGGGGTTCTTCGACTCGATGAGCCTCTATCAGAAATTGGGGTACGAGCAACAGCAGAAGCTGGATCAGGTACTTCATTTTTTCGATCTCAAAGAAGTGAAGCATAAAACATTAGGATCTTTACCCTTAGGCCAACAACGGTTAGCCTTGCTGGCCCGCACCATTGTAAAACATCCCGAATTGCTTATATTAGATGAACCATGTCAGGGATTAGACAAGGAACAATCGCAATATTTCAACGATGTGATCGATGACCTGAGCAAGAATGGCCAGACCCTTATTTATGTCGGTCATTTCCAAAGCCAATTACCAACCTGTATAGACAACAAGATGGTGCTGGAAAAGGGTGAAATTAAATCCGTAGAACGAGTTATCCACAAAAAAGAGCCTTTATCAACATAGAAATTGTGGAAAACGATAATTAACAATAGATATTTAGACGATAGATAATAGATATTAGACAATGGACATGAGCGGATGGATATTCAAATTTTATAAAAATAGCATCTCCATACTCATATCTCTATACGCAATACTAATAAAACAATGAAAAAAAATATATTAATCATCCCTGGAGATGGCATTGGCCAAGAAGTAACAACATGGGGTAAAAAAGTTTTAGAAAAGATCGGTGAAAATTATGGTCATGAATTCAGTTTTGATGAAGCGATCATGGGACACACAGCGATTGAGGCTACGGGCAATCCGCTTCCAGATGAAACGCTAGCGAAAGCCAAAGCATCAGATGCAATCCTTTTCGGCGCGATCGGACATATCAAATACGACAATGATCCATCTGCTAAAGTACGACCTGAGCAAGGCTTATTAAAGGTCCGTAAAGAATTAGGTTTGTATGCTAATCTTCGTCCTATCCTTTTATTTGATGAACTATTAGATGCATCAAGTTTAAAGCCTGAAATCCTACAAGGAACAGATATTCTTTTCTTCCGCGAGTTGACAGGTGACGTTTATTTCGGAGAGAAAAACCGCAATGAGGACAATACCTTCGCTTCGGATTTGATGAACTACCACCGTTATGAAGTAGAGCGTATCGCACGTAAAGCTTATGATGCTGCCCGTACCCGTAACAAGAGATTATGCTCAGTTGATAAAGCCAATGTATTGGAAACTTCCCGCTTATGGAGAGAAGTTGTTCAAGAAATTGCGAAAGAATACCCAGATGTTGAAACAGAACACATGTTTATCGACAATGCAGCAATGCAATTGGTTAAGAATCCGAAGAAATTTGATGTCGTATTAACAGCGAATCTTTTTGGTGATATCTTGACAGATGAAGCATCTCAGATCGCGGGATCAATGGGGATGTTGGCCTCAGCTTCAGTCGGTGATGGTACAGGTTTCTTTGAGCCTATCCACGGTTCGGCACATGATATCGCGGGCCAAAATAAAGCGAATCCACTTGCCTCAATTCTATCGGCGGCATTAATGCTTGACATTAGCTTTGGTCTTCAAGAAGAAGCAAAAGCAGTTACCAATGCTGTTGCTGAAACACTAAAAGCAGGTTGGAGAACGGGAGATATCGCCAATGCCCACACCGAAGCTTCTAAAGTCCTAGGTACGCAAGAAATGGGTGAAAAAGTATTAGCATTTATTAAATAGTAATGAGATATGGGTAGGGAGTTTTACTTCTTACTTTTTTATTTGTAAATCTTTTGAATTAAGAAATTATGTTACACGATCCTAATCATCTTTACATCTTCGACACCACATTACGTGATGGCGAACAGGTACCAGGATGCCAATTAACTACTCCAGAGAAAATTGAGATCGCGAAGGATTTAGAAAAACTAGGTGTCGATATTATCGAAGCTGGTTTTCCTGTTTCCAGCCCCGGAGATTTTCAATCTGTAGTAGCGTTATCCCAGGCGGTGAATGATGTTATTATATGTGCATTAACCCGTGCTAATCAAAACGATATTGACGTCGCTGCCGAAGCATTGAAATATGCCAAGCGCCCACGTATCCATACCGGTATTGGTTCTTCAGATATGCATATCAAATATAAATTCAATAGTACACGTGAAGAAATTTTAGAGCGTGCGGTAGCGGCGGTAAAACATGCTAAATCCTATGTGGAAGATGTTGAGTTTTATGCAGAGGATGCGGGCCGTGCAGATCTGGAATTTTTAGCTAAAATGATTGAATCAGTTATTGCTGCTGGCGCGACAGTGGTGAATATTCCAGACACTAACGGATATTGCTTACCAGACCAATATGGTGCTAAAATCAAGTATCTTAAGGAGAATGTACGTAATATTGATCAAGCAATCATCTCTGCTCACTGTCACAATGATTTGGGCCTTGCTACAGCCAACTCCATTGCCGCGATACAAAACGGCGCCCGTCAGGTAGAATGTACCATCAATGGTATCGGTGAACGTGCGGGTAATACCTCATTGGAAGAAGTTGCGATGATCCTTAAAGTACACAACCAATCTTTCGGTAGCTTAACTTCAAATATTGATAGCCGTATGTTTACCTATCTATCACGTAAAGTGAGTGAAATGATGAACATGCCTGTGCAACCCAATAAAGCGATTGTTGGCCGGAATGCCTTTGCCCATAGTTCAGGTATCCACCAAGATGGCTTCTTGAAACACCGCGAAAATTATGAAATTATCAGACCCGAAGATGTAGGGCTTGACGAAGCAGATATCATCTTAACTGCCCGTTCAGGAAGACATGCACTTAAACACCATTTAGAGCGCTTGGGTTTCCATCTTGAAAAAGATGATCTTGCGGATTGCTATCAACGCTTTTTGGTTTTGGCCGACGAAAAGAAAAATATTTGTGATGATGACCTAAAAAGCCTCATCCAAGAAAAGATATAAAAAAAGGAAAGGCTGCTGATGCAGCCTTTTTTCATCAAGAACATATTTTTTAAGAGGATTCCACAATCACATGTATAAACTTTTTTGTTCTATACACTCGAGGTCTTTTTCATAAAAATCAACTAAATTTAAATCAACTTTTAAACACAGTATAGGTAGAATCTCTAACATAGCGGTGGATATCTCCGCTTTCTTTACTACCTTCATTAGACATATCATCTAACTATGGATCTATCAACCCTAAACATCGATTCCGAAGCTACACTTGAGCGCATCAAATCTGTGGTCAATCGTACACCGCTACAGTATAATCGGCATTTATCCGAAAAATATAACGCCGAAGTCTATCTCAAAAGAGAAGATTTGCAAGTTGTACGTTCTTATAAATTGCGTGGTGCCTACAATAAGATTATTTCGTTGACCGATGAAGAAAGACAACGTGGTGTGGTCTGTGCAAGTGCAGGCAATCATGCCCAGGGTGTAGCCTTTTCATGCAACAAATTAGACATTAAGGGTGTTATATTTATGCCTGGGCCGACCCCTCGTCAAAAAATCTCGCAGACCGAAATGTGGGGTAATGGCAATGTTGAAATTGTATTGACCGGAGATACATTTGATGACTGTCAAAAAGCTGCCCTGGCGTACACGGAACAACATGGTATAACTTTCATTCCACCATTTGATGATCTCAAAGTTGTCGAAGGACAAGGTACTGTAGCCGTTGAAGCATTGCAGGATCTTCCTGATATGGATGCCATATTTATTCCGATCGGTGGTGGTGGACTTGCTGCTGGAGCAAGCTATTACCTGAAAAGCAAAAACAAAGCGATCAAGTGTTATGGTGTAGAACCTGAAGGTGCTCCATCGATGCAGGCTGCACTTGAACACGACGCACCCTTTGAATTAGAGCACATCAACAAGTTTGTGGACGGAGCTGCTGTAAAAAAAATAGGAGCTACGACATTTGCCATTGCTAAGCAACTCCTCGATGATACACGC
This sequence comes from Sphingobacterium sp. ML3W, assembly GCF_029542085.1. Classification (NCBI taxonomy): domain Bacteria; kingdom Pseudomonadati; phylum Bacteroidota; class Sphingobacteriia; order Sphingobacteriales; family Sphingobacteriaceae; genus Sphingobacterium; species Sphingobacterium sp. ML3W. Next base: position 5,388,471 of record NZ_CP107036.1, on the reverse strand, counting down.
TCTATTCCTGAAGGTAAAATCTGTACCTGCATTTTGGAGTTATACAATAAAGATGCAATCGTCGTTGAACCTGCAGGCGCACTTTCTGTTGCCGCATTGGAGTTCCACAAAGATGAAATTAAAGGGAAAAAAGTAGTCTGTATTATTTCAGGTGGCAACAATGATATTGACCGCATGAGTGAGATCAAAGAACTGTCTCTACTTTATGAAGGATACAAGCACTATTTTATCGTACGTTTCCCACAGCGCCCCGGTGCATTGAAACTTTTCGTTTCCGAAGTTCTTGGCCCTAAAGACGATATCACGCGGTTTGAGTTTATCAAAAAAACAGAACGGGAAAGGGGCCCAGCCCTAGTCGGCATTGAGCTCAACAAGCCTGAAGATTACGAAACATTGATCGCACGGATGAAAGAATACAAATTCGATGTCATTGAAATCAATAAAGATCAAACATTATTCGAATATCTGGTCTAAAAAATAAAAAGCTGCGATTTAAATGCAGTAAACAAAGAAGCACATTCAAAATTAGAGAATGGACCACAGCCCAAAAGTTTTCTGTCTAACTTTTGGGCTGTATTATTATGAGCGAACTTAGATCTGAAAATAAACTCGCCATTTTTTTATGGACTAGTTTGAGTAATACCAGGAAAATGGAACTATATTTATATTTTCGACAGGATCAAAAACTGGTTTGAACAATTTGCCCAGTCGTTTATATCTGTTAAAATTAATACTATTTTCATCACATAAAAATCTTATATTTAAGTGTTTAATCAAAAATAAGAACAGATGAGAGTACTAATTTTAACGATTTTGACCCTAATCGGTCAACTTAGCTTCGCCCAGACAGACAAAAGCAAACGTCCAAGTCCTCCAGACAACACCAAGGTAATAACAACCGATGGTGTTACCATCGACATCAATTACAGCCGTCCTTCACTCAAAGGTCGCAAGCTCGGTGTTGATATTGTTCCTGCCGGTGTAGTTTGGCGTACAGGCGCCAATGAGGCCACTACGATCGAATTCAATAAAGATGTATTGGTTGAAGGAAAAAAACTAGCCGCTGGGAAATACGGTCTTTATAGTATCCCTGGAGAACACGAAACAACCCTTATGTTCAGCAAAGTGTGGAATCAATGGGGAACAAAATATGACGCCAAAGACGATGCGCTACGCGTTTCGGTCAGTAATGGTAAATCGGATAACAGTCAGGAGCAGTTCAAAATCAATGCGACTCCCGAAGGTAATATTTCACTGGAATGGGGAGAATATGTCATTCCTTTTAAGGTCAAAGCAAGTAACTAGCTGATCCAATAAGTCCGTTTTATAAAAATAGGCTACCGGTCAAAGTACAACTGGTAGCCTATTTTTATATGATCGAAAAGCTTTTATATGGTCAAAAACAGTTCGTATGGTTAGTCAATAATCGTCTTTTCAGTGACGGTCTTGTCTGTTTTATTCAACCCGTACTTTACCATAAAGGCATTATATTCCTCCTCATCACGATTCATTTTATCATACCAGTTCTTTTTCAGGATAAGTGTAGTAATACCCAGTATCAAGATTGTTGTGAGCAAGCCCTGTCCTTGTTTGATCACAATATACATTGGCACCAAGGTCAGACAACATTGCCATACTATACCAACAGCCACATTAACCATATCCCGTTTAAAATGATCATTCTTCCTGAGATCAGGGTATTTCTCTAGTGCTTTTTGATGAATCGGCCCCCAAAAACCCCAAGGGCGTACACGCACATAAAAGTCTACTAGCACTTCCTCTTCGGTAGGCCGGGATAACCATGTCCCTGCAAAACAGCCAAACAAAGATAGGACAAACAAAAAAGGGAAGAAATATAATGGCAGTGTATCCGGAAAAACCTGCGGTAATATGATCGCTCCAAATATACCCGCTAGCATTCCCCAGAAAAAACCGGCACCATTAAAACGCCACCAATGCCATTTCAATACATTTGCTGCAATATAACCGCCATATAACGCGGAGACTATCCATTGTAAAACGGAGTTTATATTCTGCACATATAAGCCGATAATAGTACTACAGACAACCACAGCGATTGAAACAGCATAACTCAGACGGATCTGCTTTTTGGGAGAAGCAGACCGGTACATAAACTTCAACAACACATCATTTACAAGATAAGCCTGAGCAGCATTTATCGTTGAAGCAAATGAAGACATGAATGCCGCCAATAGCCCTGCCAACAATAGCCCGGTCAACCCAACCTTTCCGAAGCGGCTGATAGCTTTGGGCAGGATAATTTCAAAATCCATCTGATTGCCCATATGTGCAAATTCATCCCGAAAAAATACTAGCGCTAATACCGTGAACCCCATAATCATCAGATAACGTGGGATAAGTAGGATGACCGACACCGAACCGCTCATTAAAGCCGCCTCCTTAGGGGACCTACAGGCCAATATCTTCTGCATATCATAGTTGGCTGCCGGTCCTGCCATGCTCATAAATATCCCTTTAAATAGCATCATCATGACAAATACCGTAAAAAGATTATATTGATCATCGGCGATCCGGTCCATTATGGAGGGAAGTAAAGTACTCCAATCCAAATCCAGGTGCCAACCGAAGAAGGGCGAGTCCCAACCTTCTGGCGTGTTTGCGGCCAATAGTTCGGGGCTAACTTGCTGCATAGCAATAACAGCGATGGCAATTCCCGAAATAATCATAATACCAAACTTGACCATATCCGCCCACACAATACTATGCATCCCACCAAGCATGACGTAAAAAGTCGTAATCGCTGTAAAGAAAATGCCATACAATTGAGGGGCCATCGCCGGATCAATCGCCAATGGAATAAAGCGGGATACCTGTTCCCATGGAAAAAAAACTTCCATGAATTTCCCTATACCGATAAAGCCGTAACACAAAAAACCCATTACCGCAACTATGGCATATAGAATGACGATCGTATAGGCTCCGTCAGCTCCCCGACCATGACCAAAACGCGTACGGATCCATTCTGCTCCAGTCAGGACATTGGATCGTCGCAACCAGACCGATAAATAGACCATCAAAAAAATTTGATTGAAAACAGGCCATAACCAAGGGATCCACATGCTTTTTAATCCATATACAAAAGCAAGGTAAACCATCCACATGGTTCCCGAGATGTCGAACATACCCGATGCATCAGAAATACCGAGCATATAATAGGGAAGCGTTTTTCCGCCTAAAAAATAGGAATCAAGATTCTTGGCTGCTCGCTTTTTAAGGATCAAACCGATGACAATCATCGCAAGCAAATAACTGACGATGATAACTATATCTATTACGGAAATTTCCATGAATATTCTTTTCGTGGTTATCCGCAATCTACAATTATATTTCTATTTCTCCAATTGATCAATCACGACCGAAACAGGGTAATGATCAGATATCCCTTCAAGTGCAGGACCATTATGCACTTCCACCTGTTTCACATGAGATGCTAAAGGTTCAGACAACAAAATATAATCAAGACGTTCAGAAACGGCCCCCAACCGGGAGTCTCCCCATTTCCAATTGTAAAGCGTCGCTGCAGGGTAGCTGGCACGTTTGATTTTAGGAAATACGTACCGTCCGATACAATCGTCAAAACCAGCAGCCAGAAAAGTTGATAATACACGATAGTCAAATCTACTGCAGTTCATATTGCCATATTGCGGATGCTCCTGATCCCATTTTGTCAAGTTCGCTTTCAATACAGACTGCGTTTCCAACCAAATGGCATCCAATGGGGAGTAGGCATTCAGATCTCCCATAATAATACAGCTGTCCAAGCTATTATTCTTTACATATTCCACAATTTGTCTTGCCTCTCCAAGTCTATATTTCCAGGAAAAAGGGCTTAGATGTGTTACGATAAGATCTAAGTTTTTGATCTTCACATGCAGCATCCCATGCCAAAACTGATCTACTTGTGCTTTTACAAGCCTGATCGGATAACGTGAGGAAATACCGACAGGGTAACCTTGCTCTTTTAATAAAACCGTGTAAGTATGTCCATATGCTTTAGCCAATTTTGCGAGATCTGTTTGCTTAAAATTGACCAGTTCCTGCAATGCCACTATATCAGGTTGCTCTTTTCGAATCCAATCACTAAATTTATCCTTTCGATCCTGCTGTTTCTCAAAACCATTCCAGATATTATAAGAGATAATTTTTAAGCTCTCCGATTCTTGAGCCCGCACAGAAAATGCTAAACTACAAAGACTGATCAAAGCGAGAATTTTAACACAAACATTCTTTAACATAGCATTGGTTTGTTGATTGCCCATTTTTTTTATTCATACATTTTATTGCCCTGTTGCTAAAGTGTACTAAGCACGCTATTTTCGGCATGCTATTTACGATCATCTATTGTGGTTCGGGTACACTTTGTATTTCTTCCTGATCCCACACTATTGTGAGAGATGACCAACCTCTCCCCGACTTTTATTATTTATATAGTGCATATTATGATCAATCAGATTAATCACCTTGCGCAATGATTCTGCTGAGCGGAGTCCGTCTGCCGGTGTATTCAGGCAATAATCCAGCAATTTGGTTACGGAAGAAACTGCAACATGCGTCCGTGTATCGCTGGAGGCGTAATAAATATACACGGTACCATCTGCATTCATAATCCAACCGTTAGAAAAAAGCACATTGGAAACATCCCCCACCCTTTCCTCGCCTTCGGGAGCCATTAGATAGCCCGCGGGTTCCGCAATTAATTCACTTGGATCCTCTAGGCTCGTGAGATAAAGGTATAATACATAACGTAAGCCCGCTGCAGTACCCCTGACTCCGTGTGCGAGGTGCAACCAGCCTTTCTCCGTCTTTAGTGGCGTCGGTCCCTCCCCATTTTTAAGTTCCTTGATCGTATGGTAAAAACGTTTATTAATAATCTTTTCCTCTTGGATAACAGCTTTGGTGATATCCTCCACCAAGGCCCATCCAATGCCACCACCGCTTTTTGCTAGAATAAAATCGTCCTGGGGGCGTGTATAAAACGCGTATTTTCCTTCCACAAACTCAGGATGCAGTACCACATTGCGTTGTTGACTGCCAGCCTTTAAATTAGGTAGGCGTTCCCAATGTATCAGATCTTTTGACCGGATGATACCTGTAGAAGCAACGGCGCTAGAAAGATCGCCTGGAGCAGCATCAGACGCACGGCGTTCACTGCAGAAAATTCCATAGACCCAGCCGTCGTCATGTGCCGTAAGCCGAAGATCATAGACATTGGTTTCATCAGATTCCGAATCTGGGAGTAAGACAGGATGATCCCAGAAGCGAAATTGATCTATTCCATTGTGACTTTCGGCAATTGCAAAGAAAGACTTTCGGTCGACACCTTCCACGCGAACGAATAGCAGGTACTTTCCTTTCCAATAGATTGCTCCAGCATTCATGGTTGAATTGAAGGCAATTCGTTCCAAAAAATGAGGATTTGTCAATGGATTGAAATCGTAACGCCAGGTAAGCGGAATATGTTCTTTGGTGACAACAGGATTAAAATAACGCGTGACAATTTTTCCCGGACTGAATAATCCAACGTTTGCTTTTTCTAATAATAAACGTTGTGTTTCGATAATATAAGCTTGCTGGCGCTCAAAGGATTCGGACATAAAATTACGTAAGTTCAAAAAAGTTATTTATAAATTCGAAGGATAGAGTGGCATACGTGTTACCCTGTGAAATGCTGAGCCGCTGCCGGTAGTTATTTCAAGTTCAAACAAAACTTCCTTCGTCTTCGGATCGATTTCCATCACGCGACCTCCATTCCCTATACTTGTTTTCACCCCCATACCGGGAAAGAATAGAATATTACCAGTCTGTGGCAGGTATTGTACCCCCGATAAAGCTTGAGAAAATGCATTTGCCCCTCTTTCTTTTCCATAAGACCAAAGTTGTTGCACTGTTTTCTTAGCCGCATCAATTTTATATTCGACTACTCGGCTATAATTGTTCACACCTGATCCAAAATTGGGGATCCAGCTTCGGTTGTAGCCATTATCAAAAACTAAAATACGATCTTCGGAAAGTGCCACTGGTGTATGGGGGCCCCAAGGCCAGTCAAATCCCGCGATGCTTGCATCACCATTGATGACAGCAGGATCGGTAATAACTGTACCATCCTCAGTAATAGGTTTCAGCAACAACGATTGATAATTGGCACCCCAGAATTTATGTGGAGAAATCATCCATTGAGTCTGTCCTGCGTGGTTAAAACGCACAATACCCTGATAACGTAAAGTCACCAATAAGTCATTTCCTATTTCTGCGATGGAGTTGTTGTGTGCCCAGTTATTTGCCGTCTGCGAAAAAGCAGGAGGAGTAATACCGTCAGGTTTTACGTAACGGGTAGTATCCAGCTGCTTGGCCAGATCCCATTCATTGACCAAGCTCCCTGTTTGGGGATTCAGTTCAATGATGTGGTCATTCATTCGGGGTTGTCCATTAACTAAACGCGCGGCTGTTTTTGTCACTGTTATTAAAAAATTGCTGTTGGCAGCCTCTGTAATTTCATGGTGAAAAGTATAGCCTAATTTCCTTAAATCCCATTGACGCTTCAAGTTACCGAACATGTCAACTTCTACAATGCGCGGTTCAGATTGGTCACCCGCAATGAATGTTCCTTTTTTTGTCCGTTTCAATCCGATGGATAAAGATAGCTTTTTCAACTCCGGCGACTTTTTAAAATCCAATAACCAGCGTAGTTCGCCTTCGTTATCGATCATATAAGGCAGAGATGCGTCTATCTCGCTCATGCCGGGATAGTTCACTAGGTTAACTCCAGGTTCCATCTTAGCGGGCTCCGCTTTGATACTTTTCCACCGCGGAAAGTCCTGTATTTCGATAGCATTTGTCTGGATATGTATCGTGGTACTGCCTCGTTCTATCCCCTTCATACTGGTAAAGGTTAGTTCTACCACATTGTCGTAATCGGGATATAGCCCAAAGATGGGTACTCCTTGCTTCGGCGTATCATCTTGGCATAAATGGGTAATATTGCCCTGATCACCGTGTTTCCCCCGTACGGTAACTTTCACCCGACCATAGGTAGGCAGCCATACATTAACCAAAGCCGCCAATGGATTTAAACCCGAAGGGTTAAGTTTTATACCTTCAACTATAAAGCCAAGGTCTGTACCCTTGCTGGGCACAACCAGTTCCGAACCATCACTAAAAGTAATCTTAGTTTGCCAGCGTTCCAGCTGCGGTTCCACTTTTGCAATTTCCTGCAAAGAGACAGACACCTTTCCACCTTCAAAGTTGAACACATAGTTTTCTTTACCTTTCGTAATGTCAAGCAGCAGCTCTCCCTTATCAACCCATTCATTCAAAGACTGTTTTGAAGGAATCTCTAACACAGCATCCCTATTCCTGGCGCAGGAATAAAATAGGATAACCATCATTCCTAAATATAGATAAGGTATGATGTTCCTTTTTTTTAAATAATTAAAAACACAAGTAGCTGACATAGTTTATATTGCTGATAGATCCTAGGTGTTAAGATTAATTTTTCGGAGGAGCTGAAAAGCTCCTCCGAAAAATTGATAATTACTTCCACAACGGATGTTGTTCTATTTTGGTATTGGTATTCAATTCGTCCTGTGGTATAGGAAGATAGTAATGCTTAGGCCCGAAATTATTGGCCCCTTGCTTTTTGTTATCCACAAAAATCTTCTTCATGTCAGCATACGCAAACCAACGTTTTAAGTCAAAGAAACGATGTCCTTCAAAGAAAAACTCCAATTCATTTTGCTTCATGATTTCCTTCATCAAATCATCTTTACCACTCCAAGTCTTATTAGCCAATCCTGCACGATTACGTATACGTTTAAGGCTGGACGAGGCATCTGCAATATTTCCATTCTGTGCACAAGCTTCAGCATGTAACAATAGTACTTCAGAAAAACGAAACACCCGTAGATTGTTGTTGTTATTCTTAGCGGGATCATAATGAGAGTTGGAACCCGCAGCATTCATATAAGCATTGGTGTACTTATTCATCAAGAAACGCCCCTGTTTTCCATCAATAGTTGGAAAAGCTTTTTCAAGCTCTTCAGGAGAATGTCGCTTAAATTTCTCTTTACATTTCTCCCAAACATCATCAAAAGTCTGATTACCATACCATTTACCATCAACAGCCCCAGTCTGGTAATCCGAATATTTCCATAGGAAACTGGCATTCATACGTTTGTCGAAACGGGTATCGGATCCTGTTGGTCTCTCCTCAGCGATAAAATCACGTATAATAGCCGGTGATGGCATAATCTTGAACCATGCTCCAGTACCATCAGGACCTACAAAGTTAGGCAACACCATACCCAAGTGCGAGTTTGGTTGATCATTCCCCCATACACCACCACTACTCAAGGTACCATCGTATGCCAACTCCCATACCGACTCTTTGTTAAACTTAGTCGTATGTTTGAAATTATCCTGATAATCAGCTACTAAATCATAATTATAAGGTGAAGAAAGTAGTACTTTCAGTTCTTTTTCGGCTTCGCTATATTGCTTGGTATACACTAATGCCTTACCTAGATGTGCAATCGCAGCTCCTTTGGTCACACGTCCCAATTCGGATGCTGGTCTATCCACAGGTAAATTTTCTTTAGCTACTTTGAAATCGGCAATCACCTGCTTCCAGATTTCAGCCTCCGGTGCAGATGCCGCTTCTCCTGGTTCCGCATCATCTGTAGCGACCGTCAAGCGCAACGGTACGTCACCCCAGTTGGCGGCCAATAAGAAATAGTACATCCCTCTTAGGAAACTCACTTCACCGATCAGTTGCTTTTTCTTGGCTTCATCCATAGGCACTTTATTTATATTTTTGAAAAATACATTCGCCCGGTTAATACCTTTGTATAAGCTCCCAAACTCACTATTACCCGTCGAGGCGCTATTCAGAAAATTAACAAATTCCCAGGTAAAGGCTTCTTCCCCGACCAGAAAAAACGTATCATCCGCCCGATTCATCGTCTGATACCCACTCCATGCGCCATAATAACCCGACATCTGGTTACGAATAGGTGAATAAACAGTTGCTACAGCTGATACCGCATCGTTTTCATCCCTCCAAAAAACAACATCCACCGGCTTATTGGGATTCGTTTTGTCCAGAAAATCCTTAGAACAGCCTGTTAGCGACAGTCCCACTACTACCGCAATTGTATATTTATTGATTAAAAATTTCATAGTTGTATTTTAAAAATGCTAAAATTAATGACTAAACATAATTATGTCGTTTAGAAGCTGGCTTGCACACCAAACATAAAGGTGCGTGCCAAAGGGAAACGACCATAATCTGTCCCTGCGGTCATCGTACTGGACCCACCGCCATTCTCATCGGAATTGATTCCCAGATCCGGCGTGTATCCCTTATACTTTGTCGAAGTAAACAAGTTGTCACCAGCGAAAAAGATGCGGGCACTTTTCAATGCCGCTTTGCTCAACACATTCTGTGGCAATGTATAACCTATCTCCAGGGTTTTTAAACGGAAGAAAGATCCATTCTCCAACCAACGGTCAGATGTACGACGTCTATTGTTATTCGGATCTTCACGCGTGTAGCGTGGAATATCCGTATTGGTATTTGAAGTTTTCCAGGAGTTCAACAAACTTGTCGCATGGTTATTGACCTCATTGGTTGATTCTATACGCGCCCGGGTATAGTTATATATTTTATTACCAGACACTCCGTCAAAGAAAACGCCCAAATCAACGCCCTTATATTCCACATTACCTCGGATACCATAAGCTAGCTTAGGAAAAGGGCTTCCTAAATACTGGGCATCTTGATAATCTGTGATTTTTCCATCATCATTGAAATCTACAAAACGAATATCTCCAGCCTTAGCATTAGGCTGTATAACCGTACCATTCGAACTTTTATACGCCTGTACTTCAGCATCAGACTGGAAAATACCATCAGTCTTAACCAACCAGAAACCTCCTATAGGATAGCCAACTCTCGCCCAGGTAATATCTCCTTCAGCATGCGGATTAAAACCGGCAAACTCTTGTATAGAACCTAGGGTCACAGCCTTCATATTGTTCTTGACAGTAGATGCATTAACAGAAATATTGTATTTAACCGCGCCTATAGCATCCCGAAAACTGGTCAAAAATTCAAATCCCTTGTTACTGATTACCCCAGCATTCATTACCGGAGTACCACCTAAGCCCGATGAAGGCGCGCGGTTGATTCCCAAAAGGATGTTCTTAGTCTCGCGCACATAATAGTCAGCACTAACGCTCAATCGATTATTCAAAAAAGCCAGATCTAAACCAATGTCACTGGTTTCGGTTTCTTCCCAGGTCAAGGCATTTGGGGATACCCATTCGTAGCCCGGAATAGCACCTAGCCACAATTTGCCTCCCTGAATGTAATTGATACCATATTGGGTAGTGAACTGTGTGGTGTAGTTAGCAATATTCTGGTTACCCAAACGACCATAGCTGGCGCGAATCTTAAATTCATTGACCGTTTTCTTAGCGGACTCAAAGAAGGCTTCGTTCATCACGTTCCAACCCAAAGCAACAGAAGGAAATACACCATAGCGATGACCTTCTGCAAATTTCGAAGAACCATCGCGTCTTATGGTAGCAGTCAGAAGATAACGGTTGTCATAGGTGTACATCAAACGACCAAACTGAGAAATCAACGCATCCTCTTGAAGGTTACCATTGGTAGACTGCTGATCCATTGCTGCGGCATCGATAGCATCTGTACCTAATGGAATATCATAACGTCCCAAACCAAATCCACGGTTATTGTTTTCCTGCGCTGAATATCCAGCCAAAACAGATAGCGTATGCTTTTCAAATGTACGATCATAGTGTAAAGTGTTTTCAATCAACCACTGATTGTTGAAAAATGCACTTTCCCTCAAATAAGATTGTATTAATTTATCACCATACACATGTGGTTCTGCCTTTTTATTATAATTACGTCCTGTAGTACGATTGGCCCCAACATTCAACCTATACTTCAGTCCTTTAACAAAAAGGTCAACCTCCGCATAACCGCTAAGCATAATATCGGTCTGATGACGTTGGTTGTTGTACAAATTGAGGACGCCAACAGGATTTTCGATATTTTTCATCCAGGAAGAATGAGTGCCGTACCCACCCAATACCGCCGAATCATATACAGGAACCAAAGGGTTCTGGCGCAAAATATCGGTAATCGTCAATTCTGATCCCCGCTGTTGATCCCCATTCTTAATCAAGAATGTATTCCCCAAGCGTAGATGGTTATTAAACAGGCTAAAGGTATTTTTAGTCCGTAGATTAAAGGTTTTGTAATCTGTATTCAAAAGTATCCCTTCCTGAGCCATGTAACCAGCAGAAACACTATAAGTTGAACGTTCACCTCCGCCTGCAACATCCACATTAACTTTATGCATAGGCGCCGCACGGAATACTTCTTTCTGCCAATCCGTATTAGCTGTCATCGCTTCGGCACTCTGAGGCAGTAACTTATTCTCTTTCTGAAAATTTTTCCATTGTGTGGCGTCCATAAGATCCAACATTTTGGAAACCTTTTGCACACCTGTGAATGCGTTTACGCTGAGTGTAGTGGCTGTGTTTTGCCGACCGCTTTTGGTGGTCACAATAACTACACCATTAGCGGCACGTGAACCATAAATCGCTGCTGCTGATGCATCTTTCAAGACTTCCAACGAAGCGATATCATTAGGATCCACCAAATTGATGTCCCCAAATACACCATCTACAACATAAAGCGGTGTATTGCTACCAAAAGAGCTTAAACCACGAATAGTCACGTTCAGTCCCGCTCCGGGAGCTCCCCCCGCATTGGTCACGGATACCCCCGCAACACGGCCTTGCAACGCTCCCGCTGTACTTTTAGCTATATTGGACTGTAGATCCTTCCCCGATACAGATGCCACAGCACCTGTCAAATCGCGTTTTTTTACTGTACCATATCCAATAACAACAACTTCATCCAAGTCGGTTCCTGATTGAAGCACAATACTATAAGTTGATGCATCATTGACAAGAATCTCCTGTTCCTTCATCCCCACATAGGTAATTTTTAAGGTTTTCCCTTTCTCAACATCAAGTGCGAAGGAACCATCAGCATCAGTTTTTGTCCCCCCGGTGCTACCTTTGATGTTTACAGTGGCCCCCGCCACTGGCTTATTATCTGCATCAAGGACTTTCCCTCGTACTTTTTGGGATTGTTGCGCCCAAGCAAATGTGCCATAAGCCGAAAGTAAAAGCAGTAGAGCTGTTTTTCTCATATTTTGTGTATTTAAGGTTTACAATAAATAGATAGATTGTATATAATATGTCTATACTTAATTTGGTATGCTATTATTGGTCTATAGGACGAAATTAGAGAAAACGAAAAACCAAGGATAGCAAGATCAGGTCATTTGTATTGTACTTTTAATTCATATTTCCGACAAAGGAATCGCAAAAAAACAAACGCAAACGATTGCGCACTCCAAAAAAAAAAAGAGATTAATGAAAAAATGCATTGGTTCAGCACGAAATACAATACGCTGAAAAACAATACATTAAAAACAAGTCAACAGTGATTCATTGAACTCTGAACTCATTTTTATTGAATTATTTCACAGCGTTGAGCAACGCGATGCAATCGTTTGTCAGACAGCATGGTCATTGTCAGACAAATTGCCTTTGCTTACCCATTGGTATCATTATGTATGAAAAAATGTACTCAGAATCTGAGTATAGGGGTAGGTTGCAACTAGATCGCTAGATAATCATCTGCTGTTTCCGCAGGCTATTTCTGTATTCAATCGGGGTTATCCCTTTTTTCTTCTTGAATACACGGTAGAAATAAGAAACACTATTAAAACCACATTGCTCGACGATGTCAGCAATTGGAGTCTCCTCTTTTAACAATCGAACGGCCATATTGATCCGGAAGTCAAGTAAGTAGTCGGTAAAATTTAATGTTGTAGCTGATTTTAAAAAACGAGAGAAGGTCGATTTGCTCATGTTCATAATCGCAGCTACCATAGGCAGGCTCAATTCTTTGTTGATATTCGCAACAACATATTCCTGTAGACGTCCCATAAGCAGCTCACTATTGCTCAAGACGGAATTTGTCGCCGTAGATAATACACGGATATCTTCACCTTTTGACAGTTCATACAGCAGGACAAGCAGCTTCATGACCGAATAAAATCCATCGCGCTCCAAGGTCAATATGCGAAGCAAAGGAAGCACCCGATCTACTGTATCTTTTCCGAAGACAATCCCTCGCGACGCTTTTGACAAAAGCTGCTGTATACTTGCAAATTGCTTTTTGTCCAGATATTGGTCAATAAGCGAGGGGTGAAACTGTATGGTGATTTCATGGATATCATTGGACTGACATTCACCATCTTTCCAGGCATGTTCAAGCTCTGGACTCGCAATCAGTACCAGATCTTGCTCACCGATCGTTTCTACAGAATTACCAATGATACGCTGTGCACCGGAGGCACCCTCCACATAATTGAGCTCGTATTCGGGATGGATATGCACCGGAAAAGTGAAAGAAGATTTTCGCCTGTCAAAGACCACAAAGCAATCATCGGAGGATAATGGCGATTTTTCTCGAAATATATCAGGTCTCATAATTAGTTCTTTAAGTATTTTTCAAGGAATTGATCTTGCTCCCATAGGAGGTGAAAGATATTCTCCTTCGCTACATAACCATGGGCCTCACGCGGCAAAATCACCATGCGCACGGGTGCTCCCAAATTCTTTAAGGCCTGAAAATAACGTTCTGTTTGTAGGGTAAATGTTCCCGGATTATTGTCCGCTCCACCATGGATGAGCAGCAATGGCGTCTTCATCCGATCAGCACTGACAAATGGAGACATTGTCATGTACAGGGCTGGATCATCCCAAAAGTTACGTTGCTCACTTTGGAAACCAAATGGTGTTAATGTCCTGTTATAAGCTCCCGAACGCGCTATCCCAGCTGCAAATAATTTTGAATTAGACAATAAGTGTGCAGTCATAAAGGCTCCATACGAATGCCCACCCACAGCAACCTTTTTTCGGTCAATATAACCCAATTTATCCACGGCATTGATTGCCGCTTCCGCATTAGCGACCAATTGCTCAATAAAGGTATCATTTGGTTCTTTCTTTCCCTCTCCTACAATTGGAAATGCGGCATTATCCAAGACCGCATAGCCTTTTGATACCCAATAAATAAATGATCCATAACTTGGAAAAGTAAATTCCTTTGGGTTCGCCGTGCTTTGCCCAGCCGTATTTTTGTCTTTATATTCCCTTGGATAAGCCCACATCAATAAGGGTAATTTCTCCTTGTTATTTAGATCATAGCCAGCCGGCAGATATAATGTACCCGAAAGCGCTACCCCATCCTTACGTTTATAGTTTAAGATTTCTTTGTGAACTTTTTCAAGCGATTTAAATGGATTTTCCAATGTTGTCAATGCAACCTGTTTGCCTGATTTCATGTTTTTCAGGTAATAATTTGGATAGACTGATGCCGATTGGAGCGAGATCAACAATTCACCGGTTTTTGGATTTACAATCTCTCCAATCCGTTCCTGCAATTCAGATGCTGCCGCCGTATATAAGCGTTTTTTCTTTAACGTTTGCAAATCCAGCTCTTCCACAAAAGGAAACTCTCCTTCTTTGGTAAAGCCCTTGCCTACAAATAGGACTTTGTCCTTGTCCATATACATACTGTATGTTCCGAGGGCATTTTTTTGTTGATATACTGTACCCGGATCATTATAGACATCTTGGCTGTTGCGATCATGCAACAACTTGGATTCCCCAGTGGAAGGATTAACGACAAAAGTTTTCGCATTACGTGTATCATACCATTGCGAATGAACCAATGCATATTTATCATTGCCCCAAACAACCCCAGCATAGCGATCTTTAGTTTTGAAAATCAGCTTTCCCGCACCAGTATATGGGAAGTCCAATGTATAAAGCGCATCGCGAAATTCTGCCGGTTTGTTGGCATCACCACCATCCAGGGCTTCAACATAAGCTAAGGTTGCCGGCTGGTCGTCACGCCACTGCAAAGAACGCCTACCTGGACGTGTAGAGGAGAATCCTTTTGGCATGACCTCCGTTAAAGGCACTTCATTAACCAGTGCAATCTCTTTTCCCGATAGATCGTAGATCCGCGTCTGTTGTGGAAAACGCGAAGCTGGTACCAGATAGGAATAGGGTTTAGCGATTGTTGTTACCATCACATAGGTACCATTGGGCGAAAAGACGACCCCAGTATAGATATCTTTATCTTTGAATTTGGAAATCGTCCCATCTAGATCCACAAACTGTAGATTAGATTGTACCAATGTTTCAAAATTCCGTTCGTCCTGTGGATTCTTCAATAAATCTTGGTATGTCCTGAGTTGAGATACTTTGCCGTCGCTTGTGGATACGACCGGTCCCGTGGGCAGATCCTTGGCAGGATCCAACAAAGCATTTTTTTCCTTTGGTAAGGCCGTGATAATTAATCGTGTTGAATTGCCCAACCACTGAAAAGGCGCATCCAATGTTGCATTCAGATTATAAGCTGTCAATTGTTTCACTCTCCGTGTTGCTAAATCCAGTACAAACAGTGCGGTTCCAGATTCATTTGTATTGGTAAATGCCAAACGGTTATTGTCTGGGGAGAATGCAAAATTTGACAAAGAGGGATTTTCTGGCATTCCAACAAAATCTGTTTCTTCTAACTGTTGTCCAATTTTCTTCAGGCCAATCTTATTAAAAAAGACTGTCGAACTTTCCATATTTGTACGCGGATTGATACGCAATCCGGCCAATTTCATTTCTTCCTGTCCCAGATCCTCCAAGCTCTTATAGGTCGACCGGTAGGTGAATAACATCCATTTGTTATCACTGGACATTTTTATCTGAGGTGGTCGAATAAAATCGGCCAAAGCCAAAATTTCGGAAGTTGGTTTTTGGAAAGTGATATTCTCCTGTGCATGCGTCTTCAAAGACAATAACAACAAGAGAGCATAGCATAGCTTCTTCATAAATTTATTTTGCATATTAGGGCAATAAAATGTAATAAATTTATAAAAAAAACCAAGTATTGTAGCCGTTTTATGACACTAAAATTAAACTTAGATTGTTTCGTAAAAAACAGGTAAAATTTCTTGATTTAAAGTTATCCACATTCATATCGCGCACTATAACAGACACTTAACACAACCAACTAGCAGTAAACGCATCCTATGACAAACTTTTACCCAAAATGTGGAAAAGTCAAACTACCGCTTCGCAAGAAAATATATGATATTTGTTAAGCTAATGAAAGAATTGGCAATTCAACGAAGTAACGACCTTTCTTTTTCTATGAAGATTGGATAAAAAAAATAAACATACAAACATGGCAAGAATTATCAAATTTGAGAAAAACGATTGTGCTCCTTGTGCACAAGTATCGGCTTATTTGGATCAAAAAGGTATCCAATATGAAACGGTTAATCCTTTTGATGAACCTGACTTAGCCGCAAAATTCAAAATCCGTACGGTACCAACAGTAATCGTATTGGAAGATGAAGAAATTCAACACCGTATCATTGGCTTTAAACCAGAAGAATTGGCTGCCATTGCACTTTAATAAATCGAAGGTATCATTAAATTAAAGACAGCAGTATGATACACATTTATTACGATTCCAGAACGGGTAACGTACAGCGTTTTATGGATAAAGTCGCACAGATCACTGGCTGGCAGATCCATAAAATCAGCGCTGACCTTCAGGTAAATCACCCTGGCCATTTGGTCACATTTACCACAAATTTTGGACAGGTGCCCGAAAACACAAAACAATTCATGAAACGAGAAGCTAAAAATATCTATTCCGTAACCTCCAGTGGCAACCGCAACTGGGGTCCAAATTTCGGTTTGGCAGCTGATCGTATTTCACAGGATTTCGACATTCCACTGGCATTCAAGTTTGAACTGTCCGGAACAATGGAAGACATAAACCAATTTATTGACATCTTAAAGAACTTTTGCGATGGTAGCAAACGAAGTAGCAAAAAACTGGATATTGCTTAATAATGAAATCATGATTAAGCATGATGACGAGTTCAGCTTACATAAAGATAAGGAAGCTGTTCGCGCATATTTCCTGGAATATGTAAATAAGAACACTGTGTTCTTTTATACATTGAAAGAAAAAATAGACTATTTGATAGAAAACAACTACTATATTGATTTTTACCAATGGTTTACATTTGAAGAAATGGAAGAGGTATTCAATTATGTGTATGCTAAAAAATTCCGTTTCGAATCCTTTATGGCAGCCTTTAAATTTTTCCAGAGCTATGCACTTCGCGACGACTCTGGTGAAAAATTCCTAGAGCGCTATGAAGATCGCGTTGTTGCTGTATCCTTATTCTTAGCACGAGAAGAAGGTGTAAAAAAAGCGATAGAATACGCCGAAATCATGATCAACCAAGAGTATCAACCTGCTACACCAACATTCTTGAATGCAGGTAAAAAACGCTCTGGGGAATTGGTATCCTGTTTCTTGGATGAAATTGGTGACAACCTGAACGGTATCGGTTATGCAGTTGATTCAGCAATGAAATTATCCTCTATCGGTGGCGGGGTTTCATTCAATATCTCCAAAATCCGCGCACGTGGTGAGGCGATCAAAGGTGTTGAAGGTCGTGCAGGGGGTGTACTTCCGATCATGAAAATCATGGAAGATACCTTCTCTTATGCAAACCAATTGGGACAACGTCCTGGTGCTGGAGCAGTATACTTAAATATCTTCCACTCTGATATTGAAGAGTTCCTTGATTGTAAAAAAATCAATGTGGACGAAAAAGTACGTATCAAATCACTTTCAATCGGTATTATCGTTCCCGACAAATTCATGGAGCTAGCCGAGAAAGATGAGCCTTGTTATTTGATCTACCCACATACAGTGATGCAAGAGTATGGACAATTCTTGGATGAAATGGATATGGACAAGATGTACGATGAGTTGATCACCAATCCAAATGTCAAAAAGAAAAAAATCAACGCACGTCATCTGTTGGTTAAGATTGCACAGACACAAAAAGAATCCGGTTACCCTTATATCTTCTTCAAAGAAAACACCAACCGTGTACATGCTTTGAATGAAATTGGTCAGGTGAAATTCTCAAATCTATGTACCGAGATCATGCAGGTATCACAAGTATCCGATATCGAGATCTATGGCAAGCAAGATACAATCCGTTATGGTATCTCCTGTAACCTTGGTTCGTTGAATATCGCTACAGTGATGGACAATAAACGCATCAAAGAAACGGTGAAAACAGCGATGCGTGCGCTAACAGTGGTCACTGATGTAACCAACATCGATATGGTACCTTCGATTGCAAAAGCAAACCGCGAATTGCACTCCGTAGGACTTGGTGCGATGAACCTACATGGCTACCTTGCAAAAAGCTTTATCATGTACGAATCTAATGAAGCCTTGGATTTTGCCAATACATTCTTCATGATGATGAACTACTATTCATTGGAAGCATCCATGGAAATTGCAAAAGAACGTGGAAAAACATTTGTTGGATTTGAGAAATCAGCCTATGCAGATGGCACTTATTTCAATAATTACATAAACCGTGATTACATTCCAAAAACAGCTAAGGTAACTGAGTTGTTTGAAGGTATACACATTCCAACTGTTGAAGATTGGTTAGAATTAAAAGCAAAAATCAAAGAACATGGTATCTACCATGCGTACCGTTTGGCGATTGCTCCAAATCAATCAACTTCCTATATCATGAATGCGACAGCGTCTGTCATGCCAATTGTGGATATTATTGAAGTGCGTGAATATGGTGATAGTACCACTTACTACCCAATGCCATATCTGACCAACGATAACTATTTCTATTTCAAATCGGCATATGATATGGATCAGTTCAAAGTATTGAAATTGATTTCGGTTATCCAACGTCATATTGATCAAGGGGTATCTACAATTTTGCATACCAATTCGAAAGACTCCACAAGAGATTTGTCTAGATATTACATCTATGCACATAAATTGGGATTGAAATCCCTTTATTACACACGAACAAGAAAATCGACCATCGACGAATGTGTCTCTTGTTCAGCCTAATCTTGAGATTTTAGTATTTGGATATATAATGTGAATAGGTCAAAAGTTGCCAAGTTATCGGCAACTTTTGGCTTAATCAACGGATCAGAAGTTCAAATACATGATAATAAATGCCTAATACTTTAAAATAAAAATGAGTAAAACATATAAAGCTGTCAATTGGAATACTCCCGAGAACGATTATGTATTGATGTTCTGGGAACAAAACATTCGTCAATTCTGGATTGACACCGAATACATTCCATCAAAAGATATCGATAGTTGGAAACGTATCAGCCCAGAAATGAAAGATGCCTATAAAAAAGCATTAGGTGGTTTGACCCTGTTAGATACCTTGCAGAGTCATACAGGTATGCCAAAAATCATCGACCACATAGATACTTTACAGAATAAAGCTGTATTATCCTATATGTGTATGATGGAAGCTATTCACGCGAAATCATATTCAACTATTTTCACAACGGTTTCAACGACAGCTGAAATCAATGATATCTTCGAATGGGTTCAACAAAATAAATACCTACAGTACAAAGCACAGATGATCGACGGCTATTACCGTGCTATCGACAAGGAGGATGCTTCTGATGAGGAAATTTATATGGCTATGGCCGCTTCCGTATTGTTGGAATCTTTCTTGTTCTATTCTGGGTTCTTCCTACCATTGTGGTTATGTGGTCAAGGTGAAATGGTTGCTTCTGCTGATATCATCAAGAAAATCGTCGCTGACGAATCTATTCACGGTGTGTTCGTCGGATTGATGGCACAAGATCAATTCAAAAAATTAAAGAATCAAGATCAGGTAAAAGCACGTTTCTTGGCTTTACTTTATAACTTGTATGAAAACGAGTTGAAGTATACCGAAGAGATCTATACTGAAGTCGGTTTGACTGCAGAGGTGAAAGAATATGTTCGTTACAATGCAAACAAGGCATTGATGAACTTAGGTTTTGATCCGATCTTTGAAGTAAAACAAGTCAACCCAATTGTATTGAATGGCTTGAATACAGAAACCACACAACACGACTTCTTCTCTAAGAAATCGACAAACTACGAAAAGGCGACAGAGATCGTCCATCTAAAAGATGATGACTTCAAAATGGATGTCGTTGTTGATATATAGTCACACTGTTTCATAAAGTGTGTAAATTATAGAAATGTGGAGTTCAAAAGGGCTTCACATTTTTTATTGATTTTGAAACCTTCCCGCTTTTCAAACATTGAATAAATATAAAAATACACGTTAAGAAACTAAAGATTCTTTAGCGTATTGACCTCTCCCAGAATTTAGGAGTGTTCTAAAGTAGAAAATCCCGCTGTTTTGACCTGTTTTTCGATAAACATTTCAGGGGTCATATCCCCTAAACAGCTGTGGGGTCTGAAGGTGTTGTACTCTTCCCTCCAGATTTCAATTTTTTCCTTCGCATCTTCCAATGACAGAAACCAATGCGCATTTAGGCACTCGTCCCGAAAACTTCCATTGAATGACTCAATATACGGATTATCTGTTGGTTTTCCGGGTCTGGAGAATACTAATTCCACCTGATGTTCATATGCCCACCTATCGACATTCTTGGAAATAAACTCCGATCCGTTATCCACTTGGATTTTCCGAGGCATTGCCTGCTGGAATAACCTGAGTTCTTCCAATACAGAAACAACATCACTTCCCTTAAGCCCCTGTCCAACCTCAATAGCCATGCATTTACGGCTATAGTTATCCACTATAGTTAAGCAGCGGATTTTCCTGCCATCGAACAGCGCATCAGCGACAAAGTCCATACTCCAGCAGTCATGTAAATTGGAAAAAACCGGCCTCTCGGATCGATGAGCGGCGGCGCGGCAACGTCTGGGCCGTTTCACACGTAGATTTAAGCCTTCTTCCTTATAAATTCGATAAATCCGTTTTGGATTATCACGCCAGCCTTCACGTTTCAATAGAACAACAATCCGTTCTATGCCGTAACGGACACGTGTTTCTGCAATGCTTTTTATGCGAAGGCGTAATGGACCGTCATCACGTCTATTGTGTTTATAATACCAAACTGAGGTACTCAGCAGAGATACCTCGCATGCTCTGCGCAGGGAAATTCGATAATCAGAAATGAGGCCCGTAACCATTGTTCTACGTTGCGAAGGCTTTAAAACTTTTTTTTAATACATCCTGGAGCATCTGTTTGTCCAGAGTAAGATCTGCCACAAGCTTTTTCAGCTGCGCATTCTCTTCTTCCAGTTGCCGAAGCTTACGCAACTCCGACACGCCAAGACCGCCATATTTCTTCTTCCAGTTGTAGAATGTAGCCTCGCTGATGCCCATTTTTCTGCAGACCTCTTCCACGCGGGTACCGGTCTCGGACTGTTTGATCGCAAAGGCGATCTGTGCTTCGGTAAACTTTGATTTTTTCATCGTTTTTCCTCCCTTTTAAAATTAGTAATTCATAACCGAATTCCCTACTTTTAAATGCTCCAGTTTTTTGGGGAGAGGTCAAAAAAAGTGCACAACTGGGGCTTGACCATATTCCAACTTTATATTAAATTTGGAGATAGGCTCAAACTGGAAAGAGATTTTTAAGTTTTTAATCCAATGACGCAGTTAGAGTTACACTCCCTTATTTTTTTTTAAAAATTAAACTATCAAAACTTTTATCACACTCAAAAAACACTTTCAAAACCGAAGGAATATCCTCTTTATCAATCTCTTTGCTCAATTCCGGTATAATTAATTTATCAAAAATTTCTAAGGGTTCGCAAAATGCAGAAATCTCGATCATTGCGACGTTTTTTATGTGATGCGGTATAAATTCAATAAAAAGAAGCTTCACTTTCTCAAGTATCTTAGGCATTCCTAATAAGGCGAACAGTTCAGCCCCCTCTAAGTCCATGATCACTACATCAAAATCCTGATCCTTTAAAAGCGAATCCAATCTACAACAGCTTAACTCAACAATATTTGATGTTTCCGTTACATAAGGATCTAAATTTCCGAATGGTACAATCTTACTTCCTCCTGAATTTTCTCTATTTATTATGAAGTCTATCTCACCATCATAATTAAAAGCAACAGTATTATATAACTTACAATTGGTAATATTATTAAGCTTCATATTGTACTCTAATAATTTATAGCTAGATAAATTTGCTTCAATACACACAATATTCTCAACAATTCTTGCTATTGGAACAGCAAATACACCTATATGAGCACCAACAAAGAGAACTTTTGAATCGTTATTAATAAAAGATTTTATGGCCTCAATTTCCTCCTTTTGGTATCGCCCTTCCTGTCTTAACATCGCACCAACAACCATATCTTCAGAATCAACTAAGAAAATCCCATCTTCAATATCAACTAGGACTGCTTGGCTATATTCTCCCAAAATATTTTTTGATAGTTTTGCCATAGAGTTTAATAAATGGTTAGGATCGCTCAAAACTTCCTCGCTGACAATATCTTCAATGAAATCAAAAGCAGGTTGCCCAATCCGCATCACTATTTCCTTTTCCTGCTTCGTTAAAGCACTAAATCTCGACAAAAGGTATTTAACTTTTTCTTCCATATATATTTTTTTTTTAAATAATCGCAAAGGATGAAAGTCTATTAATTCTGCACTCCAATATGATTGCCAAGTTAAAAATTGGCATAGTCGGTGGCTTTTGCTTTGTCAAATAGATTAGCCCTATTTTCCATATAGTTACCCCTTATCATCGTCGAAGCGAGATATAACAAATATTCCAGATAGAATTTTTCCTTCCTTAAGGAACTTAGGATATCCATGCATAAATACTCATAATTACCTAATAAATTAACAAACGGAATGACTTCAACATCCCCCTGTATATCCAAATACAGATTTTTTCTTTCATTTATTGAAATAAATGGTTTATAGATTTTAACATTTTCCCCTACAATTCGCTTAATATGAGTCCAAAAAAATTCATCATTGTTTGTCTTTGCCCATTTAATAAGATTTCTATGCAAAAACAATATTTGGCCATTCAAATCGTGTTGAACCATTGTAAGACCAAAAAACACTTTAAATTCGTTTTCGTACCCGCAATAAGCAACAGGAGTATCAATCATAAAATATTCACGATCCATTGCTAACCAAGCAAATTTGAAGGTATCTTTATCTCCTAGTAAAATTTGGTAATAGTCCTCATAGTTTTCATTGAAAAACATACACAAATTGAGTTCTCGCCAACATTTTTTTTTATTGATCAATATCTGCCCGCTTTCTTGCTCTCGCATATTCTGTGGTCTACATCCAATTATATCCCAGATTGAGTTATTTAAAGATGTTTCCCAAATATCTGGCCAAAAGAGGCATCCATATTTATCATAGACAGAGGTATCAAACAAAAATGTTGGGTCTTTAACACAATTATTATCTGCATCAAGGAACAAAACTTCTTCAAAAGCTGAATGTAGGATCGAAAACGGTTTGAGCGCATAGCTATGTATCTTCTTATTGGAATAATCAAAGTAATTTTTGCATACAACTCCTAGTTTATTAAGTTCTTCAATAATACCTTCGCTTAATTCATTTTCTTCGTACCACACCTCTATAGGCAATATACATCCGAGCTTTCTCAACATCTTTATATTGACCCAAGCGCAGGTCAAATAAACAAATCCCCCAGCACAAATCACTATTCCTCTTCCCCTGTATTTATCAATAGGATACTCCTTTATTTGTAATACAAACTCCTGCCATGAATTACGCATGCTTTTCTTCTTTTTTTTTGAAAAAAAAACACCACTATTTCTAATAAAATCTTCAGTAAAACAATCCTTATATTTATTGTTGTTTTTTAAAAATATCTTCCAAAAAGAAAAATAACCAAACATAAATCTACAATATTAAATTTGACAAAATAAACGGGGCTATTTAACCTTATTTCCTGAATAATTGTATAACAGTTCCTTTTCACCAAACAATCTTTCTGCAATAATCCCCCTAGATAAACATTCCTCTACCAATTTATTAGATTGTATAATTGGATTGGATTCTTCAGTATACTTTATACTACTTATAAATTTTAGCCAAGGCTCTTGGCCCATTGCATACACGTAAACTTCTTTAGGCGAAAAAATATCCACTAATTTAACTCCTAAACGATAATCAGAGCCCGAAAGACGACGCGATTGATCATTTTCTCTCGAAATATCTTCGGTTAACAATGGCCCATACAACCAAGTTAAGGGGGCTCCATCACATTCCATACCTAAAAAGATTACATCGATAGCCCCAACCATTTTCTCTATGTGCTCGTAAATTTTAAAGTCAATTATTCTGGAATCGGCAACAAACATTAATGTAAAACCTGATATTGCCAAATGAAAACACGATTTAGCCTGAATATTTAAATCACTGTGTTCACCTATGAAAGGGATTCCTGTTAAAACACAATCCCCTAAGACAAGTTTCTCCATATCTTTCACTTCTATAACATTTTTGAAACCTGTATTTTCCAGCGTGAGTTTCAAATTTGGATCTTGAAGTGCGCCACTCGTTGTACAAGGGACAATAATTTTTCCAATCTTATGCCGCAATGGTATTAATGTTTCGAACACGACATGATCTTGATGATTGTGTGTAATTAAAACATAGTCTATAAAATCTGGTAAATCAACATCAGAATAATGGTCAACACTAGACTCATATCCATAATAGCTTATTAAAGGATCAACCAATATTGATATCTCCTTCGTTTCAATTAATATGCAAGCATGTCCAAAGTATCTCATCCTAATCTTATCTGAATTATAGACGCTATATGTTGGATGTGATCTTTCGGTAAAAAAGGTTTCAAAAAGATCCATTTGATCCTCTGTCACACCAATTTCCAAAGCTATGTCAGTAATCGATCCTGGATTCCGTTTCATGCTGCAAAGTTTATCAATTCCAGAATCATCAAACGACACTGGTAAATGTATAACATTTGATTCCGATAATAAAGGTGTACTTAAACAAAACGGCCTATCATCATTTTCTGTAAGCCATAATGCTATTGATTGGGATCTTTTGTTATAGAATTCACTTCCATAAAGTAAACTTTCATAAATTCTAAACGAAAGATTATTATTTAAATCATAAACTATTTCGATGAACCCTTTTAAAATATCAGGAATTTCATTGTATAACAATTCAACACTATAACCATGTTTATGTCTTTTCAATAATAAATCAAGTGTTTTAATGCTTTCTGAAAATTCTATTAGCTTAGCTTGATTTAATAATGTCTGCTCCCTTAATTTCACTATTTCATCAACTCTATCAGGATTAATATCCATAAAAGGCCCGCCCAGCATTTTAGGATTTTTTACTGCTGAAGCATGAATTCTAGGGGATTGGATAAAAGAATTCATAATTTTAAGATGTCTTCCTGTTAAATTCATTGCCGCAGTAGCAGGAGAGATAAGATGTGTCCATGCGTACCAATTATCAAATAAAGGAGCTACTACTAAATTTGGTTTTAGGTAAGATAAGTTATTCATTTTTTTAATAAATTAAATAATAATTTTCCAATATAAAGACTCAAACCATTAATACTTCCACCTATCAAACCTGCCACTAAAAATATTAAAAAAGAGTACTGTGTTTTGATTGTGCTAATCTTCAATAAGATTTCTGTTTTGTAAAAATAACTAAATAAAATATTCCCGCCCATCCAAATTATAAAGCCAACTGCGAACCCAATTAAGAAAATATTTTTAAACTGGTTTAAAAAGAAAAACAGATAACCTATGACTATTAAAGGAAAGATCACTCCCCACCATACCAAATTAGTAAAAAGTCCGAGCGATATATTAATCGCTATTATAAGTAGAATCAACAACAAATATCTATTTAAAAATAATAGACTAATTCTTTCTAAAATTCCATACCATGTGCTTTTTTTTAGGTATTTTCTTTTCATTGTCGTAAAAATTAAGTTCAAAATAAGTTCCGTCCCTCCATGGTATTATGGAGTTTTGATAATATTTACTAGCTAAATTTCCAGATTGTCCACCTGGGTAAATACCTATTGCCTTGGGTTTCTCTCCAAGTTCCACAATCATACGCCATGAAGGTCCCCATTTATTAGAAGTAGCATTTATTGAGGAAGGACTACCTGGGGTCGCAACGTTGTTCATCCCTAATTCTGACATATTCCCTAATGACCTAAAATTAACACTGTTATAACTCCCCCACAACATATTTTGATTGATCATTCCGGTATTTATATTATCCAATAGCACCCCAAAAGCCTCATTTACGACATCATATGAATTCTCTATCCGATTGGACCCCAAACGATCAAAATATATATTTTCGGGATCTTTAATAATCATTTCGAGTAAAACTCTACTATTAGGAGCGCGCCGTACAAAATCGTATTGTTGCAATTCATCCCATGTGATATCCGTTAAATAGTTTAAAAATTGTTCATATAAATAGCCTACAGAATCTTGTAAGTTATGTTGATAATCCCATGTAGAAAGCCTAGAATAAATTTTCAACTGGTTGCTATTTAATGATTGTGTATTAATCATTTTCAAAATCGGCTTCAAATATTCCTCAGCAATTACATTTGTATTATCTAATTGAATATTTTTCATATCATTAATATTCATCTTACTTTTTTTTGTCAATAACTGCGTTATTTTTTGAGCCCTGGTTTCCTGAAAATTTCCAGAAAAATAATATTCATAAGATAGCAATGTCGGTCTCTGGTTAGCTGAAACTACATAATTTGATATAGGATTAATTGAGTGTGGAAGGCTATCCATAGGAATATAATTATATAAGTTTGCAGACTCTTTGCTTCCATCGAATACAAACTTACCTACACCTACGTGTCTATTTAAAATCTTACCCTGATGAAAGACTCCTATTGTATCTTCTTTCGTTGCGTAAACAAAATTGAATACAGGAATGCTATGTTCTTTTATTGCTTTTATAAAATCATTACTACACTTAGCTTTATTGATATTGATAAAAGTTTTTAAATCATTTGAAGGATTATTCAATTCCCATTTCAACGAGAAATCCTTATGCGAATCCCCTTTTCCAAAATTGTTATCATATACAATTGGTCCAAATTGAGAATAATATACTGTATCAATAAAAATAAAACTATCACGCCGCTTAATGGAATCAATTCGTTTATTCAGGCTCAACCATTTATCACCACTTTTATAACTTTTATAATCCGGAGAAATTTGCATTTTGTACCAATCTTTAACATCTTCTGCTCCGTTTGTAAGTCCCCATGCGATATCAGAATTAAAACCTATTAAAATCGAAGGAATACCAGGTATACCCACACCATAAGCGGATAAATCGGGGCATTGTATCTGCATTTCTAGCCAGATGTTCGGAAGCGTCAATTCTAAATGGGGATCTGCCGCTAAAATAACATTTCCGGATTCAGATTTCTCCCCCGAAATAGCCCAAGCATTACTACCCAAATTTGGATTATAAGATCTTGGGTGTATTTGAGATTTTTTTTCAAAAAAAGAATAATCCAAGTAATCAGGTTTTTTGACCTGTATTTGCATATTTTTTTCGCTAGTTGCATCACCTATAATTGGAGTAAGATTGCCAACTGACTCAGGATATAACCGATTAAAATTTTTGTCTCCTAATGATAAAATCATTTTTGACATAACTAAATCCTCTTCGTAGTCCGTCAACGTACTTGACAAGCCTTTTAATATCAATACTGATTTTAAATTACTCCACGGTTCAACTGGAATATCATAAATTTTATATTCAAGCGGAAGATCAGCATAGCTTAAATTGTTAATATACGCATTAACACCATTTGTATATGATGTTAAAGCTTGAATTGTTTCAGCATCTTTCTCAATCAAATGTAAACTTTCCTGAGCGGATTGTAATATCCCCTCCCTCCTACGCTTTCTATCAAACTCTAAATAGTTCGATCCACTAAAGATCTCAGACATCTTACCCGCCGAAAACCTAGAAGAGACATCCATTTGCCACAGTCTCAAAAATGCAGATACATAACCTTGTGTAAAGAACAAATCGTTTGTATTCTTGGCGTAAATATGCGGTACTAACCGATTATCATAATAAATATTGACTTCATCTTGAATCGCTACTTTGAAAACTTTAATTTTATTATCAATAAAATCTGGCTTTCCACTTTGCACTATGCCACTGAACGGATTCAATAATGAGCCCAATGGCGGAATAAAAAATAATCTCGAAGAAAAACCAATTACCACTAAAAATAAAAGAAAAGTAGAAAAAACAAGAGAAAATATCTTAGAATTCATAATAAACATCTAGGATTGAAAGTCTGTATATTAAATTCCAAACAAGAGCCGCTCGTACAGAAAAAACTAACAAAATCATTACTTACTTGAAATTCCACGAATTTCCATTGTTCATCATTGTATAAAATACTACTTGGTGTACAATCAACACTATCAAGAATATTACCTAAATCTGCACCAGAAGCTTTAGCAAATGCCTCCTTTCTAACCCATATTTCTATCATTTTCTGCTCTTTTTTATTAGTATCATTAATTATTTTTTTTTCGTTTCGGGTATAAAAGTTACACAAATCTACAGCAAATAAACTATCAATTGCCTCTATATCAATTCCAATATCAGCACTTGATGTGCAAAATACGACTGTATCCTTCGAATGCGATATATTAAAATTCTTCCATCCAAGTATATATGGCTTATTGTTAGCCGCTCTTTTAAACGAGTTTAGGTCTCCTGTACCACTCGAATTAATTGCATATTTCAACATCAATTTACCTAGTAGACTTAATTTTTGATCATTTATAAAACGAAATCTGTTGACTTCTTTTTTTATATGATCTGGTAGTAGCGACTTATACAAAGTCAAATCCAAATCGCCAATTAAATCAATTTGAGAAAACAGAATATTTACCATAATTTAAATTTATTATTCTTGATATTGCTTCGGGATGCATATATATAAAGAAATGCCCCCCTTTAAGCACAAACTCTTTAAATTCAGAATATGTGTGTTTGCTCCAATTCGCAATACTATTAGCATATTCTTCCTCTTCGCCCATCATAGCTATTATAGGTGAAGCAACTTTAAAATTTACTAAAAACTGAGTCTCGTCTACTATCTGAAAATCAGATCTTAAAATAGGCAAATAAAAATTCATCAAATCAAGTTCATAAAAAAAAGCTTCTGGAATTCCACCCATTTTTTTTAGCACATCACAAAATGCATCATCGCCAAGAGAAGAATAGTTTTCACGAACAACTACTCCAGGACCGGGATTACCACTCTCAATTATAAAAAGCGGTTTTTTACCTAGTTTTTCTAACTTATAAGTAATATAAAAAGCCAACGCCGCTCCCATACTATGTCCGAAAATAATGAAATGTTCCCCAGACAGCTGATACAATATTTGCCTCAAAAGATCATTTGCCGCTTCTTCAAAATTATTTAATAAAGGTTCATGTATTCGATCACCGCGTCCGGGCAATTCTAATACGCAAATCTCAAAATTTAATAAAAATGGTTTAATAAAATTATAGGAGTATTTGTTTCCTCCAGCAAAGTGCAAAAAAAATATTTTCGGTTTTAACATTATATAAATTTAGTGATATTTAGTATTTTGTAACTCCATAATTATTCCCGTTTCAATTTTAAAAATTCGATCACAATAATCAAAATATTCATTGTCATGTGTAATGGCTATAATTGAAAATCCCTCATTTTTTAAAATAGAAAGTATTTCAGTATAAAATTTCTTCTTAAAATACGGATCTTGATCGGCGGCCCATTCGTCCAAAATAATAATCGGATTATTTTCTAGTAGGTTTAAAACTAACGATAACCGTTTCTTCTGTCCCGTTGACAACAGAGCACTATTTATTATATTATCAGAATCAATTGTAACTTTATCTTCTATTTCAAACAGTTTCAAATATTCATTAAATTGTTTCAAATCATATCTTTCAAACCATAATAATTCATCGAAAATAAATGAATCTGAAAAAACTACACTAAAGGACGATTTGTATAAAGGAAAATTTGATGAAGAAACAATTTGATTATTTAAATAAATAGAGCCGCTAAATACCTCACTTAAACCTAGCAAGGAATTAACAAAAGTTGTTTTTCCACTGCCATTAGCACCTTGAATGAAAACTACCTCATTTTTATTCAAAGACCAATTAAATGGACCTATTTCGTATTTAGCAACATCATTAGAATAACCAACCACCAATTCCTTAACCTCTAAGTTAAAAAAATCATCTTTTTTCATTTTCTTATCACAAATTAGATTGTTAAAGTTCGACTGCGACAATTCTTTTTCAAGTATTTTTAAATTTAAGAGCGTTACTTTTGCTTTGGCAAAAGTAGGCAATAAACCAACTAACGATTGAATGGAGTTTAAAAAATATATTAACACAAAAACAACACTAATTAACTCAGAGGATTTAATACCAATAAGAAAAGATATCTTCACCAATAGAAACGCGATAAAAATATAGAATAGAATCTGTCCAATGATTTGACTATTCAAAAAACCTATATTAGCTTTAGTATTAAAAAAAAAGGACCTATCTTTAACTGAAATTATCCTTTTCTCTAAAATTAAAAAACCTTTTTTCGGATCTATATGTATTTCCTTAAATCCATTTAGTATTTTATTAACATAATCCACAAATGAGATTTCATTTTCTCGTGCCAATGCCAAAAAATTTGTATTAGTCTTCTCGTTAAAAAGATGCAGATACACTCCTACTATGGAGACTACTACCGTAATTAAAAATAATTTAAAAGAAACTTGAATTATAAATATTAAGCAAGCTAAAGATAATATAAATGATGTTATTAAATTAACAAAAAGAAATGAAATCTCAGTTAACACATTAACATCATTCAATAAACCAGTTTGAACTTTTGGAATTTTATTTTTAATTTCAAGAAATGTTGATTTCAGAACACTGTTAATTATATGGATTCGAAATTTCCATAATACTTTCTGTGAAGTAGTTATAACCTCGATTGCTAGATACCTTCGAGACCAAATATATAATGTCAGCACCAATATCAATAACCATAAGTAGTCAGGACTCAATACATAGAAATTATCATCACGATTAATTGACAATATAAAACTTATACATCTTATAAAAAAAAAATTTAACACACCAGACAAAAGTCCCAAACATATGCATTCAAAAAATTTTTTTATCCCAAATACCTTTATTATTTCTTTGATTACAGCAATCATTAATGGAAATTAGTTACTTATAATTAGTTACAAAATGCTTCAACATTTCTTAAAGATATAAAATGTTCCACATATTACCACATAAAATTTCACTATATAGATAAAATAGCTTCTCGAACTTCTTTCAAATCTATCAAATCCATGCATAGGACTTCATGGGGACATGTGTCATTTCTTAATAAATCAATACAGGGTGAACAAAATACATTTGCTTTAATATTTATATTTGTTTTATGACCCCAAATTAAAGGGGAAGAAGGTCCAAACAAAACTATGCCCGGCACTTCAAAAGCTGCAGCGACGTGTGCGTAAAAAGAATCTAGGCCAACAAGAGCTTTCGAATATTTGATGAGTGCCATCGACTTTCGGATCGTAAGCCCCTGTAAATTAACAGTTCCTTTGATTCTATCCTCGTCTTCGCTACCTATTTGAATAAATGTGTAACTTGGTATACTTCCAACCAATTTTTCCCATTTATCTTTACTCCATAATTTATTCTTGTATAATGACGTTGCAGCATGAATTATAATTGGGTGTTTATATTCTTTTAATATCTCTTGAGCTTCTAAATTTTCCTCCGTTTTCAAATAAATCTGAGGTGTCAAACTTTTTATAGATATATTATACAGTCGTCCCATAATTTTTGTAGCATGCTCCTCAAATAACATACTAGGAAGTAATTTGGCATAATTAAAACTAATGATTTCTATAAGTTTTAAGTTAGCCAAAACTCGAAAAATAAGTTTATTAATTTTATTTAATAATAATATAGAATCTATATATGGATTGTTGTCATAAATTTCTTTATATTTTGAAGTAATACATAACATAACAATTCTCTTATTTTCCTTTTGTTTCAATTCTTTTAGAAGAGGGGTTGAGAGCACTATATCTCCCAACCCGCCCCATGCCTTAATATAAATTATCTTTCTGTACATATCCTATTTTTAATCTCATTAATTTCATTAATACAAAATTGATATGCTCTAAGCTCCATATCTATAATAATTATTGCGTTCGCTTGTTTTTTTATATTATCCCCTGAATTAATTATATTCTCCTTACATAATTTCAAATATTCTACTTTGGTAGAATATTCAGATAATTTCACGTTTATTATAGAAATTATTTCATAAAATCCGCTATTACTCATTCCTTTCCTCCAAAATTAATTTAGACAATTCTTCTATCGTAGGGTTTAAATAGAGATCCCTTATAGATAACTCAAATGTTGACTGCATTTTCAAGAAATTTAAGACCGAAATACATTTAAAAGAATCACCTCCAATATCAAAAAAATTATCTTTTACACCTAACTCATCTACTTTTAAAACTGTTTTCCAAATTTCTAATAATAACATTTGGGTTTCTTCCTCGAATTGACCTATAAATCCTTCCTCTTCAATCTCTTCTTGCTCAGGGAATATTCTTAGTCGATGTATGTCTGTCTTTCCATTGAAATTAAGTGGAAATTCGTCCAATTGTATAATACTATTCGGTAGTAAGCTTATAGGCATTTTTGCAGCAAGAAATTTTCGAAGTTTTTTAATATCAACTTTTTCAGATGACACAATATATGTTATCAATTGCGGTTCCATCCCTAGCTTTTCAGCCATAACTGATTTAGAAGTATTGACTCCTGAAAATTGTTGAACGAAAGTATCTATTTCATTTAATTCAATCCGCTGCCCACGTATTTTTACTTGATCATCTTTTCGTCCTAAAAATTCGATTGAGCCATTATTTAGCCACCGAGCAAAATCTCCGGTGCAATAGAATCGCTCACCAGGACGGTAGGGATTTTCTACAAATCGCAAAGACGTCAGATCGGGACGGTTAAGGTAACCCCGGGAAACACCAGCGCCACCGATATAGATCTCACCCACACAGCCCTCAGGAACAACTCCCATATTACCGTCAAGAATATAAATATATTCGTTATGCAAGGGGCGACCTATCGTACATCTTTCACTTGCATTTATTTTTAATCCTGTACTCCAAATTGTTGTTTCAGTTGGCCCGTACATATTGTATATTTCCGTTTTACCAAAACTCTTTAGCTTCTCAAATAGGTTTATTGGCAAAAGCTCTCCTCCAACTATTAACATCTTGATCTTATCAACGAAATTTTCATCATATGACAGCAAAACTTTAAGCCGCGACGGGGTAGTTTGCACAACATCCACGTCCCTGTTCAAAATTCCCCTTATAATTACCTCAGGATCGTTGCTATCCAAAACATTTATAATCAAACCATGGCAAAGTCCTCCCAAGATTTCAAGGACTGATATATCAAATGTGTAGTTAGTAAAAAACAAAATCGATTTCATTTCTTTAAAACTCACATTAAAGTTTAAGAAAAAAGAAACCACATTTCTATGCTCAACCATAACCCCCTTGGGTTCACCCGTAGAACCAGAAGTATAGATAACATATGCAAGGTCTCTGCCATCGATAACCCCTTCAAGGGAATCCGCACTGTAATCGCCCATCACCGACCGAAAATCGGACAGAAAAGAGTCATCTATAACAACACGGCAGCCACTGTCGGACAACATATAATCAACCCTCGACCGCGGATAACCCGGGTCAATGGGAACATACGCCCCTCCGGCCTTAAGAACACCGAGGATCGCAACCACCATCCATTCCGAACGCTCCAAAAGCAAACCAACAAGAACTTCACGGCCAACACCGTGCTCCCGTCTGAGATAGTCCCCAAGACGGTTCGACAAACAGTCCAGATCACGGTAGCTCAGCTCCCGGTCCCCGTAGACCACGGCCGGTAGATCACCATAAAGAGCCGCACTGGACTCAAAAAGACTCACAACACTCTCACCCTCAGGATAAGAAACTCCCGTCGCATTAAACCCATAAACAAGACGATCGACCTCTTCTGCCCCCAGATAGGCAACTTCCCCAAGACGAACTCCAGGATTCGCTGAAACACAGCAGATGAAACTACGCAGGTGCTCAAGGATAATCCGCGCCCGCGAATCGCTATAAACATCCGTGCTGTACTCAAGCCCAACAGAAAGAACGCCCCCGGATTCCGAAAACGTAAACAGAAGGTCAAACTTGCTCGTAGAGTCCCCATAAGAACCCTCGTAACCGCTAACCTCAACACCCCCCACACAAACAGCACCAGACCCTATAGCACTATCTTCCTGAACGCTCAACATGACATCGAACAGCGGGTTGCGCCCCATGTCACGTACAACTCCCAGTTCCTCAACCAAACGCTCAAAAGGATAAAGCTGGTGCGCATAACCGCCAAGGCAAACAGAACGAACATGCGACAGAAGCCCCAGAAAATCTTCTTCTCCCGTAAAACGGCTCCGAAAAGCAAGCGTGTTCGCATAAAAACCCAGCTGACCGGAAAGACCGGCATGCTCACGCCCAGCAATGGGACTACCGATGACCTGGTCTGTCTGACCGCTGTAACGGTAAAAAAGACCGTTGACAGAAGCCAGACAGCCCATGAAAAGCGTACAGCCTGACCCCTGCAGCACAGAACGGAAGGCCACGGAGTCAGACAACGACAACGAAACAGAAACACGGGAACCACGGTAGCTCTTTACTGCAGGACGCACAAGGTCCTCAGGCAGCTGCAGCACCGGAAGCTCACCCCCCAGCTGCTCAAGCCAGTAGGAACGAGAGACAGAAAAAAAGTCCCCGGACAGATGACCAGACTCCCAGCTCGCATAATCACGGTACTGAAGTTCAAGCGACGGCAGATCCGCCACCAAACCAGAAGAAAGCGAACCATAAAGCGACAGAACTTCCTTGACCATGATACCCATAGACCAGCCATCACTGATGATATGGTGCATCGTGCACAGAAAAACCCACTCCGAGGGACCTGTACGGTAAAGGTGCGCACGAAGCAGGGGGCCCGAAGATAGGTCAAAAGGACGCACGATCTCAGAGGACAGCAGCCCCTCAACACCCCCTCCCTCTATTGCATAACCCTCTCCAATAAGATCACGGTATGCAAGGGAAAATCCCGCATCTTCCGCTGAAAGAACAACCTGACGCACATCTCCCCCATCAACCGTACGGAAAACCGTCCGAAGGATCTCATGGCGCCCGATGAGCTCGCGGAAAGACCCCTCCAGTGCAGAAATGTCCAGAACACCACGGAAAACATAAACCGACGGAACATGGTAGGCCATGCTGCCCCCATCAAACTGGCTCAGAACCCATAGACGACGCTGCGAGGACGACAAAGGGTAACCGGAATCACTGTCGGGAACCCGAGCGATGCCTACAACGCCCGGAAGGTTGCCCCTGGAAAGAAGACCTGACTGACCCGAAACCGTAGGGTGCAGGAAAAGGTCCTGCAGGGACATCTGAACATGGAAACTCCGCGAAACACTGCCCGAAAGACGGATAGCCCGCAGACTGTTCCCCCCAAGATCAAAAAAATTGTCGTGGATACCGATGCCCGAACGGCCCAGAACTTCCTCCCAGATCGAAACCAGAAGAGACTCCACCGCATTACGCGCACCCACATACTCCGTACCCGTGCCCAACACACCCTCGTCGGGATCAGGCAATGACTTCCGGTCGACCTTACCGTTCGATGTCAGGGGAAGCTCCGAAAGCTCAACATAACGCGACGGAACCATATAAGACGGAACCAGCTCCCCAAGCTCCGCTCGAAGAGCGCCCACATCAACAGGGACAGAGCTAACAATATACGAAACAAGCTCCCGATCCCCCCCATTGACCTCACGTGCAACGGTAACACTACCCAGGATACCCGAACAGCGCTGAACAGAACGGTCAACCTCGCTAAGCTCGATACGGTAGCCACGCACCTTTACCTGGTCGTCCATACGGCCCCGGTACTCGATCTCTCCTCCTGACAGACGAACACCGAGATCGCCCGTACGGTAAAGACGCTCCCCCGCACGGTAGGGATCAGCTACAAATCGCAAAGACGTCAGATCGGGACGGTTAAGGTAACCCCGTGAAACACCAGCACCACCAATGTAGATCTCACCCAGACAGCCCTCAGGAACAACCTCCATATTACCGTCAAGAATATAGATCCATGTATTACCTATAGGTAATCCAATGGGTACATTGGAAAGTGATTTACACAATAATACTTCACCTTTATAGATGCTTGCACAAATGCTAGTTTCAGTTGGCCCATATGCATTATAAAAGTAATTCAGTACTTCTCCGAATTTTTGATAGGTCTCTTGTGAAGTGACCTCCCCTGCAAATATCAAAACCTCTACTTCCTTAAAGAATTTATTTCCCATAAGACTAAGGATGGCAGGTGGAATAGTAGCAATTGATATTGAATTATTTTCGATATAACTCCCAAGAAGATTTGGATCCTCTTTTGTCAAATTATCCACTATGTAGAGACTTCCTCCCGAAAATAAACAAACAAAAATCTCGGAAATAGAAGCATCAAAGGAAAATGATGCATACTGGAGATGTTTTTTTTGCTTAATTACTCCGAATATTTCTTGCTGACCAAGAATTGTGTTGACTACATTTCGATGCTCCACCATAACCCCCTTGGGTTCACCCGTAGAACCAGAAGTATAGATAACATATGCAAGGTCACTGCTACTAATTACTATAGGTACATTCTCAAAACACGTGTCCTCAGAATTTATTTCTATATCTATAGCATATAGACTCCCTTCAAAATTCGAAAAATTGAAAATATAATCAGCCTGTGTTATGATTGCTTGACAACAGCTATCCTGAATAAGATAATCTATTCTTGATTGGGGATAACCCGAGTCAATGGGAACATAAGCTCCTCCGGCCTTAAGAACACCGAGAATCGCAACCACCATCCATTCCGAACGATCCAGCACAATTCCGATCAATGCACCATCTCCAACTCCGTGCTGCGTACGTAAATGATAACTAACCTGATTAGCTAAACCATTCAAATCACGGTAGCTCAGCTCCCGATCCCCGTAAACCACGGCCGGTAGATCACCATAAAGAGCCGCACTAGACTCAAAAAGACTCACAATACTCTCCCCCTCAGGATAAGAAACTTCCGTCGCATTAAACCCATAAACAAGACGATCAACCTCATCTGCCCCCAGATAGGCAACTTCCCCAAGACGAACTCCAGGACTCGCTGAAACACAGCAGATGAAACTACGCAGGTGCTCAAGGATACTCCGCGCCCGCGAATCGCTATAAACATCCGTGTTGTACTGTAGATCTACAGAAAGCCTTCCTTCCGATTCCGAAAACAAAAATATCAGGTCAAAAGCAGCATTTATATTTTCTACCCCATTATAAGGACTGATATTTAAATCTTTATTATCAAAACCAATTGAATTATCATTATATTGAAAAAGAACTTGAACATCGAAAAGCGGGTTGCGCCCCATGTCACGGACAACTCCCAGTTCCTCAACTAAACGGTCAAAAGGATAAAGCTGGTGCGCATAACCGCCAAGGCAAACAGAACGAACTTGCGACAGAAGCCCCAGAAAATCTTCTTCTCCAGTAAAACGGCTCCGAAAAGCAAGCGTGTTCGCATAAAAACCCAGCTGGCCGGAAAGACCGGCATGCTCACGCCCAGCAATGGGACTACCGATGACCTGGTCTGTCTGACCGCTGTAACGGTAAAAAAGTCCGTTCACGGAAGCCAGGCAGCCCATGAAAAGCGTACAGCCTGACCCCTGAAGCACAGAACGGAAGGCAACGGAGTCAGACAACGACAACGAAACAGAAACACGGGAACCACGGTAGCTCTTTACGGAAGGACGCACAAGGTCCTCAGGCAGCTGCAGCACCGGAAGCTCACCCCCGAGCTGCTCAAGCCAGTAGGAACGAGAAACAGAAAAAAAGTCCCCGGACAGATGACCAGACTCCCAGCTCGCATAATCACGGTACTGAAGCTCAAGCGACGGCAGATCCGACACCAAGCCAGAAGAAAGCGAACCATAAAGCGACAGAACTTCCTTGACCATGATACCCATAGACCAGCCATCACTGATGATATGGTGCATCGTGCACAGAAAAACCCACTCCGAGCGACCTGTACGGTAAAGGTGTGCACGAAGCAGAGGGCCCGAAGATAGGTCAAAAGGACGCCCGATCTCAGAGGACAGCAGCTCATCAACAACACCCCCCTCTATTGCATAACCCTCTCCAGTAAGATCCCGGTATGCAAGGGAAAATCCCGCCTCTTCCGCTGAAAGAACCACCTGACGCACATCTCCCCCATCAACCGTACGGAAAACCGTCCGAAGGATCTCATGGCGCCCGATGAGCTCGCGGAAAGACCCCTCCAGTGCAGAAATGTCCAGAACACCACGGAAAACATAAACCGACGGAACATGGTAGGCCATGCTGCCCCCATCAAACTGGCTCAGAACCCATAGACGACGCTGCGAGGACGACAAAGGGTAACCGGAATCACTGTCGGGAACCCGAGCGATGCCTACAACGCCCGGAAGGTTGCCCCTGGAAAGAAGACCTGACTGACCCGAAACCGTAGGGTGCAGGAAAAGGTCCTGCAGGGACATCTGAACATGGAAACTCCGCGAAACACTGCCCGAAAGACGGATAGCCCGCAGACTGTTCCCCCCAAGATCAAAAAAATTGTCGTGGATACCGATGCCCGAACGGCCCAGAACTTCCTCCCAGATCGAAACCAGAAGAGACTCCACCGCATTACGGGCACCAACATACTCCGTACCCGTACCCAACAGACCTTCATCGGGATCAGGCAATGACTTCCGGTCAACCTTACCGTTCGATGTCAGCGGAAGCTCCGAAAGCTCAACATAACGTGACGGAACCATATAAGACGGAACCAGCTCCCCAAGCTCAGCCCGAAGAGCGCCCACATCAACAGCGCCCGCGCCAACAATATACGAAACAAGCTCCCGGTCCCCACCATTGACCTCACGTACAACCGTAACACTTCCCAGGATACCCGAACAGCTCTGAACAAAACGGTCAACCTCACCAAGCTCGATACGGTAGCCACGCACCTTTACCTGGTCGTCCATGCGGCCCCGGTACTCGATCTCTCCTCCTGACAGACGAACACCGAGATCGCCCGTACGGTAAAGACGCTCCCCGGGACGGTAGGGATCAGCTACAAATCGCAAAGACGTCAGATCGGGACGGTTAAGGTAACCCCGTGAAACACCAGCACCACCAATGTAGATCTCACCCAGACAGCCCTCAGGAACAACCTCCATATTACCGTCAAGAATATAGATCCATGTATTACCTATAGGTAATCCAATGGGTACATTGGAAAGTGATTTACACAATAATACTTCACCTTTATAGATGCTTGCACAAATGCTAGTTTCAGTTGGCCCATATGCATTATAAAAGTAATTCAGTACTTCTCCGAATTTTTGATAGGTCTCTTGTGAAGTGACCTCCCCTGCAAATATCAAAACCTCTACTTCCTTAAAGAATTTATTTCCCATAAGACTAAGGATGGCAGGTGGAATAGTAGCAATTGATATTGAATTATTTTCGATATAACTCCCAAGAAGATTTGGATCCTCTTTTGTCAAATTATCCACTATGTAGAGACTTCCTCCCGAAAATAAACAAACAAAAATCTCGGAAATAGAAGCATCAAAGGAAAATGATGCATACTGGAGATGTTTTTTTTGCTTAATTACTCCGAATATTTCTTGCTGACCAAGAATTGTGTTGACTACATTTCGATGCTCCACCATAACCCCCTTGGGTTCACCCGTAGAACCAGAAGTATAGATAACATATGCAAGGTCACTGCCATCGGTAACCCCTTCAAGGGAATCCGCACTGTAATCGCCCATCACCGACCGAAAAGCGGTCAGAAAAGAGTCATCTATAACAACACGGCAGCCACTGTCGGACAACATATACTCAACCCTCGACCGCGGATAACCGGGGTCAATGGGAACATACGCCCCTCCGGCCTTAAGAACACCGAGAATCGCAACCACCATCCATTCAGAACGCTCCAAAAGCAAACCAACAAGAACTTCACGGCCAACACCGTGCTCCCGTCGGAGATAGTCCCCAAGACGGTTCGACAAACAGTCCAGATCACGGTAGCTCAGCTCCCGGTCCCCGTAGACCACGGCCGGTAGATCACCATAAAGAGCCGCACCAGACTCAAAAAGACTCACAACACTCTCACCCTCAGGATAAGAAACTTCCGTCGCATTAAACCCATAAACAAGACGATCGACCTCTTCTGCCCCCAGATAGGCAACTTCCCCAAGACGAACTCCAGGATTCGCTGAAACACAGCAGATGAAACTACGCAGGTGCTCAAGGATAATCCGCGCCCGCGAATCGCTATAAACATCCGTGCTGTACTCAAGCCCAACAGAAAGAACGCCCCCGGATTCCGAAAACGTAAACAGAAGGTCAAACTTGCTCGTAGAGTCCCCATAAGAACCCCCGTAACCGCTAACCTCAACACCCCCCACACAAACAGCACCAGACCCAACAGCACTATCTTCCTGAACGCTCACCATAACATCGAAAAGCGGGTTGCGCCCCATGTCACGGACAACTCCCAGTTCCTCAACCAAACGCTCAAAAGGATAAAGCTGGTGCGCATAACCGCCAAGGCAAACAGAACGAACTTGCGACAGAAGCCCCAGAAAATCCTCTTCTCCAGTAAAACGGCTCCGAAAAGCAAGCGTGTTCGCATAAAAACCCAGCTGGCCGGAAAGACCGGCATGCTCACGCCCAGCAATGGGACTACCGATGACCTGGTCTGTCTGACCGCTGTAACGGTAAAAAAGTCCGTTCACGGAAGCCAGACAGCCCATGAAAAGCGTACAGCCTGACCCCTGCAGCACAGAACGGAAGGCAACGGAGTCAGACAACGACAACGAAACAGAAACACGGGAACCACGGTAGCTCTTTACGGAAGGACGCACAAGGTCCTCAGGCAGCTGCAGCACCGGAAGCTCACCCCCGAGCTGCTCAAGCCAGTAGGAACGAGAAACAGAAAAAAAGTCCCCGGACAGATGACCAGACTCCCAGCTCGCATAATCACGGTACTGAAGCTCAAGCGACGGCAGATCCGACACCAAGCCAGAAGAAAGCGAACCATAAAGCGACAGAACTTCCTTGACCATGATACCCATAGACCAGCCATCACTGATGATATGGTGCATCGTGCACAGAAAAACCCACTCCGAGGGACCTGTACGGTAAAGGTGCGCACGAAGCAGGGGGCCCGAAGATAGGTCAAAAGGACGCCCGATCTCAGAGGACAGCAGTTCATCAACACCCCCCCCCTCTATTGCATAACCCTCTCCAGTAAGATCCCGGTATGCAAGGGAAAATCCCGCCTCTTCCGCTGAAAGAACAACCTGACGCACATCTCCCCCATCAACCGTACGGAAAACCGTCCGCAGGATCTCATGACGCCCGATGAGCTCGCGGAACGATCCCTCCAGTGCAGAAATATCAAGAACACCACGGAAAACATAAACCGACGGAACATGGTAGGCACCGCTGCCCCCGTCAAACTGGCTCACAACCCATAGACGACGCTGCGAGGACGACAAAGGGTAACCGGAATCACTATCGGCCGCCTTATTAATCCTATTTGATGAATTTTTATTAAAAAAATTTAAAATTTCTACCTTATTTCTCCTAATTTCATCTATTAATAAAGGGTTTGGAATATCAAACTCTGAATGATGAACTATAAGATCTTCACCATTCACAGATAATTCTATATTAGAATTTTTTAAAACTTTTAATAAATGTAGAATTTTCATATAATAAAGCTTGATTTACCTAAGGATTTATTCTGATCTTTAAATGATCTAACCTCATCAATAACTTGAGACAATTCCTTAATATCTTCCAAATCAAATAATTCCGCCAAAGAAAGATCTACACCAAAACTCGCTCTTAATTCTCTCAAAAATGTCATTGCTTTTAAGGAATCGCCTCCCAAGTCAAAAAAATTATCATTTTTTTGAATACCTTTAATTCCAAAAAAGCTTTCAAAAAGTTCTATCAATTTATTCAAACTATGGATTTCACCAATCTCGCCCTTTGAATTAGCCAGTTCGGATATATTAAATTTGTCTTCAGATTTCAAGTATCTATTTTTATAGAACTCAATTCCTTTTCTTGAAATAATTTGATTTTTAACACCTATACTTAACACATATTCAATAATATTACAAAAATCTCTCGAAAACAGACCAAAGTCATCCCCAACCCCGATTAAGTTAGATTTCTTTATATAATTAACTTTCGTCGCCATACCTACATCTAGCACTCGATCTAGTTGCACACTAATGAATGGAAATTCAGTATTGTATTGATTAACGAATGAATCTATATAAGAATTTGCTGCAGTATATCCAACCTGACCAAAAGCCCCGAAAGAAGCAGCCAAAGAAGAAAAATTTAAAAAGAAATCTAGATTTCTTTTGTGAAAAATATTATAAAGATTTTTTATCCCTAAAATTTTCGGGCTAAAGATAGAGGATTCGTCAGTTTCATTTCTTTTTACTATTACACCACCAAAATCTGCATTACCAGCTAAATGAAATACACCATTAATTTTACCGATCTGTAACTCTATTTCATGAATTTTCTTTTGTACAATATCATAACATCCTATATCACATTGCAAATAAAATATATCACTTACCTGCCCTATATCTTCATTATTAGAACTTCTACTCAAAACTATAACTTTAGCCTCATATTGATTAATAAGAAACTGAACTAAAACGCGGCCCAAACCACCCGTACCACCTGTTACTAAATATATCCCTCCCTTACGAAAACTAAATTTGTCTAATGACTTAGTTAATTCTAATTTCTCGAAATCTTTACAATATCTTATTCCATTTTTTATCAATACTTCAATGAAATGTTTATGATATTTTTTAATTTCATTTAAAATTTCAAAATGGCCTTGTTCACCGCTACTCTCGATCCCTATACTTCTACATTTTATATTGGGGAATTCCAAAGAAACGACTTTTAGAGCTCCAATACCCAAACTTTTATCAGCTATGTTAATATCCACAGAGTTTAAAGAATATACTCTATCGCTTACTAAATCGAATGATAGATCTTTTGCTCCGAAAAACAGTGAATAAGTCCGAGCTATCTTCAATATAGATTGATATCCTATTAAATGATAATGGTCATATTCATCAGAAATATTTCGTATAGTGGTTAATTGGGAATCAATATTCCACAAATGTAAAACACTATCTACCAAAACATTTCTACTTTTAAACATTGCAAAAAGTTGGTGATACTCATTTTCATTATTTGGATTTAACTCATAACAATTTGTTGATCTTTCCAAAAATTTACTTCCTCTTAAAATCTTTACAACAACATTATCGCACTCAAGACCCTCGATTATCTTATCAAAAAAATCCCCCTGATTACTAAACACTATTATTGTTTTATTCTTTAAAAAATTATCATCATAAATATGTTTATTCAGTAATTTCCATTGAGGAATATAAAACCAATCAAGAATATCTCTATTAACCAGTTTCGTTTCGCCTACACTTCGTAGCAAATCTTGAAAG
The DNA here is from genome assembly GCF_029542085.1 of Sphingobacterium sp. ML3W. Lineage (NCBI taxonomy): Bacteria > Pseudomonadati > Bacteroidota > Sphingobacteriia > Sphingobacteriales > Sphingobacteriaceae > Sphingobacterium > Sphingobacterium sp. ML3W. The sequence continues at coordinate 5,344,520 of NZ_CP107036.1, read as the reverse complement.
TCAACCTCTGATGGAAAAACTTTTTGATCAAACGCATATGTTGGTATAGAGATCCTATTACCCATTCCTTTTACCAAAATTTGCCAATCTATATTAAATCCATATTCCCAAATCTTAGTTATACTTTTCAAAAAACTATCTAAAATTGAACCATTTATTATCGAACAATCTATTTGAATATTTTTTACATCTTCCCTAGACATTTCTTGAGTTAAAGTTGAAACATAAGAGAGATTTCCAATTTCTATAAATAGTGAATTATCAAGATCGACATTTGTAATTTTAATGATATCATAAATTGTAATCTGTTCGTTTGAAGGCTGTAATAAATAACTTATATCCAATTGGGTACCTGCCGTTATAACTTTACCTAAGGCACTTGAATAAAAAGGGATTTTTGTTTTTGAAAATTGAACATTCTGAAGAATCTCTAAATATTTAGCTTCAGTGTTTTTTTCCCTTTCATACAATACCCATAGAGCATCTTCTAATATAAATGCATCAGCTAAGCAGGCAGAAACGTATTCCCCTCTACCAAAACTGATAATAAAAGCTGGTTTTATACCCACACTCGTTAAAAAGTGGGCAATTCCATATTCTATTAAAAAAAACAATGGATCTAGATTACTAATTACCTCCCAATCAGGATTTTCTCTTAAAAAAATATATTTCCAATAAATATTATTGCCTGCAATTCGCTCCAAACACGACAGCCCGTGGTCAATTATTTCACGAAACCCTCCGTATATTTTATAAAAGCTACGCACTGCATCGATAGAAATTTGAGAGTTATCGCCTAAAATAAAAATTGGAGACACATTTTTGTTTAAAGTAAATTGTTTTGGATAAGAAGCTTCAGCTTCCAACATCATCAAAAGATCACCTCTAGCTTCGAATTCAATAGTTATTCTATGTTCAAACTCAGTTCTGCCGATCAAAAGTGTATAACATAAATCAGATAAATCTGTATTTTTATTTGTTTTGATAAATAAAGCTAGTCTCTGTAGCAAATCAGATAACGATGAAGAAGTTCTGGCAGAACAAACTAATAATTTAAGTGTTTCATTATTTTCTTTTCTTGAAGTCTCATTATTTTTAAATTCCTCAAGGACAACATGAGCATTCGTGCCTCCTATCCCTAGAGATGTTACCCCAGCACGAGCAACAGTTTTACTAGAAATTTTACTTAATATTTTGTTTACAACAAATGGGCCTTGTGCAAAATTAATTTCTGGATTAGCTTCATTAAAATGTAGACTAGGTGGTAACATCCTAAATTTCAATGCCAATACTGTTTTTATTAGCCCCGCGATTCCTGCTGCGATGTCTAGATGTCCAATATTTGTCTTTACGGAACCAATCTTACAAACATGTGAACAGTCATCATTAAAGGCTCTATTAAGAGCTGCCACTTCTATAGGATCTCCTAATTTAGTAGCCGTACCATGAGCTTCAATATATTCAATTGATTTATAATCAACTTTAGAGAATTTTAAAGCTCCTTTAATACAGTCTGTTTGCCCTACCACACTTGGAGCTGTAAATCCTACTTTTCTATTTCCATCATTATTAATATGCGATCCCTTAACTATTGCATAGACATTGTCTCCATCCTTAATCGCATCGTCCAATCTCTTTAAAATAATTGCTCCTGCGCCCTCACTTCCAACAGTACCTGTTGCATCTTTATCGAAGGTTCGGCAGTGACCATCTTTCGACATAGTTAAACCATCACGATAAAGGTATCCTTGTTCTTTTTCTAACTTTAATGTTATTCCTCCTGCAATAGCCAAATTCACTTCTCCTGTTAATAAAGCTCTACACGCCATATGGACTGCAACCAAAGATGTTGAACAGGCCGTATTAACAAAACAAGCAGGTCCACGTAAATCTAATTTATATGCTATAAGAGAGCATAAAAAATCTCGATTTGATAGAATATCTTTTGTAAAATTATCAATAGTTGCACCACTTCCTTTAATTTTAGAATATACTTGCCAATCGAAATCAGAATTGGCACCTGCATATATTCCAGTGATGTCTCTAGTTTTCGAATTTCCATATCCACTATCTTCGAGAGCCTCCCACACACATTCATGGAACATTCTATGCACTGGGTTCATGATTTCTACCTCATCGGGTCGATAACCGAAAAATACTGGATCGAATTTATCTTTATTGTCTACAGAAAAATATGAATTTATATAACCTTCGTCCAGATTCATACTTTCTTCAAAATCCACATATTTAAGCTGCTCCTTACCAGATTTGATATTCTCCCAAAATTCCCTCCAATTATTTGCTCCAGGAAACCTACAAGATAGACCAATAATTGCAACTTCTAGCCCTGTATAGTTATTTGTATGGTTCATAAAATCGTATTTACTAAAATATATTACAAAGTAGTTAATTTTTCTTGAAATCTTATTTTTTTTCACTAAAAACTTTATTTTTAGTCCTATTAGAGACAATTAATCTCCCATTTTGTACTGTTATATTAATACTTTTATCTATTAAAAGGAGTGTGAGATCTATAATTGCTTTCATATAATTGGTTATTTTTTATTTTGTGTCTGTAAAATCCAGATTTGCGTTTGTATGGCTTTGCCTTGAAGTTCAATTGTAGGAAACATAAAAATATCTGAAGTAGACATTTTTACATTAAATATATTGTTGATTTTAGAAACAGATAGAATAGCCTTGAGGCTATTTCCGCCTAAACTAAAAAAATCATCTTTAATATTAATACTTTCCATTTCAAGAACTTCCTCCCAGATCGAAACCAGAAGAGACTCCACCGCATTACGGGCACCAACATACTCCGTACCCGTACCCAACAGACCTTCATCGGGATCAGGCAATGACTTCCGGTCAACCTTACCGTTCGATGTCAGGGGAAGCTCCGAAAGCTCAACATAACGCGACGGAACCATATAAGACGGAACCAGCTCACCAAGCTCAGCCCGGAGAGCGCCCACATCAACAGCGCCCGCGCCAACAATATACGAAACAAGCTCACGGTCCCCACCACTGACCTCACGTACAACCGTAACACTATCACGGATACCCGAACAGCGCTGAAGCGTAAGGTCAACCTCACCAAGCTCGATACGGTAGCCACGCACCTTTACCTGGCCGTCCATGCGGCCCCGGTACTCGATCTCTCCTCCTGACAGACGGACACCGAGATCGCCCGTACGGTAAAGACGCTCCCCCGCACGGTAGGGATCAGCTACAAATCGCAAAGACGTCAGATCAGACTGATTATTATAGCCAATGGCTACATTGCTACCCCCAATATAGATCTCCCCCAGACAGCCCTCAGGAACAACTCCCATATTACTGTCAAGAATATAGATCCATGTATTGTAAATCGGGGTACCTATCGTCGCCCGATCCGGTAAAATATGACAACTATGCCTATAAGAGACAGAAGTGACAACATGTGTCTCCGTAGGACCATAAAAATTAAATATATCTACCTCAGGGTAATCCTCCAAAAATCTCCTTAAATTCCCGGTTATATAGAGCTGTTCCCCTGTGGAAAGTATCTCCTCTATCTGATGCCCTGAAAGACCATTCCCTCCCATGGAATCAAAAAATACTCTCAAAGCAGAATAGGACATGGACAATATATTGATCCCCCTATCTATAATATAACTCCTCAGCAGATCAAAATCCCTGCGAGCTGCCTCACTGACAACATGCAGCTCACCACCCGTTGACAGCACATAATAAACGTCATTTAATGAGGCATCAAAACCAAATGAGGCAAACTGAAGATGCTTCCTCCCCCATCTTAAACCGGCCTCCAGGCGGTTCCACATCGTCAGGTTATAAAGCGTAGAATGAGTCTGTACAACACCTTTGGGTATTCCCGTAGATCCGGAAGTATACAATAGGAATGAAGCATCCTCCAATCCGATATGAACAGAAACTGCATCCCCGTCAGGAACTTCTGGAAGATCTTGTACATTAATAAAACGATAAGAACCTGCCCATTCCGGTCCTTCTGTATCCGTGATGAGAAGCGCAGCTCCACTTTCTGCCATAATATAAGAAAGTCTCGACTCCGGCAGTTCCTTCTCCATAGGAATGTAGATACAGCCGCATTTCATAACAGCAAGCATACTTATAACACTCCATTCCGAACGATCCAGGAAAACTCCAACCCCTGTGCCCTTATTGCCTCCTAAACTGATGATGATCTGCGACAGGTCGTTTACAACACGCGATAATTCCCGGTAGCTCAGCTCCCGATCCCCGTAAACCACAGCCGGAAGATCACCATAAAGAGCCGCACTAGACTCAAAAAGACTCACAACACTCTCCCCCTCAGGATAAGAAACATCCGTCGCATTAACCCCATAAACAAGACGATCGACCTCATCTGCCCCCAGATAGGCAACTTCCCCAAGGCGAACCCCAGGACCCGATGAAACACAGCAGATGAAACTACGCAGGTGCTCAAGGATAATCCGCGCCCGCGAATCGCTATAAACATCCGTGCTGTACTCAAGCCCCACGGAAAGAACACCCCCGGATTCCGAAAACGTAAACAGAAGGTCAAACTTGCTCGTAGAGTCCCCATAAGAACCCTCGTAACCGCTAACCTCAACACCCCCCACACAAACAGCACCAGACCCTATAGCACTATCTTCCTGAACGCTCAACATGACATCGAACAGCGGGTTGCGCCCCATGTCACGGACAACTCCCAGTTCCTCAACTAAACGCTCAAAAGGATAAAGCTGGTGCGCATAACCGCCAAGGCACACAGAACGAACATGCGACAGAAGCCCCAGAAAATCTTCTTCTCCCGTAAAACGGCTCCGAAAAGCAAGCGTGTTCGCATAAAAACCCAGCTGACCGGAAAGACCGGCATGCTCACGCCCAGCAATGGGACTACCGATGACCTGGTCTGTCTGACCGCTGTAACGGTAAAAAAGACCGTTGACAGAAGCCAGACAGCCCATGAAAAGCGTACAGCCTGACCCCTGCAGCACAGAACGGAAGGCCACGGAGTCAGACAACGACAACGAAACAGAAACACGGGAACCACGGTAGCTCTTTACTGCAGGACGCACAAGGTCCTCAGGCAGCTGCAGCACCGGAAGCTCACCCCCCAGCTGCTCAAGCCAGTAGGAACGAGAGACAGAAAAAAAGTCCCCGGACAGATGACCAGACTCCCAGCTCGCATAATCACGGTACTGAAGTTCAAGCGACGGCAGATCCGCCACCAAACCAGAAGAAAGCGAACCATAAAGCGACAGAACTTCCTTGACCATGATACCCATAGACCAGCCATCACTGATGATATGGTGCATCGTGCACAGAAAAACCCACTCCGAGGGACCTGTACGGTAAAGGTGCGCACGAAGCAGGGGGCCCGAAGATAGGTCAAAAGGACGCACGATCTCAGAGGACAGCAGCCCCTCAACACCCCCTCCCTCTATTGCATAACCCTCTCCAATAAGATCACGGTATGCAAGGGAAAATCCCGCATCTTCCGCTGAAAGAACAACCTGACGCACATCTCCCCCATCAACCGTACGGAAAACCGTCCGAAGGATCTCATGGCGCCCGATGAGCTCGCGGAAAGACCCCTCCAGTGCAGAAATGTCCAGAACACCACGGAAAACATAAACCGACGGAACATGGTAGGCCATGCTGCCCCCATCAAACTGGCTCAGAACCCATAGACGACGCTGCGAGGACGACAAAGGGTAACCGGAATCACTGTCGGGAACCCGAGCGATGCCTACAACGCCCGGAAGGTTGCCCCTGGAAAGAAGACCTGACTGACCCGAAACCGTAGGGTGCAGGAAAAGGTCCTGCAGGGACATCTGAACATGGAAACTCCGCGAAACACTGCCCGAAAGACGGATAGCCCGCAGACTGTTCCCCCCAAGATCAAAAAAATTGTCGTGGATACCGATGCCCGAACGGCCCAGAACTTCCTCCCAGATCGAAACCAGAAGAGACTCCACCGCATTACGCGCACCCACATACTCCGTACCCGTGCCCAACACACCCTCGTCGGGATCAGGCAATGACTTCCGGTCGACCTTACCGTTCGATGTCAGGGGAAGCTCCGAAAGCTCAACATAACGCGACGGAACCATATAAGACGGAACCAGCTCCCCAAGCTCAGCCCGAAGAGCGCCCACATCAACAGGGACAGAGCTAACAATATACGAAACAAGCTCCCGATCCCCCCCATTGACCTCACGTGCAACGGTAACACTACCCAGGATACCCGAACAGCGCTGAACAAAACGGTCAACCTCGCTAAGCTCGATACGGTAGCCACGCACCTTTACCTGGTCGTCCATACGGCCCCGGTACTCGATCTCTCCTCCTGACAGACGGACACCGAGATCGCCCGTACGGTAAAGACGCTCCCCCGCACGGTAGGGATCAGCTACAAATCGCAAAGACGTCAGATCGGGACGGTTAAGGTAACCCCGGGAAACACCAGCGCCACCGATATAGATCTCACCCACACAGCCCTCAGGAACAACTCCCATATTACCGTCAAGAATATAAATATATTCGTTATGCAAGGGGCGACCTATCGTACATCTTTCACTTGCATTTATTTTTAATCCTGTACTCCAAATTGTTGTTTCAGTTGGCCCGTACATATTGTATATTTCCGTTTTACCAAAACTCTTTAGCTTCTCAAATAGGTTTATTGGCAAAAGCTCTCCTCCAACTATTAACATCTTGATCTTATCAACGAAATTTTCATCATATGACAGCAAAACTTTAAGCCGCGACGGGGTAGTTTGCACAACATCCACGTCCCTGTTCAAAATTCCCCTTATAATTACCTCAGGATCGTTGCTATCCAAAACATTTATAATCAAACCATGGCAAAGTCCTCCCAAGATTTCAAGGACTGATATATCAAATGTGTAGTTAGTAAAAAACAAAATCGATTTCATTTCTTTAAAACTCACATTAAAGTTTAAGAAAAAAGAAACCACATTTCTGTGCTCCACCATAACCCCCTTGGGTTCACCCGTAGAACCAGAAGTATAGATAACATATGCAAGGTCTCTGCCATCGATAACCCCTTCAAGGGAATCCGCACTGTAATCGCCCATCACCGACCGAAAATCGGACAGAAAAGAGTCATCTATAACAACACGGCAGCCACTGTCGGACAACATATAATCAACCCTCGACCGCGGATAACCCGGGTCAATGGGAACATACGCCCCTCCGGCCTTAAGAACACCGAGGATCGCAACCACCATCCATTCTGAACGCTCCAAAAGCAAACCAACAAGAACTTCACGGCCAACACCGTGCTCCCGTCTGAGATAGTCCCCAAGACGGTTCGACAAACAGTCCAGATCACGGTAGCTCAGCTCCCGGTCCCCGTAGACCACGGCCGGTAGATCACCATAAAGAGCCGCACTGGACTCAAAAAGACTCACAACACTCTCACCCTCAGGATAAGAAACTCCCGTCGCATTAAACCCATAAACAAGACGATCGACCTCTTCTGCCCCCAGATAGGCAACTTCCCCAAGACGAACTCCAGGATTCGCTGAAACACAGCAGATGAAACTACGCAGGTGCTCAAGGATAATCCGCGCCCGCGAATCGCTATAAACATCCGTGCTGTACTCAAGCCCAACAGAAAGAACGCCCCCGGATTCCGAAAACGTAAACAGAAGGTCAAACTTGCTCGTAGAGTCCCCATAAGAACCCTCGTAACCGCTAACCTCAACACCCCCCACACAAACAGCACCAGACCCTATAGCACTATCTTCCTGAACGCTCAACATGACATCGAACAGCGGGTTGCGCCCCATGTCACGGACAACTCCCAGTTCCTCAACCAAACGCTCAAAAGGATAAAGCTGGTGCGCATAACCGCCAAGGCACACAGAACGAACATGCGACAGAAGCCCCAGAAAATCTTCTTCTCCAGTAAAACGGCTCCGAAAAGCAAGCGTGTTCGCATAAAAACCCAGCTGACCGGAAAGACCGGCATGCTCACGCCCAGCAATGGGACTACCGATGACCTGGTCTGTCTGACCGCTGTAACGGTAAAAAAGACCGTTGACGGAAGCCAGACAGCCCATGAAAAGCGTACAGCCTGACCCCTGCAGCACAGAACGGAAGGCCACGGAGTCAGACAACGACAACGAAACAGAAACACGGGAACCACGGTAGCTCTTTACTGCAGGACGCACAAGGTCCTCAGGCAGCTGCAGCACCGGAAGCTCACCCCCCAGCTGCTCAAGCCAGTAGGAACGAGAGACAGAAAAAAAGTCCCCGGACAGATGACCAGACTCCCAGCTCGCATAATCACGGTACTGAAGTTCAAGCGACGGCAGATCCGACACCAAACCAGAAGAAAGCGAACCATAAAGCGACAGAACTTCCTTGACCATGATACCCATAGACCAGCCATCACTGATGATATGGTGCATCGTGCACAGAAAAACCCACTCCGAGCGACCTGTACGGTAAAGGTGCGCACGAAGCAGGGGGCCCGAAGATAGGTCAAAAGGACGCCCGATCTCAGAGGACAGCAGCCCCTCAACACCCCCTCCCTCTATTGCATAACCCTCTCCAATAAGATCCCGGTATGCAAGGGAAAATCCCGCCTCTTCCGCTGAAAGAACAACCTGACGCACATCTCCCCCATCAACCGTACGGAAAACCGTCCGAAGGATCTCATGACGCACGATGAGCTCGCGGAACGATCCCTCCAGTGCAGAAATGTCCAGAACACCACGGAAAACATAAACCGACGGAACATGGTAGGCACCGCTGCCCCCGTCAAACTGGCTCACAACCCATAGACGACGCTGCGAGGACGACAAAGGGTAACCGGAATCACTATCGGGAACCCGGACGATGCCCGCAACGCCCGGAAGATTGCCCTTGGAAAGAAGACCTGACTGACCCGAAACCGTAGGGTGCAGGAATAGGTCCTGCAGGGACATCTGAACATGGAAACTCCGCGAGACACTGCCCGAAAGACGGATAGCCCGCAGACTGTTCCCCCCGAGATCAAAAAAATTGTCGTGGATACCGATGCCCGAACGACCCAGAACTTCCTCCCAGATCGAAACCAGAAGAGACTCCACCGCATTGCGGGCACCAACATACTCCGTACCCGTACCCAGCAGACCCTCATCGGGATCAGGCAATGACTTCCGGTCAACCTTACCGTTCGATGTCAGCGGAAGCTCCGAAAGCTCAACATAACGCGACGGAACCATATAAGACGGAACCAGCTCACCAAGCTCAGCCCGGAGAGCGCCCACATCAACAGCGCCCGCGCCAACAATATACGAAACAAGCTCACGGTCCCCACCATTGACCTCACGTACAACCGTAACACTTCCCAGGATACCCGAACAGCGCTGAACAGAACGGTCAACCTCGCCAAGCTCGATACGGTAGCCACGCACCTTTACCTGGCCGTCCATGCGGCCCCGGTACTCGATCTCTCCACCTGACAGACGGACACCGAGATCGCCCGTACGGTAAAGACGCTCCCCCGCACGGTAGGGATCAGCTACAAATCGCAAAGACGTCAGATCAGACTGATTATTATAGCCAATGGCTACATTGCTACCCCCAATATAGATCTCCCCCAGACAGCCCTCAGGAACAACTCCCATATTACTGTCAAGAATATAGATCCATGTATTGTAAATCGGGGTACCTATCGTGGCCCGATCCGGTAAAATATGACAACTATGCCTATAAGAGACAGAAGTGACAACATGTGTCTCCGTAGGACCATAAAAATTAAATATATCTACCTCAGGGTAATCCTCCAAAAATCTCCTTAAATTCCCGGTTATATAGAGCTGTTCCCCTGTGGAAAGTATCTCCTCTATCTGATGCCCTGAAAGACCATTCCCTCCCATGGAATCAAAAAATACTCTCAAAGCAGAATAGGACATATATAATATATTGATCCCCTTATCTATAATATAACTCCTCAGCAGATCAAAATCCCTGCGAGCTGCCTCACTGGCAACATGCAGCTCACCACCCGTTGACAGTACATAATAAACATCATTTAATGATACATCAAAACCAAATGAGGCAAACTGAAGATGCTTCCGCCCCCATCTTAAACCGGCCCCCAGGCGGTTCCACATCGTCAGGTTATAAAGCGTAGAATGGGTCTGTACAACACCTTTGGGTATTCCCGTAGAGCCGGAAGTATACAATAGGAATGAAGCATCCTCCAATCCGATATGAACAGAAGCTGCATCCCCGTCAGGAACTTCTGGAAGATCTTGTACATTAATAAAACGATAAGAACCTGCCCATTCCGGTCCTTCTGTATCCGTGATGAGAAGCGCAGCTCCACTTTCTGCCATAATATAAGAAAGTCTCGACTCCGGCAGTTCCTTCTCCATAGGAATGTAGATACAGCCGCATTTCATAACAGCAAGCATACTTATAACACTCCATTCCGAACGATCCAGGAAAACTCCAACCCCTGTGCCCTTATTGCCTCCTAAACTGATGATGATCTGCGACAGGTCGTTTACAACACGCGATAATTCCCGGTAGCTCAGCTCCCGATCCCCATAAACCACAGCCGGAAGATCACCATAAAGAGCCGCACTAGACTCAAAAAGACTCACAACACTCTCCCCCTCAGGATAAGAAACATCCGTCGCATTAACCCCATAAACAAGACGATCGACCTCATCTGATCCTAGATAGGCAACCGAAGAAACCCCCTGCAACACATCCGAAACCATATTGCCCAAAAGCTCCTCAAGATGCCTGGCAATACCGCCGATAAGCCATTCCGGATACACACTCCTGTCATAATGAAAGTGTACCCCGAAAGTATCTCCAGGGACAACAACAACCGTAAGACCATAGTTCGTCTGCTCCAGAGCAGTGGCCCCAAGCACCCTGAAATCAAACTGTGAGGACTCCAGACGCTCCTGCACCGGATAGTTCTCATAAACAACTATATGGTCAAATAGAGCCCCCGAAAAACCGCTCTCCGACTGAATGTCAGCAAGCTGAACATAATGGTGGCCAAGCCCCGAAATCGAGTCGCCCTGCACACGGAGTAAAAGGTCATGCACACTCTCGCCTTCAACAATACGTACCCGCACGGGAACAGTGTTGATAAAAAGACCCACCATGTCCTCTACCCCCACAAGATCACTGGGACGACCCGAAACAACCGTACCGAAAACAACATCATCACGGTCGTTATAACGGCCCAGAAGAATGCCCCAGGCACACTGGAAAAAAGTACTCTCGGTAACTCCTAAACCAGAACATAATGTCCGAAGGGAACCGTAAGCAGCCCCGTCAAGAACAAAGGACAAATGGCCATGCCCAGATCCACCGCTCTCACCAGCAGCCAATCCCTTAGGGAGGCCGCTCAGCATTTCATAACCCAAAAGATACGCCCGCCAGTATGCATACGAAGATACTCGGTCTATACCCCTAAGCCACGTGATATAGTCCGAATACGGGCGCACAGAAGCTAGCCCGGGATGCTCCCCACGGCACAGGGATCCATAGATCGAAAAAAAATCGTTCACAAGGATACTCACGCACCAGCCGTCCATCAAAATATGGTGATGGCTCCAGATAAACTCATAACGGTCCTCGGAAACACGTACAACAGAAAGACGCATCTGTGAACCCCTACCAAGGTCAAAACCCCGGGAAACATCTGCCGAAAGATACTCCGAAAGAGAAAAATCCTCCGAAGCACGCGAATCGATATAAACAAAGTCGGGCACAGCCTCACGTGCAACAACCTGCAGGATACGGTCCCCATAGGCATCCGTGAAAAAGGTCCGAAGGACCCCATGGCGCTCCACAAGATGCGCGTAACTCCGGGAAAGAACTGTACTGTCGAGCGACCCCTCAATACTGCACCTGAGCTGCTCAAAATAAAGCCCCCCGGAGCCTCCCGAAGATAACCAGTGGTAATAAAGTCCCTGCTGAAGAGGGCTCAGCTCATAGAGATCCTCCACACCGACACTAAGATCCAGATCCCGCACACTCGCCAGATCCAGGGAATTATAGCTCAGGTCCACAGGGGTAACATAGGCCTCTCGGCACTCCGAAAGAATGCCGACAAGCGAACGAAGGTGACCCTCAAAACAAGCAAGGACACCCTGCACCGTAGAGCGCAGATGGAGGCACCCGCTATAGACAACAGTAAAATGAAGCTCACCGTCAATGATCATACCCGTAAAATCCAATTGAGAAGTCCGAGGCCCTGCACTAGATATTCCTGAACCCCACGAACCTCCACGATAACCGAAAACCTCCCCCCCGGAAGCGGAGCCCGAAACACCAAAATCACCAAGATAATTGAAAACAACATTAGGGGAACTACTATAGCCGGCACCACCGAGATAACGCAAAATACCATAGCCGATACCCTTGTTCGGAACACGGTGAACACGCTCCTTTATGCACAAAAGATTATCCAGTGCAGTGCTGCCTCCGTCAATATCCAGAACCACCGGATATATGCTGGTAAACCAGCCTACCGTACGGCTGACATCAACATCTTCACCGATCGGCTCCCGGCCGTGCCCCTCAAGTCCGACAAGGATATGACTCATACCGAACTCCCCATGCAGGGAAAGACCAAGCGATGCCAGTAATATATCATTGATATCTGTACGGTAGGCCGAATAACAGCTCCCCACAAGCTTTGCAGTGGTCCCCCTGTCCAGAACAAAATGCTCACTCGAAACATCACCATATAGATTGGACCCCCCAGGGAAATCCACCCGGAGATCATCATAATCCCCTGAATCAACAGAAGACCAGTAAGCGGACTCTTCCTGCAATGCCGAACTCCCACAATAACGGACAAGGCTCTGTTGCCAGTAGCCATAGGAATCTGTCTTGGAAGGAAGATCATGGCCCCGCCCAGAAACATACCCCTGGTAAAGATGAGAAAGATCCTCCACCAGGATCCGCCAGGAAACACCGTCAACCACAAGGTGGTGACACAAAAGAAACAACAGGTCCCCTTCGTCACGCCGAAAGATACAGCCCCGGAAAAGCGGACCACCGGAAAGACTGAACCCTCCCTGTAATCGCTCACAGTGCGCCACAAGATCAGCGTCATCCCCTATGCTGACCACATCCAGCAAGGGCACAGCATCCCCCGAGTTCTCCTGGAACCAACCGGAAGGACCCTCCCGGTAAACATAACGCAGCGAATCATGATGGCGCATCAGTGAGCCCAAACAGAAACGGATACCATCCTCCAACAGAACACCATCGTAGGAAAGCATCACGCTCTGGTTATAGTGATGACGGTCAACCTGTATCTCCTCAAAAAATAAATGCTGGATCGGGCTGAGACCAAAGGTACCCGTCTCTACCCCCTGAAAAGGCTCTCGGGAAAGAGCAACAACAAGCCCCGAAAGTGAAAAAATCGTCGGAAAACGGAGGATATCCTGGATACCGAGACCATACCCCCCCTGCCGAAGCCGCGAAACAACCTGGATAGACTTGATCGAATCTCCCCCAAGAATAAAAAAATTGTCGTGGATACCGATGCCCGAACGGCCCAGAACTTCCTCCCAGATCGAAACCAGAAGAGACTCCACCGCATTACGGGCACCAACATACTCCGTACCCGTACCCAACAGACCTTCATCGGGATCAGGCAATGACTTCCGGTCAACCTTACCGTTCGATGTCAGCGGAAGCTCCGAAAGCTCAACATAACGCGACGGAACCATATAAGACGGAACCAGCTCCCCAAGCTCCGCTCGAAGAGCGCCCACATCAACAGCGCCCGCGCCAACAATATACGAAACAAGCTCACGGTCCCCACCATTGACCTCACGTACAACCGTAACACTTCCCAGGATACCCGAACAGCGCTGAACAGAACGGTCAACCTCGCCAAGCTCGATACGGTAGCCACGCACCTTTACCTGGTCGTCCATGCGGCCCCGGTACTCGATCTCTCCTCCTGACAGACGGACACCGAGATCGCCCGTACGGTAAAGACGCTCCCCCGCACGGTAGGGATCAGCTACAAATCGCAAAGACGTCAGATCGGGACGGTTAAGGTAACCCCGCGAAACACCAGCACCACCAATGTAGATCTCCCCCAGACAGCCCTCAGGAACAACCCCCATATTACCGTCAAGAATATAGATCCACGTATTACTGATAGGTAATCCGAGCGTAACTCCGGAACCAGGCTCCAGGCTCTTGACCATACAGCCAACTGTAGCCTCCGTAGGGCCATATTCATTATAAAGCGATACACCCTCGATAACTGAACTAAGCAGTTTAACATCACTCGGAAAAACCTCCTCTCCACCAAGGATAACTCTACCGACACTACCCTTAAAAGAATCCAGCGAACCCAGTAGACGAACATGCGAAGGTGTCAGCTTGATAGAGCCAACTCCGCACTCACCACGCAAAGAGTCGCGGACAATATCAGCAGTATCGGTACCATCGCCATAAATATAAAGACCGCTTCCGGATAGCAGACCGCTATAGATACTCGTAACTGTCAGATCAAAAGATAAAGAGCTGGGGACCCCAAAATATCCCCCGGAAACATTCCCAAGATAAAAGTCCATCGACCAAAGAACATAGTTCACCAGATTACCGTGCTCAACCATAACCCCCTTGGGTTCACCAGTAGAACCAGAAGTATAGATAACATATGCAAGGTCACTGCCATCGGTAACCCCTTCAAGGGAATCCGCACTGTAATCGCCCATCACCGACCGAAAAGCGGTCAGAAAAGAGTCATCTATAACAACACGGCAGCCACTGTCGGACAACATATACTCAACCCTCGACCGCGGATAACCGGGGTCAATCGGAACATAGGCTCCCCCGGCCTTAAGAACACCGAGAATCGCAACCACCATCCATTCAGAACGCTCCAAAAGCAAACCAACAAGAACTTCACGCCCAACACCGTGCTCCCGTCTGAGATAGTCCCCAAGACGGTTCGACAAACCGTCCAGATCACGGTAGCTCAGCTCCCGATCCCCGTAGACCACGGCCGGTAGATCACCATAAAGAGCCGCACTAGACTCAAAAAGACTCACAACACTCTCCCCCTCAGGATAAGAAACTCCCGTCGCATTAAACCCATAAACAAGACGATCGACCTCTTCTGCCCCCAGATAGGCAACTTCCCCAAGACGAACTCCAGGATTCGCTGAAATACAGCAGATGAAACTACGCAGGTGCTCAAGGATAATCCGCGCCCGCGAATCGCTATAAACATCCGTGCTGTACTCAAGCCCAACAGAAAGAACGCCCCCGGATTCCGAAAACGTAAACAGAAGGTCAAACTTGCTCGTAGAGTCCCCATAAGAACCCCCGTAACCGCTAACCTCAACACCCCCCACACAAACAGCACCAGACCCAACAGCACTATCTTCCTGAACGCTCAACATGACATCGAAAAGCGGGTTGCGCCCCATGTCACGGACAACTCCCAGTTCCTCAACCAAACGCTCAAAAGGATAAAGCTGGTGTGCATAACCGCCAAGGCAAACAGAACGAACTTGCGACAGAAGCCCCAGAAAATCCTCTTCTCCAGTAAAACGGCTCCGAAAAGCAAGCGTGTTCGCATAAAAACCCAGCTGGCCGGAAAGACCGGCATGCTCACGCCCAGCAATGGGACTACCGATGACCTGGTCTGTCTGACCGCTGTAACGGTAAAAAAGTCCGTTCACGGAAGCCAGGCAGCCCATGAAAAGCGTACAGCCGGACCCCTGAAGCACAGAACGGAAGGCAACGGAGTCAGACGGCGACAACGAAACAGAAACACGGGAACCACGGTAGCTCTTTACCGGAGGACGCACAAGGTCCTCAGGCAGCTGCAGCACCGGAAGCTCACCCCCGAGCTGCTCAAGCCAGTAGGAACGAGAAACAGAAAAAAAGTCCCCGGACAGATGACCAGACTCCCAGCTCGCATAATCACGGTACTGAAGTTCAAGCGACGGCAGATCCGACTCCAAACCAGAAGACAGCGAACCATAAAGCGACAGAACTTCCTTGACCATGATACCCATAGACCAGCCATCACTGATGATATGGTGCATCGTGCACAGAAAAACCCACTCCGAGGGACCCGTACGGTAAAGGTGCGCACGGAGCAGAGGGCCCGAAGATAGGTCAAAAGGACGCCCGATCTCAGTGGACAGCAGCTCATCAACAACACCCCCCGCTATTGCATGACCCTCTCCGGTAAGATCCCGGTATGCAAGGGAAAATCCCGCCTCTTCCGCTGAAAGAACCACCTGACGCACATCTCCCCCGTCAACCGTACGGAAAACCGTCCGCAGGATCTCATGACGCACGATGAGCTCGCGGAACGATCCCTCCAGTGCAGAAATGTCCAGAACACCACGGAAAACATAAACCGACGGAACATGGTAGGCACCGCTGCCCCCGTCAAACTGGCTCACAACCCATAGACGACGCTGCGAGGACGACAAAGGGTAACTAAATGAAATATCAGTCCTGGGTATAGAATCAATAATACTTTGACGATTTAACTCTGTTAAATATGCCAGTAAAAGTTCTTTATTTGCCTTAATAACTTCTAAAACATCATTATCTAATTTCTTACCGGGAAACTTAACCAACAGATCTTTATTATCAACTTTTAGCTCAATCTCCTTCTTCCTCAGAAAGGATAAAATATCGTTCATAAATTATATTTATTTTACAGTTATGATAACTATACGCTTATATACGTTTTATTTTCATCGTCAGTTTTGACATTATCAGCTTTTCCAAACCACAAAGCATGGTCTATTTCAGCAGCTAAACTTTCGATATCGGCATGAAGAAATAGCTTTCTTAAGTCTATTTTTGCATCAATTTTTTTTCTAACCAACAGGGATAGTTCCATCGCTTTCAGACTGTTCCCCCCAAGATCAAAAAAATTGTCGTGGATACCGATGCCCGAACGGCCCAGAACTTCCTCCCAGATCAAAACCAGAAGAGACTCCACCGCATTACGGGCACCAACATACTCCGTACCCGTACCCAACAGACCTTCATCGGGATCAGGCAATGATTTCCGATCAACCTTCCGTTTGTTATCAATAGTCTTTCACCATAAAATTCACTTATTGGTTAATCCTCTTTTGTATTTAATATTCTTAATGTATTGTCGAGAATATTTGTATTCAAAAAAGCGGCTTTATCATCTTTAGTTGTATCTGAATTTTGTAAAAATTTATAAAGTTCATTTATATTCGGATATTTAAAAACATCAGTTACAGAGATTTTTAAATTGTGCTGTATGCTCATTCTTTGAACCACTTGAATCAATTTCAGACTGTTCCCCCCAAGATCAAAAAAATTGTCGTGGATACCGATGCCCGAACGGCCCAGAACTTCCTCCCAGATCGAAACCAGAAGAGACTCCACCGCATTACGCGCACCCACATACTCCGTACCCGTGCCCAACACACCCTCCTCGGGATCAGGCAATGACTTCCGGTCGACCTTACCGTTCGGTGTCAGCGGAAGCTCCGAAAGCTCAACATAACGCGACGGAACCATATAAGACGGAACCAGCTCCCCAAGCTCAGCCCGAAGAGCGCCCACATCAACAGGGACAGAGCTAACAATATACGAAACAAGCTCCCGATCCCCCCCATTGACCTCACGTGCAACGGTAACACTACCCAGGATACCCGAACAGCTCTGAACAAAACGGTCAACCTCGCCAAGCTCGATACGGTAGCCACGCACCTTTACCTGGTCGTCCATACGGCCCCGGTACTCGATCTCTCCACCTGACAGACGAACACCGAGATCGCCCGTACGGTAAAGACGCTCCCCGGGACGGTAGGGATCAGCTACAAATCGCAAAGACGTCAGATCGGGACGGTTAAGGTAACCCCGTGAAACACCAGCACCACCAATGTAGATCTCACCCAGACAGCCCTCAGGAACAACCTCCATATTACCGTCAAGAATATAGATCCATGTATTACCTATAGGTAATCCGAGTGGGAGTATAAACCTATTTTTTAGATAATGCCTATGTGCTATATATACAGTTGCTGTAATCGCAGTCTCGGTAGGCCCATAAACATGAAATATTGATTTATCTATAAAACTATCTATCTTATTTCCATCTAAAATATCTCCGCCAAGTATTATTCTCTTTACTTTAATTAATGTCTTATCAGACATTATATTAAAAAAACCAACTGGCAAAGTAATAGTGTCTATACTTTTAATTTCAATATACTCATTAAGAAAACCAGGATTTAATCTTATTATCTCAGGAATAATAAACAATGACGATCCTGAAAACAAACATGTAAAAATTTCAGATACGGAAGCATCAAACGAAATACTGCAAAATTGAAGATGCCTTTCTCCTGAAGATGTTTTAAACACCTTCATTTGATAATTTATCGTATTAACCACATTTCTGTGCTCCACCATAACCCCCTTGGGTTCACCCGTAGAACCAGAAGTATAGATAACATATGCAAGGTCACTGCCATCGGTAACCCCTTCAAGGGAACCCGCGCTGTAATCGCCCATCACCGACTGAAAATCGGACAGAAAAGAGTCATCTATCACAACACGGCAGCCACTGTCAGACAACATATACTCAACCCTCGACCGCGGATAACCGGGGTCAAGGGGAACATAGGCTCCTCCGGCCTTAAGAACACCGAGAATCGCAACCACCATCCATTCCGAACGCTCCAAAAGCAAACCTACAAGAACTTCACGGCCAACACCGTGCTCCCGTCTGAGATAGTCCCCAAGACGGTTCGACAAACCGTCCAGATCACGGTAGCTCAGCTCCCGATCCCCATAAACCACAGCCGGAAGATCACCATAAAGAGCCGCACTAGACTCAAAAAGACTCACAACACTCTCCCCCTCAGGATAAGAAACATCCGTCGCATTAACCCCATAAACAAGACGATCGACCTCATCTGATCCTAGATAGGCAACCGAAGAAACCCCCTGCAACACATCCGAAACCATATTGCCCAAAAGCTCCTCAAGATGCCTGGCAATACCGCCGATAAGCCATTCCGGATACACACTCCTGTCATAATGAAAGTGTACCCCGAAAGTATCTCCAGGGACAACAACAACCGTAAGACCATAGTTCGTCTGCTCCAGAGCAGTGGCCCCAAGCACCCTGAAATCAAACTGTGAGGACTCCAGACGCTCCTGCACCGGATAGTTCTCATAAACAACTATATGGTCAAATAGAGCCCCCGAAAAACCGCTCTCCGACTGAATGTCAGCAAGCTGAACATAATGGTGGCCAAGCCCCGAAATCGAGTCGCCCTGCACACGGAGTAAAAGGTCATGCACACTCTCGCCTTCAACAATACGTACCCGCACGGGAACAGTGTTGATAAAAAGACCCACCATGTCCTCTACCCCCACAAGATCACTGGGACGACCCGAAACAACCGTACCGAAAACAACATCATCACGGTCGTTATAACGGCCCAGAAGAATGCCCCAGGCACACTGGAAAAAAGTACTCTCGGTAACTCCTAAACCAGAACATAATGTCCGAAGGGAACCGTAAGCAGCCCCGTCAAGAACAAAGGACAAATGGCCATGCCCAGATCCACCGCTCTCACCAGCAGCCAATCCCTTAGGGAGGCCGCTCAGCATTTCATAACCCAAAAGATACGCCCGCCAGTATGCATACGAAGATACTCGGTCTATACCCCTAAGCCACGTGATATAGTCCGAATACGGGCGCACAGAAGCTAGCCCGGGATGCTCCCCACGGCACAGGGATCCATAGATCGAAAAAAAATCGTTCACAAGGATACTCACGCACCAGCCGTCCATCAAAATATGGTGATGGCTCCAGATAAACTCATAACGGTCCTCGGAAACACGTACAACAGAAAGACGCATCTGTGAACCCCTACCAAGGTCAAAACCCCGGGAAACATCTGCCGAAAGATACTCCGAAAGAGAAAAATCCTCCGAAGCACGCGAATCGATATAAACAAAGTCGGGCACAGCCTCACGTGCAACAACCTGCAGGATACGGTCCCCATAGGCATCCGTGAAAAAGGTCCGAAGGACCCCATGGCGCTCCACAAGATGCGCGTAACTCCGGGAAAGAACTGTACTGTCGAGCGACCCCTCAATACTGCACCTGAGCTGCTCAAAATAAAGCCCCCCGGAGCCTCCCGAAGATAACCAGTGGTAATAAAGTCCCTGCTGAAGAGGGCTCAGCTCATAGAGATCCTCCACACCGACACTAAGATCCAGATCCCGCACACTCGCCAGATCCAGGGAATTATAGCTCAGGTCCACAGGGGTAACATAGGCCTCTCGGCACTCCGAAAGAATGCCGACAAGCGAACGAAGGTGACCCTCAAAACAAGCAAGGACACCCTGCACCGTAGAGCGCAGATGGAGGCACCCGCTATAGACAACAGTAAAATGAAGCTCACCGTCAATGATCATACCCGTAAAATCCAATTGAGAAGTCCGAGGCCCTGCACTAGATATTCCTGAACCCCACGAACCTCCACGATAACCGAAAACCTCCCCCCCGGAAGCGGAGCCCGAAACACCAAAATCACCAAGATAATTGAAAACAACATTAGGGGAACTACTATAGCCGGCACCACCGAGATAACGCAAAATACCATAGCCGATACCCTTGTTCGGAACACGGTGAACACGCTCCTTTATGCACAAAAGATTATCCAGTGCAGTGCTGCCTCCGTCAATATCCAGAACCACCGGATATATGCTGGTAAACCAGCCTACCGTACGGCTGACATCAACATCTTCACCGATCGGCTCCCGGCCGTGCCCCTCAAGTCCGACAAGGATATGACTCATACCGAACTCCCCATGCAGGGAAAGACCAAGCGATGCCAGTAATATATCATTGATATCTGTACGGTAGGCCGAATAACAGCTCCCCACAAGCTTTGCAGTGGTCCCCCTGTCCAGAACAAAATGCTCACTCGAAACATCACCATATAGATTGGACCCCCCAGGGAAATCCACCCGGAGATCATCATAATCCCCTGAATCAACAGAAGACCAGTAAGCGGACTCTTCCTGCAATGCCGAACTCCCACAATAACGGACAAGGCTCTGTTGCCAGTAGCCATAGGAATCTGTCTTGGAAGGAAGATCATGGCCCCGCCCAGAAACATACCCCTGGTAAAGATGAGAAAGATCCTCCACCAGGATCCGCCAGGAAACACCGTCAACCACAAGGTGGTGACACAAAAGAAACAACAGGTCCCCTTCGTCACGCCGAAAGATACAGCCCCGGAAAAGCGGACCACCGGAAAGACTGAACCCTCCCTGTAATCGCTCACAGTGCGCCACAAGATCAGCGTCATCCCCTATGCTGACCACATCCAGCAAGGGCACAGCATCCCCCGAGTTCTCCTGGAACCAACCGGAAGGACCCTCCCGGTAAACATAACGCAGCGAATCATGATGGCGCATCAGTGAGCCCAAACAGAAACGGATACCATCCTCCAACAGAACACCATCGTAGGAAAGCATCACGCTCTGGTTATAGTGATGACGGTCAACCTGTATCTCCTCAAAAAATAAATGCTGGATCGGGCTGAGACCAAAGGTACCCGTCTCTACCCCCTGAAAAGGCTCTCGGGAAAGAGCAACAACAAGCCCCGAAAGTGAAAAAATCGTCGGAAAACGGAGGATATCCTGGATACCGAGACCATACCCCCCCTGCCGAAGCCGCGAAACAACCTGGATAGACTTGATCGAATCTCCCCCAAGAATAAAAAAATTGTCGTGGATACCGATGCCCGAACGGCCCAGAACTTCCTCCCAGATCGAAACCAGAAGAGACTCCACCGCATTACGGGCACCAACATACTCCGTACCCGTACCCAACAGACCTTCATCGGGATCAGGCAATGACTTCCGGTCAACCTTACCGTTCGATGTCAGCGGAAGCTCCGAAAGCTCAACATAACGCGACGGAACCATATAAGACGGAACCAGCTCCCCAAGCTCCGCTCGAAGAGCGCCCACATCAACAGCGCCCGCGCCAACAATATACGAAACAAGCTCACGGTCCCCACCATTGACCTCACGTACAACCGTAACACTTCCCAGGATACCCGAACAGCGCTGAACAGAACGGTCAACCTCGCCAAGCTCGATACGGTAGCCACGCACCTTTACCTGGTCGTCCATGCGGCCCCGGTACTCGATCTCTCCTCCTGACAGACGGACACCGAGATCGCCCGTACGGTAAAGACGCTCCCCCGCACGGTAGGGATCAGCTACAAATCGCAAAGACGTCAGATCGGGACGGTTAAGGTAACCCCGCGAAACACCAGCACCACCAATGTAGATCTCCCCCAGACAGCCCTCAGGAACAACCCCCATATTACCGTCAAGAATATAGATCCACGTATTACTGATAGGTAATCCGAGCGTAACTCCGGAACCAGGCTCCAGGCTCTTGACCATACAGCCAACTGTAGCCTCCGTAGGGCCATATTCATTATAAAGCGATACACCCTCGATAACTGAACTAAGCAGTTTAACATCACTCGGAAAAACCTCCTCTCCACCAAGGATAACTCTACCGACACTACCCTTAAAAGAATCCAGCGAACCCAGTAGACGAACATGCGAAGGTGTCAGCTTGATAGAGCCAACTCCGCACTCACCACGCAAAGAGTCGCGGACAATATCAGCAGTATCGGTACCATCGCCATAAATATAAAGACCGCTTCCGGATAGCAGACCGCTATAGATACTCGTAACTGTCAGATCAAAAGATAAAGAGCTGGGGACCCCAAAATATCCCCCGGAAACATTCCCAAGATAAAAGTCCATCGACCAAAGAACATAGTTCACCAGATTACCGTGCTCAACCATAACCCCCTTGGGTTCACCAGTAGAACCAGAAGTATAGATAACATATGCAAGGTCACTGCCATCGGTAACCCCTTCAAGGGAATCCGCACTGTAATCGCCCATCACCGACCGAAAAGCGGTCAGAAAAGAGTCATCTATAACAACACGGCAGCCACTGTCGGACAACATATACTCAACCCTCGACCGCGGATAACCGGGGTCAATCGGAACATAGGCTCCCCCGGCCTTAAGAACACCGAGAATCGCAACCACCATCCATTCAGAACGCTCCAAAAGCAAACCAACAAGAACTTCACGCCCAACACCGTGCTCCCGTCTGAGATAGTCCCCAAGACGGTTCGACAAACCGTCCAGATCACGGTAGCTCAGCTCCCGATCCCCGTAGACCACGGCCGGTAGATCACCATAAAGAGCCGCACTAGACTCAAAAAGACTCACAACACTCTCCCCCTCAGGATAAGAAACTCCCGTCGCATTAAACCCATAAACAAGACGATCGACCTCTTCTGCCCCCAGATAGGCAACTTCCCCAAGACGAACTCCAGGATTCGCTGAAATACAGCAGATGAAACTACGCAGGTGCTCAAGGATAATCCGCGCCCGCGAATCGCTATAAACATCCGTGCTGTACTCAAGCCCAACAGAAAGAACGCCCCCGGATTCCGAAAACGTAAACAGAAGGTCAAACTTGCTCGTAGAGTCCCCATAAGAACCCCCGTAACCGCTAACCTCAACACCCCCCACACAAACAGCACCAGACCCAACAGCACTATCTTCCTGAACGCTCAACATGACATCGAAAAGCGGGTTGCGCCCCATGTCACGGACAACTCCCAGTTCCTCAACCAAACGCTCAAAAGGATAAAGCTGGTGTGCATAACCGCCAAGGCAAACAGAACGAACTTGCGACAGAAGCCCCAGAAAATCCTCTTCTCCAGTAAAACGGCTCCGAAAAGCAAGCGTGTTCGCATAAAAACCCAGCTGGCCGGAAAGACCGGCATGCTCACGCCCAGCAATGGGACTACCGATGACCTGGTCTGTCTGACCGCTGTAACGGTAAAAAAGTCCGTTCACGGAAGCCAGGCAGCCCATGAAAAGCGTACAGCCGGACCCCTGAAGCACAGAACGGAAGGCAACGGAGTCAGACGGCGACAACGAAACAGAAACACGGGAACCACGGTAGCTCTTTACCGGAGGACGCACAAGGTCCTCAGGCAGCTGCAGCACCGGAAGCTCACCCCCGAGCTGCTCAAGCCAGTAGGAACGAGAAACAGAAAAAAAGTCCCCGGACAGATGACCAGACTCCCAGCTCGCATAATCACGGTACTGAAGTTCAAGCGACGGCAGATCCGACTCCAAACCAGAAGACAGCGAACCATAAAGCGACAGAACTTCCTTGACCATGATACCCATAGACCAGCCATCACTGATGATATGGTGCATCGTGCACAGAAAAACCCACTCCGAGGGACCCGTACGGTAAAGGTGCGCACGGAGCAGAGGGCCCGAAGATAGGTCAAAAGGACGCCCGATCTCAGTGGACAGCAGCTCATCAACAACACCCCCCGCTATTGCATGACCCTCTCCGGTAAGATCCCGGTATGCAAGGGAGAATCCCGCATCTTCCGCTGAAAGAACCACCTGACGCACATCTCCCCCGTCAACCGTACGGAAAACCGTCCGCAGGATCTCATGACGCACGATGAGCTCGCGGAACGATCCCTCCAGTGCAGAAATGTCCAGAACACCACGGAAAACATAAACCGACGGAACATGGTAGGCACCGCTGCCCCCGTCAAACTGGCTCACAACCCATAGACGACGCTGCGAGGACGACAAAGGGTAACCGGAATCACTATCGGGAACCCGGACGATGCCCGCAACGCCCGGAAGATTGCCCGTGGAAAGAAGACCTGACTGACCCGAAACCGTAGGGTGCAGGAATAGGTCCTGCAGGGACATCTGAACATGGAAACTCCGCGAAACACTGCCCGAAAGACGGATAGCCCGCAGACTGTTCCCCCCGAGATCAAAAAAATTGTCGTGGATACCGATGCCAGAACGACCCAGAACTTCCTCCCAGATCGAAACCAGAAGAGACTCCACCGCATTGCGGGCACCAACATACTCCGTACCCGTACCCAGCAGACCCTCATCGGGATCAGGCAATGACTTCCGGTCAACCTTACCGTTCGATGTCAGGGGAAGCTCCGAAAGCTCAACATAACGCGACGGAACCATATAAGACGGAACCAGCTCACCAAGCTCAGCCCGGAGAGCGCCCACATCAACAGCGCCCGCGCCAACAATATACGAAACAAGCTCACGGTCCCCACCACTGACCTCACGTACAACCGTAACACTATCACGGATACCCGAACAGCGCTGAAGCGTAAGGTCAACCTCACCAAGCTCGATACGGTAGCCACGCACCTTTACCTGGCCGTCCATGCGGCCCCGGTACTCGATCTCTCCTCCTGACAGACGGACACCGAGATCGCCCGTACGGTAAAGACGCTCCCCCGCACGGTAGGGATCAGCTACAAATCGCAAAGACGTCAGATCAGACTGATTATTATAGCCAATGGCTACATTGCTACCCCCAATATAGATCTCCCCCAGACAGCCCTCAGGAACAACTCCCATATTACTGTCAAGAATATAGATCCATGTATTGTAAATCGGGGTACCTATCGTCGCCCGATCCGGTAAAATATGACAACTATGCCTATAAGAGACAGAAGTGACAACATGTGTCTCCGTAGGACCATAAAAATTAAATATATCTACCTCAGGGTAATCCTCCAAAAATCTCCTTAAATTCCCGGTTATATAGAGCTGTTCCCCTGTGGAAAGTATCTCCTCTATCTGATGCCCTGAAAGACCATTCCCTCCCATGGAATCAAAAAATACTCTCAAAGCAGAATAGGACATGGACAATATATTGATCCCCCTATCTATAATATAACTCCTCAGCAGATCAAAATCCCTGCGAGCTGCCTCACTGACAACATGCAGCTCACCACCCGTTGACAGCACATAATAAACGTCATTTAATGAGGCATCAAAACCAAATGAGGCAAACTGAAGATGCTTCCTCCCCCATCTTAAACCGGCCTCCAGGCGGTTCCACATCGTCAGGTTATAAAGCGTAGAATGAGTCTGTACAACACCTTTGGGTATTCCCGTAGATCCGGAAGTATACAATAGGAATGAAGCATCCTCCAATCCGATATGAACAGAAACTGCATCCCCGTCAGGAACTTCTGGAAGATCTTGTACATTAATAAAACGATAAGAACCTGCCCATTCCGGTCCTTCTGTATCCGTGATGAGAAGCGCAGCTCCACTTTCTGCCATAATATAAGAAAGTCTCGACTCCGGCAGTTCCTTCTCCATAGGAATGTAGATACAGCCGCATTTCATAACAGCAAGCATACTTATAACACTCCATTCCGAACGATCCAGGAAAACTCCAACCCCTGTGCCCTTATTGCCTCCTAAACTGATGATGATCTGCGACAGGTCGTTTACAACACGCGATAATTCCCGGTAGCTCAGCTCCCGATCCCCGTAAACCACAGCCGGAAGATCACCATAAAGAGCCGCACTAGACTCAAAAAGACTCACAACACTCTCCCCCTCAGGATAAGAAACATCCGTCGCATTAACCCCATAAACAAGACGATCGACCTCATCTGCCCCCAGATAGGCAACTTCCCCAAGGCGAACCCCAGGACCCGATGAAACACAGCAGATGAAACTACGCAGGTGCTCAAGGATAATCCGCGCCCGCGAATCGCTATAAACATCCGTGCTGTACTCAAGCCCCACGGAAAGAACACCCCCGGATTCCGAAAACGTAAACAGAAGGTCAAACTTGCTCGTAGAGTCCCCATAAGAACCCTCGTAACCGCTAACCTCAACACCCCCCACACAAACAGCACCAGACCCTATAGCACTATCTTCCTGAACGCTCAACATGACATCGAACAGCGGGTTGCGCCCCATGTCACGGACAACTCCCAGTTCCTCAACTAAACGCTCAAAAGGATAAAGCTGGTGCGCATAACCGCCAAGGCACACAGAACGAACTTGCGACAGAAGCCCCAGAAAATCTTCTTCTCCCGTAAAACGGCTCCGAAAAGCAAGCGTGTTCGCATAAAAACCCAGCTGACCGGAAAGACCGGCATGCTCACGCCCAGCAATGGGACTACCGATGACCTGGTCTGTCTGACCGCTGTAACGGTAAAAAAGACCGTTGACAGAAGCCAGACAGCCCATGAAAAGCGTACAGCCTGACCCCTGCAGCACAGAACGGAAGGCCACGGAGTCAGACAACGACAACGAAACAGAAACACGGGAACCACGGTAGCTCTTTACTGCAGGACGCACAAGGTCCTCAGGCAGCTGCAGCACCGGAAGCTCACCCCCCAGCTGCTCAAGCCAGTAGGAACGAGAGACAGAAAAAAAGTCCCCGGACAGATGACCAGACTCCCAGCTCGCATAATCACGGTACTGAAGTTCAAGCGACGGCAGATCCGCCACCAAACCAGAAGAAAGCGAACCATAAAGCGACAGAACTTCCTTGACCATGATACCCATAGACCAGCCATCACTGATGATATGGTGCATCGTGCACAGAAAAACCCACTCCGAGCGACCTGTACGGTAAAGGTGCGCACGAAGCAGGGGGCCCGAAGATAGGTCAAAAGGACGCACGATCTCAGAGGACAGCAGCCCCTCAACACCCCCTCCCTCTATTGCATAACCCTCTCCAATAAGATCACGGTATGCAAGGGAAAATCCCGCATCTTCCGCTGAAAGAACAACCTGACGCACATCTCCCCCATCAACCGTACGGAAAACCGTCCGAAGGATCTCATGGCGCCCGATGAGCTCGCGGAAAGACCCCTCCAGTGCAGAAATGTCCAGAACACCACGGAAAACATAAACCGACGGAACATGGTAGGCCATGCTGCCCCCATCAAACTGGCTCAGAACCCATAGACGACGCTGCGAGGACGACAAAGGGTAACCGGAATCACTGTCGGGAACCCGAGCGATGCCTACAACGCCCGGAAGGTTGCCCCTGGAAAGAAGACCTGACTGACCCGAAACCGTAGGGTGCAGGAAAAGGTCCTGCAGGGACATCTGAACATGGAAACTCCGCGAAACACTGCCCGAAAGACGGATAGCCCGCAGACTGTTCCCCCCAAGATCAAAAAAATTGTCGTGGATACCGATGCCCGAACGGCCCAGAACTTCCTCCCAGATCGAAACCAGAAGAGACTCCACCGCATTACGCGCACCCACATACTCCGTACCCGTGCCCAACACACCCTCGTCGGGATCAGGCAATGACTTCCGGTCGACCTTACCGTTCGATGTCAGGGGAAGCTCCGAAAGCTCAACATAACGCGACGGAACCATATAAGACGGAACCAGCTCCCCAAGCTCCGCTCGAAGAGCGCCCACATCAACAGGGACAGAGCTAACAATATACGAAACAAGCTCCCGATCCCCCCCATTGACCTCACGTGCAACGGTAACACTACCCAGGATACCCGAACAGCGCTGAACAGAACGGTCAACCTCGCTAAGCTCGATACGGTAGCCACGCACCTTTACCTGGTCGTCCATACGGCCCCGGTACTCGATCTCTCCACCTGACAGACGAACACCGAGATCGCCCGTACGGTAAAGACGCTCCCCGGGACGGTAGGGATCAGCTACAAATCGCAAAGACGTCAGATCGGGACGGTTAAGGTAACCCCGCGAAACACCAGCACCACCGATATAGATCTCCCCCAAACAGCCCTCTGGAACAACTCCCATATTACCGTCAAGAATATAAACCCATGTATTACTGATAGGTAATCCGAGCGTAACTCCGGAACCCGGCTCCAGGCTCTTGACCATACAGCCAACTGTAGCCTCCGTAGGACCATATTCATTATAAAGCGATACACCATCGATAACTGAACTAAGCAGTTTAACATCACTCGGAAAAACCTCCTCTCCACCAAGGATAACTCTACCGACACTACCCTTAAAAGAATCCAGTGAACCCAGAAGACGCACATGCGAAGGTGTCAGCTTGATAGAGCCAACTCCGCACTCACCACGCAAAGAGTCGCGGACAATATCAGCAGTATCGGTACCATCGCCATAAATATAAAGACCGCTTCCGGATAGCAGACCGCTATAGATACTCGTAACCGTCAGATCAAAAGACAAAGAGCTGGGAACCCCAAAATATCCCCCGGAAACATTCCCAAGATAAAAGTCCATCGACCAAAGAACATAGTTCACCAGGTTACCGTGCTCCACCATAACCCCCTTGGGTTCACCCGTAGAACCAGAAGTATAGATAACATATGCAAGGTCACTGCCATCGGTAACCCCTTCAAGGGAACCCGCGCTGTAATCGCCCATCACCGACTGAAAATCGGACAGAAAAGAGTCATCTATAACAACACGGCAGCCACTGTCAGACAACATATACTCAACCCTCGACCGCGGATAACCGGGGTCAAGGGGAACATAGGCTCCTCCGGCCTTAAGAACACCGAGAATCGCAACCACCATCCATTCCGAACGCTCCAAAAGCAAACCTACAAGAACTTCACGGCCAACACCGTGCTCCCGTCTGAGATAGTCCCCAAGACGGTTTGACAAACCGTCCAGATCACGGTAGCTCAGCTCCCGATCCCCATAAACCACAGCCGGAAGATCACCATAAAGAGCCGCACTAGACTCAAAAAGACTCACAACACTCTCCCCATCAGGATAAGAAACATCCGTCGCATTAAACCCATAAACAAGACGATCGACCTCATCTGCCCCCAGATAGGCAACTTCCCCAAGGCGAACCCCAGGACCCGATGAAACACAGCAGATGAAACTACGCAGGTGATCAAGGATACTCCGCGCCCGCGAATCGCTATAAACATCCGTGCTGTACTCAAGCCCCACGGAAAGAACACCCCCGGATTCCGAAAACGTAAACAGAAGGTCAAACTTGCTCGTAGAGTCCCCATAAGAACCCTCGTAACCGCTAACCTCAACACCGCCCACACAAACAGCACCAGACCCTATAGCACTATCTTCCTGAACGCTCAACATGACATCGAACAGCGGGTTGCGCCCCATGTCACGGACAACTCCCAGTTCCTCAACTAAACGCTCAAAAGGATAAAGCTGGTGCGCATAACCGCCAAGGCACACAGAACGAACATGCGACAGAAGCCCCAGAAAATCTTCTTCTCCCGTAAAACGGCTCCGAAAAGCAAGCGTGTTCGCATAAAAACCCAGCTGACCGGAAAGACCGGCATGCTCACGCCCAGCAATGGGACTACCGATGACCTGGTCTGTCTGACCGCTGTAACGGTAAAAAAGACCGTTGACAGAAGCCAGACAGCCCATGAAAAGCGTACAGCCTGACCCCTGCAGCACAGAACGGAAGGCCACGGAGTCAGACAACGACAACGAAACAGAAACACGGGAACCACGGTAGCTCTTTACTGCAGGACGCACAAGGTCCTCAGGCAGCTGCAGCACCGGAAGCTCACCCCCCAGCTGCTCTAGCCAGTAGGAACGAGAGACAGAAAAAAAGTCCCCGGACAGATGACCAGACTCCCAGCTCGCATAATCACGGTACTGAAGTTCAAGCGACGGCAGATCCGACACCAAACCAGAAGAAAGCGAACCATAAAGCGACAGAACTTCCTTGACCATGATACCCATAGACCAGCCATCACTGATGATATGGTGCATCGTGCACAGAAAAACCCACTCCGAGGGACCTGTACGGTAAAGGTGCGCACGAAGCAGGGGGCCCGAAGATAGGTCAAAAGGACGCACGATCTCAGAGGACAGCAGCCCCTCAACACCCCCTCCCTCTATTGCATAACCCTCTCCAATAAGATCACGGTATGCAAGGGAAAATCCCGCATCTTCCGCTGAAAGAACAACCTGACGCACATCTCCCCCATCAACCGTACGGAAAACCGTCCGAAGGATCTCATGGCGCCCGATGAGCTCGCGGAAAGACCCCTCCAGTGCAGAAATGTCCAGAACACCACGGAAAACATAAACCGACGGAACATGGTAGGCCATGCTGCCCCCATCAAACTGGCTCAGAACCCATAGACGACGCTGCGAGGACGATAAAGGGTAACTAGATGAAATATCAGTCCTGGGTATAGAATCAGTCGAATTATTCTGGTTAATTACCGAAAAATAACTAATTAACTCTGTTTCCCTCAATTTTATTTCTTTTATTATCGAAATATCTAATTTATCCTCATTTGAGATAATTAATTTACCATTTCGCACTGTTATATCAATACCTTTATCTATTAAAAGGAGTATGAGGTCTATAATTGATTTCATATAATTGGTTATTTTTTATTTTGTTTCTGTAAAATCCACATTTGCGCTTGTATAGCTTTACCTTGAAGTTCAATTGTAGGAAACATAAAAATATCTGAAACAGACATTTTTATATCAAATATGGTCTTAATTTTAGAAACCAATAGGATAATTTTAAGGCTATTTCCACCCATACTAAAAAAATTGTCGTGGATACCGATGCCCGAACGGCCCAGAACTTCCTCCCAGATCGAAACCAGAAGAGACTCCACCGCATTACGCGCACCCACATACTCCGTACCCGTGCCCAACACACCCTGACCGGGATCAGGCAATGACTTCCGGTCGACCTTACCGTTCGATGTCAGCGGAAGCTCCGAAAGCTCAACATAACGCGACGGAACCATATAAGACGGAACCAGCTCCCCAAGCTCCGCTCGAAGAGCATCCACATCAACAGGGACAGAGCTAACAATATACGAAACAAGCTCCCGATCCCCCCCATTGACCTCACGCGCAACGGTAACACTACCCAGGATACCCGAACAGCTCTGAAGCGCAAGGTCAACCTCGCCAAGCTCGATACGGTAGCCACGCACCTTTACCTGGCCGTCCATACGGCCCCGGTACTCGATCTCTCCACCTGACAGACGAACACCGAGATCGCCCGTACGGTAAAGACGCTCCCCGGGACGGTAGGGATCAGCTACAAATCGCAAAGACGTCAGATCAGGCTGATTATTATAGCCAATGGCCACATTGCTACCACCGATATAGATCTCCCCCAGACAGCCCTCTGGAACAACTCCCATATTACTGTCAAGAATATAGATCCATGTGTTGTAAATCGGGGTACCTATCGTGGCCCGGTCCGGTAAAATATGACAACTATGCCTATAAGAAACAGAAGTGACAACATGTGTCTCTGTAGGACCATAAAAATTAAATATATCTACCTCAGGGTAATCCTCCAAAAATTTCCTTAAATTCCCGGTTATATAGAGCTGTTCCCCTGTGGAAAGTATCTCCTCTATCTGATGCCCTGAAAGACCATTCCCTCCCATGGAATCAAAAAATACTCTCAAAGCAGAATAGGACATATATAATATATTGATCCCACTATCTATAATATAACTCCTCAGCAGATCAAAATCCCTGCGAGCTGCCTCACTGGCAACATGCAGCTCACCACCCGTTGACAGTACATAATAAACATCATTTAATGATACATCAAAACCAAATGAGGCAAACTGAAGATGCTTCCGCCCCCATCTTAAACCGGCCCCCAGGCGGTTCCACATCGTCAGGTTATAAAGCGTAGAATGGGTCTGTACAACACCTTTGGGTATTCCCGTAGAGCCGGAAGTATACAATAGGAATGAAGCATCCTCCAATCCGATATGAACAGAAGCTGCATCCCCGTCAGGAACTTCTGGAAGATCTTGTACATTAATAAAACGATAAGAACCTGCCCATTCCGGTCCTTCTGTATCCGTGATGAGAAGCGCAGCTCCACTTTCTGCCATAATATAAGAAAGTCTCGACTCCGGCAGTTCCTTCTCCATAGGAATGTAGATACAGCCGCATTTCATAACAGCAAGCATACTTATAACACTCCATTCCGAACGATCCAGGAAAACTCCAACCCCTGTGCCCTTATTGCCTCCTAAACTGATGATGATCTGCGACAGGTCGTTTACAACACGCGATAATTCCCGGTAGCTCAGCTCCCGATCCCCATAAACCACAGCCGGAAGATCACCATAAAGAGCCGCACTAGACTCAAAAAGACTCACAACACTCTCCCCATCAGGATAAGAAACATCCGTCGCATTAACCCCATAAACAAGACGATCGACCTCATCTGATCCTAGATAGGCAACCGAAGCCCCCCCCTGCAACACATCCGAAACCATATTGCCCAAAAGCTCCTCAAGATGCCTGGCAATACCGCCGATAAGCCATTCCGGATACACACTCCTGTCATAATGAAAGTGTACCCCGAAAGTATCTCCAGGGACAACAACAACCGTAAGACCATAGTTCGTCTGCTCCAGAGCAGTGGCCCCAAGCACCCTGAAATCAAACTGTGAGGACTCCAGACGCTCCTGCACCGGATAGTTCTCATAAACAACTATATGGTCAAATAGAGCCCCCGAAAAACCGCTCTCCGACTGAATGTCAGCAAGCTGAACATAATGGTGGCCAAGCCCCGAAATCGAGTCGCCCTGCACACGGAGTAAAAGGTCATGCACACTCTCGCCTTCAACAATACGTACCCGCACGGGAACAGTGTTGATAAAAAGACCCACCATGTCCTCTACCCCCACAAGATCACTGGGACGACCCGAAACAACCGTACCGAAAACAACATCATCACGGTCGTTATAACGGCCCAGAAGAATGCCCCAGGCACACTGGAAAAAAGTACTCTCGGTAACTCCTAAACCAGAACATAATGTCCGAAGGGAACCGTAAGCAGCCCCGTCAAGAACAAAGGACAAATGGCCATGCCCAGATCCACCGCTCTCACCAGCAGCCAATCCCTTAGGGAGGCCGCTCAGCATTTCATAACCCAAAAGATACGCCCGCCAGTATGCATACGAAGATACTCGGTCTATACCCCTAAGCCACGTGATATAGTCCGAATACGGGCGCACAGAAGCTAGCCCGGGATGCTCCCCACGGCACAGGGATCCATAGATCGAAAAAAAATCGTTCACAAGGATACTCACGCACCAGCCGTCCATCAAAATATGGTGATGGCTCCAGATAAACTCATAACGGTCCTCGGAAACACGTACAACAGAAAGACGCATCTGTGAACCCCTACCAAGGTCAAAACCCCGGGAAACATCTGCCGAAAGATACTCCGAAAGAGAAAAATCCTCCGAAGCACGCGAATCGATATAAACAAAGTCGGGCACAGCCTCACGTGCAACAACCTGCAGGATACGGTCCCCATAGGCATCCGTGAAAAAGGTCCGAAGGACCCCATGGCGCTCCACAAGATGCGCGTAACTCCGGGAAAGAACTGTACTGTCGAGCGACCCCTCAATACTGCACCTGAGCTGCTCAAAATAAAGCCCCCCGGAGCCTCCCGAAGATAACCAGTGGTAATAAAGTCCCTGCTGAAGAGGGCTCAGCTCATAGAGATCCTCCACACCGACACTAAGATCCAGATCCCGCACACTCGCCAGATCCAGGGAATTATAGCTCAGGTCCACAGGGGTAACATAGGCCTCTCGGCACTCCGAAAGAATGCCGACAAGCGAACGAAGGTGACCCTCAAAACAAGCAAGGACACCCTGCACCGTAGAGCGCAGATGGAGGCACCCGCTATAGACAACAGTAAAATGAAGCTCACCGTCAATGATCATACCCGTAAAATCCAATTGAGAAGTCCGAGGCCCTGCACTAGATATTCCTGAACCCCACGAACCTCCACGATAACCGAAAACCTCCCCCCCGGAAGCGGAGCCCGAAACACCAAAATCACCAAGATAATTGAAAACAACATTAGGGGAACTACTATAGCCGGCACCACCGAGATAACGCAAAATACCATAGCCGATACCCTTGTTCGGAACACGGTGAACACGCTCCTTTATGCACAAAAGATTATCCAGTGCAGTGCTGCCTCCGTCAATATCCAGAACCACCGGATATATGCTGGTAAACCAGCCTACCGTACGGCTGACATCAACATCTTCACCGATCGGCTCCCGGCCGTGCCCCTCAAGTCCGACAAGGATATGACTCATACCGAACTCCCCATGCAGGGAAAGACCAAGCGATGCCAGTAATATATCATTGATATCTGTACGGTAGGCCGAATAACAGCTCCCCACAAGCTTTGCAGTGGTCCCCCTGTCCAGAACAAAATGCTCACTCGAAACATCACCATATAGATTGGACCCCCCAGGGAAATCCACCCGGAGATCATCATAATCCCCTGAATCAACAGAAGACCAGTAAGCGGACTCTTCCTGCAATGCCGAACTCCCACAATAACGGACAAGGCTCTGTTGCCAGTAGCCATAGGAATCTGTCTTGGAAGGAAGATCATGGCCCCGCCCAGAAACATACCCCTGGTAAAGATGAGAAAGATCCTCCACCAGGATCCGCCAGGAAACACCGTCAACCACAAGGTGGTGACACAAAAGAAACAACAGGTCCCCTTCGTCACGCCGAAAGATACAGCCCCGGAAAAGCGGACCACCGGAAAGACTGAACTCTCCCTGTAATCGCTCACAGTGCGCCACAAGATCAGCGTCATCCCCTATGCTGACCACATCCAGCAAGGGCACAGCATCCCCCGAGTTCTCCTGGAACCAACCGGAAGGACCCTCCCGGTAAACATAACGCAGCGAATCATGATGGCGCATCAGTGAGCCCAAACAGAAACGGATACCATCCTCCAACAGAACACCATCGTAGGAAAGCATCACGCTCTGGTTATAGTGATGACGGTCAACCTGTATCTCCTCAAAAAATAAATGCTGGATCGGGCTGAGACCAAAGGTACCCGTCTCTACCCCCTGAAAAGGCTCTCGGGAAAGAGCAACAACAAGCCCCGAAAGTGAAAAAATCGTCGGAAAACGGAGGATATCCTGGATACCGAGACCATACCCTCCCTGCCGAAGCCGCGAAACAACCTGGATAGACTTGATCGAATCTCCCCCAAGAATAAAAAAATTGTCATGGATACCGATGCCCGAACGGCCCAGAACTTCCTCCCAGATCGAAACCAGAAGAGACTCCACCGCATTACGCGCACCCACATACTCCGTACCCGTGCCCAACACACCCTCGTCGGGATCAGGCAATGACTTCCGGTCGACCTTACCGTTCGGTGTCAGCGGAAGCTCCGAAAGCTCAACATAACGCGACGGAACCATATAAGACGGAACCAGCTCCCCAAGCTCAGCCCGAAGAGCACCCACATCAACAGGGACAGAGCTAACAATATACGAAACAAGCTCCCGATCCCCCCCATTGACCTCACGCGCAACGGTAACACTACCCAGGATACCCGAACAGCTCTGAACAAAACGGTCAACCTCGCCAAGCTCGATACGGTAGCCACGCACCTTTACCTGGTCGTCCATACGGCCCCGGTACTCGATCTCTCCACCTGACAGACGAACACCGAGATCGCCCGTACGGTAAAGACGCTCCCCGGGACGGTAGGGATCAGCTACAAATCGCAAAGACGTCAGATCGGGACGGTTAAGGTAACCCCGCGAAACACCAGCACCACCGATATAGATCTCCCCCAAACAGCCCTCTGGAACAACTCCCATATTACCGTCAAGAATATAGATATATTCGTTATGCAAAGGTCGACCTATCGTAACAATATTAGAAGCCCCATTTAATAACTGCATTGTTGAGGTAACAGTTGTTTCTGTAGGGCCATAAGAATTATAAAACAAACAATATTCCTCCCATTCTTTTAATCTAGCAGGGCAAGGCTCTCCACCAGAAACAACACGTTTCAATGTCTTATATGATCTGGGATCTAGTAGCATCAATAAACTAGGAACTGTATCTAAATGAGTGATACCTTTCTCCGAAAGTACCGCATTTAATTCAACAGGATCAAACCTCTGATATTCAAAAACTAATGTTAACCTCGCTCCGCTAGAAATAGCTAAAAAAATCTGCTCGACAGAAGCATCAAAAGCATAACTCGAAAGCTGTAATACATTATCAGTATGATCAATATTAAAAGTTGATAGTTGAGAAAAAATTAGATTAACCACATTTCTGTGCTCCACCATAACCCCCTTGGGTTCACCCGTAGAACCCGAAGTATAGATAACATATGCAAGGTCACTGCCATCGATAACCCCTTCAAGGGAACCCGCGCTGTAATCGCCCATCACCGACTGAAAATCGGACAGAAAAGAGTCATCTATCACAACACGGCAGCCACTGTCGGACAACATATACTCAACCCTCGACCGCGGATAACCGGGGTCAATGGGAACATAGGCTCCTCCGGCCTTAAGAACACCGAGAATCGCAACCACCATCCATTCCGAACGCTCCAAAAGCAAACCTACAAGAACTTCACGGCCAACACCGTGCTCCCGTCTGAGATAGTCCCCAAGACGGTTCGACAAAACGTCCAGATCACGGTAGCTCAGCTCCCGATCCCCGTAAACCACAGCCGGAAGATCACCATAAAGAGCCGCACTAGACTCAAAAAGACTCACAACACTCTCCCCCTCAGGATAAGAAACATCCGTCGCATTAACCCCATAAACAAGACGATCGACCTCATCTGCCCCCAGATAGGCAACTTCCCTAAGACGAACCCCAGGACCCGATGACACACAGCAGATGAAACTACGCAGGTGCTCAAGGATAATCCGCGCCCGCGAATCGCTATAAACATCCGTGCTGTACTCAAGCCCAACAGAAAGAACGCCCCCGGATTCCGAAAACGTAAACAGAAGGTCAAACTTGCTCGTAGAGTCCCCATAAGAACCCTCGTAACCGCTAACCTCAACACCGCCCACACAAACAGCACCAGACCCTATAGCACTATCTTCCTGAACGCTCAACATGACATCGAACAGCGGGTTGCGCCCCATGTCACGGACAACTCCCAGTTCCTCAACTAAACGCTCAAAAGGATAAAGCTGGTGCGCATAACCGCCAAGGCACACAGAACGAACATGCGACAGAAGCCCCAGAAAATCTTCTTCTCCCGTAAAACGGCTCCGAAAAGCAAGCGTGTTCGCATAAAAACCCAGCTGACCGGAAAGACCGGCATGCTCACGCCCAGCAATGGGACTACCGATGACCTGGTCTGTCTGACCGCTGTAACGGTAAAAAAGACCGTTGACAGAAGCCAGACAGCCCATGAAAAGCGTACAGCCTGACCCCTGCAGCACAGAACGGAAGGCCACGGAGTCAGACAACGACAACGAAACAGAAACACGGGAACCACGGTAGCTCTTTACTGCAGGACGCACAAGGTCCTCAGGCAGCTGCAGCACCGGAAGCTCACCCCCCAGCTGCTCAAGCCAGTAGGAACGAGAGACAGAAAAAAAGTCCCCGGACAGATGACCAGACTCCCAGCTCGCATAATCACGGTACTGAAGTTCAAGCGACGGCAGATCCGCCACCAAACCAGAAGAAAGCGAACCATAAAGCGACAGAACTTCCTTGACCATGATACCCATAGACCAGCCATCACTGATGATATGGTGCATCGTGCACAGAAAAACCCACTCCGAGGGACCTGTACGGTAAAGGTGCGCACGAAGCAGGGGGCCCGAAGATAGGTCAAAAGGACGCACGATCTCAGAGGACAGCAGCCCCTCAACACCCCCTCCCTCTATTGCATAACCCTCTCCAATAAGATCACGGTATGCAAGGGAAAATCCCGCATCTTCCGCTGAAAGAACAACCTGACGCACATCTCCCCCATCAACC
Organism: Sphingobacterium sp. ML3W; assembly: GCF_029542085.1. Classification (NCBI taxonomy): domain Bacteria; kingdom Pseudomonadati; phylum Bacteroidota; class Sphingobacteriia; order Sphingobacteriales; family Sphingobacteriaceae; genus Sphingobacterium; species Sphingobacterium sp. ML3W. The sequence continues at coordinate 5,305,784 of NZ_CP107036.1, read as the reverse complement.
GTACGGAAAACCGTCCGAAGGATCTCATGGCGCCCGATGAGCTCGCGGAAAGACCCCTCCAGTGCAGAAATGTCCAGAACACCACGGAAAACATAAACCGACGGAACATGGTAGGCCATGCTGCCCCCATCAAACTGGCTCAGAACCCATAGACGACGCTGCGAGGACGACAAAGGGTAACCGGAATCACTGTCGGGAACCCGAGCGATGCCTACAACGCCCGGAAGGTTGCCCCTGGAAAGAAGACCTGACTGACCCGAAACCGTAGGGTGCAGGAAAAGGTCCTGCAGGGACATCTGAACATGGAAACTCCGCGAAACACTGCCCGAAAGACGGATAGCCCGCAGACTGTTCCCCCCAAGATCAAAAAAATTGTCGTGGATACCGATGCCCGAACGGCCCAGAACTTCCTCCCAGATCGAAACCAGAAGAGACTCCACCGCATTACGCGCACCCACATACTCCGTACCCGTGCCCAACACACCCTCGTCGGGATCAGGCAATGACTTCCGGTCGACCTTACCGTTCGATGTCAGGGGAAGCTCCGAAAGCTCAACATAACGCGACGGAACCATATAAGACGGAACCAGCTCCCCAAGCTCCGCTCGAAGAGCGCCCACATCAACAGGGACAGAGCTAACAATATACGAAACAAGCTCCCGGTCCCCCCCATTGACCTCACGTGCAACGGTAACACTACCCAGGATACCCGAACAGCTCTGAACAAAACGGTCAACCTCGCTAAGCTCGATACGGTAGCCACGCACCTTTACCTGGTCGTCCATACGGCCCCGGTACTCGATCTCTCCACCTGACAGACGAACACCGAGATCGCCCGTACGGTAAAGACGCTCCCCGGGACGGTAGGGATCAGCTACAAATCGCAAAGACGTCAGATCGGGACGGTTAAGGTAACCCCGCGAAACACCAGCACCACCGATATAGATCTCCCCCAAACAGCCCTCTGGAACAACTCCCATATTACCGTCAAGAATATAAACCCATAATGTTGATAAGGGTTTACCAATATTACTAATGCCTATATTTATCTCGTAATCTGTGATTTCCTTAAATGAAACATGAACAGTTGTTTCCGTAATTCCATACATATTTATAGTTTTTGAACTAGGGAAAACTTTTTTATAATTAATCAAGTTTGCCGGTAGCAACGCCTCCCCTCCAAAAATAATATATCGTATAGATTTAACTTTCTTTCCAGAACTTAATGCAGAATTCAGAGTTAAATAGAAAAAACCTGGCGTCTGATTTAATATCGTTACTTTTTCCTTTATCAAAAAATCTAAAAACAGGGTACTATCCTTAATTATTTCAGTGGACGCAAGAGCTATCTTTCCTCCATACAATAATGCACCGTACATCTCCCAAACCGAAAAATCAAAACATATAGAATGAAACAATGACCAAGTATCCGATGAAGAAAAATCAAATGATTGATCCTTATTTTTCAATAAAGAAACCACATTTCTGTGCTCCACCATAACCCCCTTGGGTTCACCCGTAGAACCAGAAGTATAGATAACATATGCAAGGTCACTGCCATCGATAACCCCTTCAAGGGAACCCGCGCTGTAATCGCCCATCACCGACTGAAAATCGGACAGAAAAGAGTCATCTATCACAACACGGCAGCCACTGTCAGACAACATATACTCAACCCTCGACCGCGGATAACCGGGGTCAATCGGAACATAGGCTCCCCCGGCCTTAAGAACACCGAGAATCGCAACCACCATCCATTCCGAACGCTCCAAAAGCAAACCTACAAGAACTTCACGGCCAACACCGTGCTCCCGTCTGAGGTAGTCCCCAAGACGGTTCGACAAACCGTCCAGATCACGGTAGCTCAGCTCCCGATCCCCGTAGACCACGGCCGGTAGATCACCATAAAGAGCCGCACTAGACTCAAAAAGACTCACAACACTCTCCCCATCAGGATAAGAAACATCCGTCGCATTAACCCCATAAACAAGACGCTCGACCTCATCTGCCCCCAGATAGGCAACTTCCCTAAGACGAACTCCAGGACCCGCTGAAACACAGCAGATGAAACTACGCAGGTGCTCAAGGATAATCCGCGCCCGCGAATCGCTATAAACATCCGTGCTGTACTCAAGCCCCACGGAAAGAACACCCCCGGATTCCGAAAACGTAAACAGAAGGTCAAACTTGCTCGTAGAGTCCCCATAAGAACCCTCGTAACCGCTAACCTCAACACCGCCCACACAAACAGCACCAGACCCTATAGCACTATCTTCCTGAACGCTCAACATGACATCGAACAGCGGGTTGCGCCCCATGTCACGGACAACTCCCAGTTCCTCAACTAAACGCTCAAAAGGATAAAGCTGGTGCGCATAACCGCCAAGGCACACAGAACGAACATGCGACAGAAGCCCCAGAAAATCTTCTTCTCCCGTAAAACGGCTCCGAAAAGCAAGCGTGTTCGCATAAAAACCCAGCTGACCGGAAAGACCGGCATGCTCACGCCCAGCAATGGGACTACCGATGACCTGGTCTGTCTGACCGCTGTAACGGTAAAAAAGACCGTTGACAGAAGCCAGACAGCCCATGAAAAGCGTACAGCCTGACCCCTGCAGCACAGAACGGAAGGCCACGGAGTCAGACAACGACAACGAAACAGAAACACGGGAACCACGGTAGCTCTTTACTGCAGGACGCACAAGGTCCTCAGGCAGCTGCAGCACCGGAAGCTCACCCCCCAGCTGCTCTAGCCAGTAGGAACGAGAGACAGAAAAAAAGTCCCCGGACAGATGACCAGACTCCCAGCTCGCATAATCACGGTACTGAAGTTCAAGCGACGGCAGATCCACCACCAAACCAGAAGAAAGCGAACCATAAAGCGACAGAACTTCCTTGACCATGATACCCATAGACCAGCCATCACTGATGATATGGTGCATCGTGCACAGAAAAACCCACTCCGAGGGACCTGTACGGTAAAGGTGCGCACGAAGCAGGGGGCCCGAAGATAGGTCAAAAGGACGCCCGATCTCAGAGGACAGCAGCCCCTCAACACCCCCTCCCTCTATTGCATAACCCTCTCCAATAAGATCACGGTATGCAAGGGAAAATCCCGCATCTTCCGCTGAAAGAACAACCTGACGCACATCTCCCCCATCAACCGTACGGAAAACCGTCCGCAGGATCTCATGGCGCCCGATGAGCTCGCGGAAAGACCCCTCCAGTGCAGAAATATCCAGAACACCACGGAAAACATAAACCGACGGAACATGGTAGGCCATGCTGCCCCCATCAAACTGGCTCAGAACCCATAGACGACGCTGCGAGGACGACAAAGGGTAACCGGAATCACTGTCGGGAACCCGAGCGATGCCTACAACGCCCGGAAGGTTGCCCCTGGAAAGAAGACCTGACTGACCCGAAACCGTAGGGTGCAGGAAAAGGTCCTGCAGGGACATCTGAACATGGAAACTCCGCGAAACACTGCCCGAAAGACGGATAGCCCGCAGACTGTTCCCCCCAAGATCAAAAAAATTGTCGTGGATACCGATGCCCGAACGGCCCAGAACTTCCTCCCAGATCGAAACCAGAAGAGACTCCACCGCATTACGCGCACCCACATACTCCGTACCCGTGCCCAACACACCCTCGTCGGGATCAGGCAATGACTTCCGGTCGACCTTACCGTTCGATGTCAGGGGAAGCTCCGAAAGCTCAACATAACGCGACGGAACCATATAAGACGGAACCAGCTCCCCAAGCTCAGCCCGAAGAGCGCCCACATCAACAGGGACAGAGCTAACAATATACGAAACAAGCTCCCGGTCCCCCCCATTGACCTCACGTGCAACGGTAACACTACCCAGGATACCCGAACAGCTCTGAACAAAACGGTCAACCTCGCCAAGCTCGATACGGTAGCCACGCACCTTTACCTGGTCGTCCATACGGCCCCGGTACTCGATCTCTCCACCTGACAGACGAACACCGAGATCGCCCGTACGGTAAAGACGCTCCCCGGGACGGTAGGGATCAGCTACAAATCGCAAAGACGTCAGATCGGGACGGTTAAGGTAACCCCGCGAAACACCAGCACCACCGATATAGATCTCCCCCAAACAGCCCTCTGGAACAACTCCCATATTACCGTCAAGAATATAAACCCAATTATTACCTAATGGTGTCCCGAGCGGTATTTTTCCCCCTGAAAATCCCAAATCAACCTTCTGAACCAGTTTTCCAACTGTCGTCTCGGTAGGACCATAATGATTATACACGTTGCATGTTGCCGAAAGTTCCTGCAATGACAACAATATATTAGAATCTAATTCCTCTCCGCCAAATATTAAACATTTAGCGGGAGTCAAAAAATAGCCCATGTCACGAAGAGCCTTCCAGTGACTGGGGGCTATTTTTATACAGTCAATCTCTTTAGAGAAACCATGACCAGCAACACTCAGTTCCATATCTGAGAAAACATGGAGTTTCTTTCCTAAAAATAAAGAAGGATAAAGTACTGTATTCCCAAGATCAGCCGCAAAACTTGATAAGAAACCGAAGCTATCGCATTCTTCTATATTTGTTCTATTATTGATACTGTAAACATATTCAACCACATTTCTGTGCTCCACCATAACCCCCTTGGGTTCACCCGTAGAACCAGAAGTATAGATAACATATGCAAGGTCACTGCCATCGGTAACCCCTTCAAGGGAACCCGCGCTGTAATCGCCCATCACCGACTGAAAATCGGACAGAAAAGAGTCATCTATAACAACACGGCAGCCACTGTCAGACAACATATACTCAACCCTCGACCGCGGATAACCGGGGTCAAGGGGAACATAGGCTCCTCCGGCCTTAAGAACACCGAGAATCGCAACCACCATCCATTCCGAACGCTCCAAAAGCAAACCTACAAGAACTTCACGGCCAACACCGTGCTCCCGTCTGAGATAGTCCCCAAGACGGTTTGACAAACCGTCCAGATCACGGTAGCTCAGCTCCCGATCCCCATAAACCACAGCCGGAAGATCACCATAAAGAGCCGCACTAGACTCAAAAAGACTCACAACACTCTCCCCATCAGGATAAGAAACATCCGTCGCATTAAACCCATAAACAAGACGATCGACCTCATCTGCCCCCAGATAGGCAACTTCCCCAAGGCGAACCCCAGGACCCGATGAAACACAGCAGATGAAACTACGCAGGTGATCAAGGATACTCCGCGCCCGCGAATCGCTATAAACATCCGTGCTGTACTCAAGCCCCACGGAAAGAACACCCCCGGATTCCGAAAACGTAAACAGAAGGTCAAACTTGCTCGTAGAGTCCCCATAAGAACCCTCGTAACCGCTAACCTCAACACCGCCCACACAAACAGCACCAGACCCTATAGCACTATCTTCCTGAACGCTCAACATGACATCGAACAGCGGGTTGCGCCCCATGTCACGGACAACTCCCAGTTCCTCAACTAAACGCTCAAAAGGATAAAGCTGGTGCGCATAACCGCCAAGGCACACAGAACGAACATGCGACAGAAGCCCCAGAAAATCTTCTTCTCCCGTAAAACGGCTCCGAAAAGCAAGCGTGTTCGCATAAAAACCCAGCTGACCGGAAAGACCGGCATGCTCACGCCCAGCAATGGGACTACCGATGACCTGGTCTGTCTGACCGCTGTAACGGTAAAAAAGACCGTTGACAGAAGCCAGACAGCCCATGAAAAGCGTACAGCCTGACCCCTGCAGCACAGAACGGAAGGCCACGGAGTCAGACAACGACAACGAAACAGAAACACGGGAACCACGGTAGCTCTTTACTGCAGGACGCACAAGGTCCTCAGGCAGCTGCAGCACCGGAAGCTCACCCCCCAGCTGCTCTAGCCAGTAGGAACGAGAGACAGAAAAAAAGTCCCCGGACAGATGACCAGACTCCCAGCTCGCATAATCACGGTACTGAAGTTCAAGCGACGGCAGATCCGACACCAAACCAGAAGAAAGCGAACCATAAAGCGACAGAACTTCCTTGACCATGATACCCATAGACCAGCCATCACTGATGATATGGTGCATCGTGCACAGAAAAACCCACTCCGAGGGACCTGTACGGTAAAGGTGCGCACGAAGCAGGGGGCCCGAAGATAGGTCAAAAGGACGCACGATCTCAGAGGACAGCAGCCCCTCAACACCCCCTCCCTCTATTGCATAACCCTCTCCAATAAGATCACGGTATGCAAGGGAAAATCCCGCATCTTCCGCTGAAAGAACAACCTGACGCACATCTCCCCCATCAACCGTACGGAAAACCGTCCGAAGGATCTCATGGCGCCCGATGAGCTCGCGGAAAGACCCCTCCAGTGCAGAAATGTCCAGAACACCACGGAAAACATAAACCGACGGAACATGGTAGGCCATGCTGCCCCCATCAAACTGGCTCAGAACCCATAGACGACGCTGCGAGGACGATAAAGGGTAACTAGATGAAATATCAGTCCTGGGTATAGAATCAATAATACTTTGACGATTTAACTCTGTTAAATATGCCAGTAAAAATTCTTTATTTGCCTTAATAACTTCTAAAACATCATTATCTAATTTCTTACCGGGAAACTTAACCAACAGATCTTTATTATCAACTTTTAGCTCAATCTCCTTCTTCCTCAGAAAGGATAAAATATCGTTCATAAATTATATTTATTTTACAGTTATGATAACTATACGCTTATATACGTTTTATTTTCATCGTCAGTTTTGACATTATCAGCTTTTCCAAACCACAAAGCATGATCTATTTCAGCAGCTAAACTTTCGATATCGGCATGAAGAAATAGCTTTCTTAAGTCTATTTTTGCATCAATTTTTTTTCTAATCAACAGAGATAGTTCCATTGCTTTCAGACTGTTCCCCCCAAGATCAAAAAAATTGTCGTGGATACCGATGCCCGAACGGCCCAGAACTTCCTCCCAGATCGAAACCAGAAGAGACTCCACCGCATTACGCGCACCCACATACTCCGTACCAGTACCCAACAAGCCCTGATCGGCATCAGGCAATGACTTCCGGTCGACCTTACCGTTCGATGTCAGGGGAAGCTCCGAAAGCTCAACATAACGCGACGGAACCATATAAGACGGAACCAGCTCCCCAAGCTCCGCTCGAAGAGCGCCCACATCAACAGGGACAGAGCTAACAATATACGAAACAAGCTCCCGGTCCCCCCCATTGACCTCACGTGCAACGGTAACACTACCCAGGATACCCGAACAGCTCTGAAGCGCAAGGTCAACCTCGCCAAGCTCGATACGGTAGCCACGCACCTTTACCTGGTCGTCCATACGGCCCCGGTACTCGATCTCTCCACCTGACAGACGAACACCGAGATCGCCCGTACGGTAAAGACGCTCCCCGGGACGGTAGGGATCAGCTACAAATCGCAAAGACGTCAGATCGGGACGGTTAAGGTATCCCCGCGAAACACCAGCACCACCGATATAGATCTCCCCCAAACAGCCCTCTGGAACAACTCCCATATTACCGTCAAGAATATAGATCCACGTATTACTGATAGGTAATCCGAGCGTAACTCCGGAACCCGGCTCCAGGCTCTTGACCATACAGCCAACTGTAGCCTCCGTAGGACCATATTCATTATAAAGCGATACACCATCGATAACTGAACTAAGCAGTTTAACATCACTCGGAAAAACCTCCTCTCCACCAAGGATAACTCTACCGACACTGCCCTTAAAAGAATCCAGTGAACCCAGAAGACGCACATGCGAAGGTGTCAGCTTGATAGAGCCAACTCCGCACTCACCACGCAAAGAGTCGCGGACAATATCAGCAGTATCGGTACCATCGCCATAAATATAAAGACCGCTTCCGGATAGCAGACCGCTATAGATACTCGTAACCGTCAGATCAAAAGACAAAGAGCTGGGAACCCCAAAATATCCCCCGGAAACATTCCCAAGATAAAAGTCCATCGACCAAAGAACATAGTTCACCAGGTTACCGTGCTCCACCATAACCCCCTTGGGTTCACCCGTAGAACCAGAAGTATAGATAACATATGCAAGGTCACTGCCATCGGTAACCCCTTCAAGGGAACCCGCGCTGTAATCGCCCATCACCGACTGAAAATCGGACAGAAAAGAGTCATCTATCACAACACGGCAGCCACTGTCAGACAACATATACTCAACCCTCGACCGCGGATAACCGGGGTCAAGGGGAACATAGGCTCCTCCGGCCTTAAGAACACCGAGAATCGCAACCACCATCCATTCCGAACGCTCCAAAAGCAAACCTACAAGAACTTCACGGCCAACACCGTGCTCCCGTCTGAGATAGTCCCCAAGACGGTTCGACAAACCGTCCAGATCACGGTAGCTCAGCTCCCGATCCCCATAAACCACAGCCGGAAGATCACCATAAAGAGCCGCACTAGACTCAAAAAGACTCACAACACTCTCCCCCTCAGGATAAGAAACATCCGTCGCATTAACCCCATAAACAAGACGATCGACCTCATCTGATCCTAGATAGGCAACCGAAGAAACCCCCTGCAACACATCCGAAACCATATTGCCCAAAAGCTCCTCAAGATGCCTGGCAATACCGCCGATAAGCCATTCCGGATACACACTCCTGTCATAATGAAAGTGTACCCCGAAAGTATCTCCAGGGACAACAACAACCGTAAGACCATAGTTCGTCTGCTCCAGAGCAGTGGCCCCAAGCACCCTGAAATCAAACTGTGAGGACTCCAGACGCTCCTGCACCGGATAGTTCTCATAAACAACTATATGGTCAAATAGAGCCCCCGAAAAACCGCTCTCCGACTGAATGTCAGCAAGCTGAACATAATGGTGGCCAAGCCCCGAAATCGAGTCGCCCTGCACACGGAGTAAAAGGTCATGCACACTCTCGCCTTCAACAATACGTACCCGCACGGGAACAGTGTTGATAAAAAGACCCACCATGTCCTCTACCCCCACAAGATCACTGGGACGACCCGAAACAACCGTACCGAAAACAACATCATCACGGTCGTTATAACGGCCCAGAAGAATGCCCCAGGCACACTGGAAAAAAGTACTCTCGGTAACTCCTAAACCAGAACATAATGTCCGAAGGGAACCGTAAGCAGCCCCGTCAAGAACAAAGGACAAATGGCCATGCCCAGATCCACCGCTCTCACCAGCAGCCAATCCCTTAGGGAGGCCGCTCAGCATTTCATAACCCAAAAGATACGCCCGCCAGTATGCATACGAAGATACTCGGTCTATACCCCTAAGCCACGTGATATAGTCCGAATACGGGCGCACAGAAGCTAGCCCGGGATGCTCCCCACGGCACAGGGATCCATAGATCGAAAAAAAATCGTTCACAAGGATACTCACGCACCAGCCGTCCATCAAAATATGGTGATGGCTCCAGATAAACTCATAACGGTCCTCGGAAACACGTACAACAGAAAGACGCATCTGTGAACCCCTACCAAGGTCAAAACCCCGGGAAACATCTGCCGAAAGATACTCCGAAAGAGAAAAATCCTCCGAAGCACGCGAATCGATATAAACAAAGTCGGGCACAGCCTCACGTGCAACAACCTGCAGGATACGGTCCCCATAGGCATCCGTGAAAAAGGTCCGAAGGACCCCATGGCGCTCCACAAGATGCGCGTAACTCCGGGAAAGAACTGTACTGTCGAGCGACCCCTCAATACTGCACCTGAGCTGCTCAAAATAAAGCCCCCCGGAGCCTCCCGAAGATAACCAGTGGTAATAAAGTCCCTGCTGAAGAGGGCTCAGCTCATAGAGATCCTCCACACCGACACTAAGATCCAGATCCCGCACACTCGCCAGATCCAGGGAATTATAGCTCAGGTCCACAGGGGTAACATAGGCCTCTCGGCACTCCGAAAGAATGCCGACAAGCGAACGAAGGTGACCCTCAAAACAAGCAAGGACACCCTGCACCGTAGAGCGCAGATGGAGGCACCCGCTATAGACAACAGTAAAATGAAGCTCACCGTCAATGATCATACCCGTAAAATCCAATTGAGAAGTCCGAGGCCCTGCACTAGATATTCCTGAACCCCACGAACCTCCACGATAACCGAAAACCTCCCCCCCGGAAGCGGAGCCCGAAACACCAAAATCACCAAGATAATTGAAAACAACATTAGGGGAACTACTATAGCCGGCACCACCGAGATAACGCAAAATACCATAGCCGATACCCTTGTTCGGAACACGGTGAACACGCTCCTTTATGCACAAAAGATTATCCAGTGCAGTGCTGCCTCCGTCAATATCCAGAACCACCGGATATATGCTGGTAAACCAGCCTACCGTACGGCTGACATCAACATCTTCACCGATCGGCTCCCGGCCGTGCCCCTCAAGTCCGACAAGGATATGACTCATACCGAACTCCCCATGCAGGGAAAGACCAAGCGATGCCAGTAATATATCATTGATATCTGTACGGTAGGCCGAATAACAGCTCCCCACAAGCTTTGCAGTGGTCCCCCTGTCCAGAACAAAATGCTCACTCGAAACATCACCATATAGATTGGACCCCCCAGGGAAATCCACCCGGAGATCATCATAATCCCCTGAATCAACAGAAGACCAGTAAGCGGACTCTTCCTGCAATGCCGAACTCCCACAATAACGGACAAGGCTCTGTTGCCAGTAGCCATAGGAATCTGTCTTGGAAGGAAGATCATGGCCCCGCCCAGAAACATACCCCTGGTAAAGATGAGAAAGATCCTCCACCAGGATCCGCCAGGAAACACCGTCAACCACAAGGTGGTGACACAAAAGAAACAACAGGTCCCCTTCGTCACGCCGAAAGATACAGCCCCGGAAAAGCGGACCACCGGAAAGACTGAACTCTCCCTGTAATTGCTCACAGTGCGCCACAAGATCAGCGTCATCCCCTATGCTGACCACATCCAGCAAGGGCACAGCATCCCCCGAGTTCTCCTGGAACCAACCGGAAGGACCCTCCCGGTAAACATAACGCAGCGAATCATGATGGCGCATCAGTGAGCCCAAACAGAAACGGATACCATCCTCCAACAGAACACCATCGTAGGAAAGCATCACGCTCTGGTTATAGTGATGACGGTCAACCTGTATCTCCTCAAAAAATAAATGCTGGATCGGGCTGAGACCAAAGGTACCCGTCTCTACCCCCTGAAAAGGCTCTCGGGAAAGAGCAACAACAAGCCCCGAAAGTGAAAAAATCGTCGGAAAACGGAGGATATCCTGGATACCGAGACCATACCCCCCCTGCCGAAGCCGCGAAACAACCTGGATAGACTTGATCGAATCTCCCCCAAGAATAAAAAAATTGTCATGGATACCGATGCCCGAACGGCCCAGAACTTCCTCCCAGATCGAAACCAGAAGAGACTCCACCGCATTACGCGCACCCACATACTCCGTACCCGTGCCCAACACACCCTCCTCGGGATCAGGCAATGACTTCCGGTCGACCTTACCGTTCGGTGTCAGGGGAAGCTCCGAAAGCTCAACATAACGCGACGGAACCATATAAGACGGAACCAGCTCCCCAAGCTCAGCCCGAAGAGCGCCCACATCAACAGGGACAGAGCTAACAATATACGAAACAAGCTCCCGATCCCCCCCATTGACCTCACGTGCAACGGTAACACTACCCAGGATACCCGAACAGCTCTGAACAAAACGGTCAACCTCGCCAAGCTCGATACGGTAGCCACGCACCTTTACCTGGTCGTCCATACGGCCCCGGTACTCGATCTCTCCACCTGACAGACGAACACCGAGATCGCCCGTACGGTAAAGACGCTCCCCGGGACGGTAGGGATCAGCTACAAATCGCAAAGACGTCAGATCGGGACGGTTAAGGTAACCCCGCGAAACACCAGCACCACCGATATAGATCTCCCCCAAACAGCCCTCTGGAACAACTCCCATATTACCGTCAAGAATATAAACCCATGTATTACTGATAGGTAATCCGAGCGTAACTCCGGAACCCGGCTCCAGGCTCTTGACCATACAGCCAACTGTAGCCTCCGTAGGACCATATTCATTATAAAGCGATACACCATCGATAACTGAACTAAGCAGTTTAACATCACTCGGAAAAACCTCCTCTCCACCAAGGATAACTCTACCGACACTACCCTTAAAAGAATCCAGTGAACCCAGAAGACGCACATGCGAAGGTGTCAGCTTGATAGAGCCAACTCCGCACTCACCACGCAAAGAGTCGCGGACAATATCAGCAGTATCGGTACCATCGCCATAAATATAAAGACCGCTTCCGGATAGCAGACCGCTATAGATACTCGTAACCGTCAGATCAAAAGACAAAGAGCTGGGAACCCCAAAATATCCCCCGGAAACATTCCCAAGATAAAAGTCCATCGACCAAAGAACATAGTTCACCAGGTTACCGTGCTCCACCATAACCCCCTTGGGTTCACCCGTAGAACCAGAAGTATAGATAACATATGCAAGGTCACTGCTACTAATTCTTGCAGGTACATTCTCAAAACACGTGTCCTCAGAATTTATTTCTATATCTATAGCATATAGACTCCCTTCAAAATTCGAAAAATTGAAAATATAATCAGCCTGTGTTATGATTGCTTGACAACAGCTATCCTGAATAAGATAGTCTATTCTTGATTGGGGATAACCGGGGTCAATGGGAACATAGGCTCCCCCGGCCTTAAGAACACCGAGAATCGCAATCACCATCCATTCCGAACGGTCTAGCACAATTCCGATCAATGCACCATCTCCAACTCCGTGCTGCGTACGTAAATGATAACTAACCTGATTAGCTAAACCATTCAAATCCCGGTAGCTCAGCTCCCGATCCCCGTAAACCACAGCCGGAAGATCACCATAAAGAGCCGCACTAGACTCAAAAAGACTCACAACACTCTCCCCCTCAGGATAAGAAACTTCCGTCGCATTAAACCCATAAACAAGACGATCGACCTCATGTTGATCTAAAAAATTTAATGTCTCAACATCTTGAAATACGTTTTCCACCATTACCTTGAGTAGATTAATTAAATACTGTCCAAAACGAGAGATAAAAGATTTATCGAATGCCAAACTATTATATATAAAATTTATATCTATACAATCGTGAGGATTAACAATTGCTGTTAAATCATAACCATTGTGTAAAAACTTCTGATCTGTACAAGACATAATTCTCTCTCCCCCATTAAGTATGCTATCTTTGGATTCATTAATAGGAAAATTTTGGAATTGAATAATATGATCAAATAGTTTGTTTGCGCGACTATGCTGAGATTGTATACTAGCTAATTGGACATAATGATGTGGAATACTAGAAATAAACTCTTTTTGCATTCGGTTTAAAAGGTCTAATACTCTATCCTTTTTTTTGAGATGTATTCTTACCGGTATTGTGTTAATAAAAAGTCCCACCATATCTTCAATACCAATAAGCTCTCCTGGACGCCCAGAAACAACGGAACCAAAGACAACATCATTATTAAAAGTATAGCGTGCTAACAAAATTCCCCAAGCGCATTGAATAAATACATTTTCTGTAATTCCAAGTTCTGTACACACAGACCTAAGCTTTACACAATCCTGTAAATTAAGTCTTAGTGAGAACCCATCAATTATATCATTTCTCGAATTACTAACTTGTAATTTCCCTGGAAATTCTGTAATACTATCATGGCCATAAAGATACTCTTGCCAATACCTCAACGATGCTTCTTTATTAACAGATTCGAGCCATTTAATATAATCTGAATATGGCCTTATAGTTTTGAGTTTACAATCTCTTCTCTCAAAGAGGGCTTCGTATATTTGAAAAAAATCACTCACAAGATTAAACATACACCACCCATCCATAATAATGTGGTGATAGCTCCAGATCAGTTCATAGGTATTATTTTTTAAATGAATAACCGTTAACCTCATTTGCGAAGCTTTCTGTAAATTAAAACCTTGCTTAAGATCTTGATCTTTATAGGACGATAATGAAAAAGAAATATTATCACTTGTATCAATATATACAAAATTAGGATCTACATCTTTAACTACAACCTGAAGTATACGGTCCCCAAAATCTTCGGTGAAAAATGTACGCAAGACCCCATGGCGCAATATTAATTTTTCATATGCTTCTTTGATCTTCTGAAGATCCAAACTTGCTTCAATGCAATATGAAATTTGATATACAAACTCTGATTTTAAATCACTACTCAACCAATGATAATATATTCCTTCTTGAAGCGGACTAAGTACATAAACATCTTCTATCATAACATTTTTTTTAATTTCTCATATTGTTCCATTGTTAAGCCTTTATAAGTGAAATCAACAGGTGTAGATTCAGCGATTGTTTTTTCAGATAAAATTGAGATAAAATTATTGATATTATTTTCCACCGATTTTAACAATTTGTATATTGTTTTTTTATGAAACATATTTCTACTATAGACTATCTTTCCTTGAAATTCATTTTTATTTATAGCTGATTCAAAGTACAATAGTGTGCTTCTTTCGTTTTTATTTGCTGTTGCTTTACCATAATTACCCTCGGAATAAGTAAAATTAGAAGATCCCGAAACACCAAAATCACCAAGATAATTGAAAACAACATTAGGGGAACTACTATAGCCGGCACCACCGAGATAACGCAAAATACCATAGCCGATACCCTTGTTCGGAACACGGTGAACACGCTCCTTTATGCACAAAAGATTATCCAGTGCAGTGCTGCCTCCGTCAATATCCAGAACCACCGGATATATGCTGGTAAACCAGCCTACCGTACGGCTGACATCAACATCTTCACCGATCGGCTCCCGGCCGTGCCCCTCAAGTCCGACAAGGATATGACTCATACCGAACTCCCCATGCAGGGAAAGACCAAGCGATGCCAGTAATATATCATTGATATCTGTACGGTAGGCCGAATAACAGCTCCCCACAAGCTTTGCAGTGGTCCCCCTGTCCAGAACAAAATGCTCACTCGAAACATCACCATATAGATTGGACCCCCCAGGGAAATCCACCCGGAGATCATCATAATCCCCTGAGTCAACAGAAGACCAGTAAGCGGCCTCTTCCTGCAATGCCGAACTCCCACAATAACGGACAAGGCTCTGTTGCCAGTAGCCATAGGAATCTGTCTTGGAAGGAAGATCATGGCCCCGCCCAGAAACATACCCCTGGTAAAGATGAGAAAGATCCTCCACCAGGATCCGCCAGGAAACACCGTCAACCACAAGGTGGTGACACAAAAGAAACAACAGGTCCCCTTCGTCACGCCGAAAGATACAGCCCCGGAAAAGCGGACCACCGGAAAGACTGAACTCTCCCTGTAATCGCTCACAGTGCGCCACAAGATCAGCGTCATCCCCTATGCTGACCACATCCAGCAAGGGCACAGCATCCCCCGAGTTCTCCTGGAACCAACCGGAAGGACCCTCCCGGTAAACATAACGCAGCGAATCATGATGGCGCATCAGTGAGCCCAAACAGAAACGGATACCATCCTCCAACAGAACACCATCGTAGGAAAGCATCACGCTCTGGTTATAGTGATGACGGTCAACCTGTATCTCCTCAAAAAATAAATGCTGGATCGGGCTGAGACCAAAGGTACCCGTCTCTACCCCCTGAAAAGGCTCTCGGGAAAGAGCAACAACAAGCCCCGAAAGTGAAAAAATCGTCGGAAAACGGAGGATATCCTGGATACCGAGACCATACCCTCCCTGCCGAAGCCGCGAAACAACCTGGATAGACTTGATCGAATCTCCCCCAAGAATAAAAAAATTGTCGTGGATACCGATGCCCGAACGGCCCAGAACTTCCTCCCAGATCGAAACCAGAAGAGACTCCACCGCATTACGCGCACCCACATACTCCGTACCCGTGCCCAACACACCCTCCTCGGGATCAGGCAATGACTTCCGGTCGACCTTACCGTTCGGTGTCAGGGGAAGCTCCGAAAGCTCAACATAACGCGACGGAACCATATAAGACGGAACCAGCTCCCCAAGCTCCGCTCGAAGAGCGCCCACATCAACAGGGACAGAGCTAACAATATACGAAACAAGCTCCCGATCCCCCCCATTGACCTCACGTGCAACGGTAACACTACCCAGGATACCCGAACAGCTCTGAACAAAACGGTCAACCTCGCTAAGCTCGATACGGTAGCCACGCACCTTTACCTGGTCGTCCATACGGCCCCGGTACTCGATCTCTCCACCTGACAGACGAACACCGAGATCGCCCGTACGGTAAAGACGCTCCCCGGGACGGTAGGGATCAGCTACAAATCGCAAAGACGTCAGATCGGGACGGTTAAGGTAACCCCGCGAAACACCAGCACCACCGATATAGATCTCCCCCAAACAGCCCTCTGGAACAACTCCCATATTACCGTCAAGAATATAAACCCATAATGTTGATAAGGGTTTACCAATATTACTAATGCCTATATTTATCTCGTAATCTGTGATTTCCTTAAATGAAACATGAACAGTTGTTTCCGTAATTCCATACATATTTATAGTTTTTGAACTAGGGAAAACTTTTTTATAATTAATCAAGTTTGCCGGTAGCAACGCCTCCCCTCCAAAAATAATATATCGTATAGATTTAACTTTCTTTCCAGAACTTAATGCAGAATTCAGAGTTAAATAGAAAAAACCTGGCGTCTGATTTAATATCGTTACTTTTTCCTTTATCAAAAAATCTAAAAACAGGGTACTATCCTTAATTATTTCAGTGGACGCAAGAGCTATCTTTCCTCCATACAATAATGCACCGTACATCTCCCAAACCGAAAAATCAAAACATATAGAATGAAACAATGACCAAGTATCCGATGAAGAAAAATCAAATGATTGATCCTTATTTTTCAATAAAGAAACCACATTTCTGTGCTCCACCATAACCCCCTTGGGTTCACCCGTAGAACCAGAAGTATAGATAACATATGCAAGGTCACTGCCATCGATAACCCCTTCAAGGGAACCCGCGCTGTAATCGCCCATCACCGACTGAAAATCGGACAGAAAAGAGTCATCTATCACAACACGGCAGCCACTGTCGGACAACATATACTCAACCCTCGACCGCGGATAACCGGGGTCAATCGGAACATAGGCTCCCCCGGCCTTAAGAACACCGAGAATCGCAACCACCATCCATTCCGAACGCTCCAAAAGCAAACCTACAAGAACTTCACGGCCAACACCGTGCTCCCGTCTGAGGTAGTCCCCAAGACGGTTCGACAAACCGTCCAGATCACGGTAGCTCAGCTCCCGATCCCCGTAGACCACGGCCGGTAGATCACCATAAAGAGCCGCACTAGACTCAAAAAGACTCACAACACTCTCCCCATCAGGATAAGAAACATCCGTCGCATTAACCCCATAAACAAGACGATCGACCTCATCTGATCCTAGATAGGCAACCGAAGCCCCCCCCTGCAACACATCCGAAACCATATTGCCCAAAAGCTCCTCAAGATGCCTGGCAATACCGCCGATAAGCCATTCCGGATACACACTCCTGTCATAATGAAAGTGTACCCCGAAAGTATCTCCAGGGACAACAACAACCGTAAGACCATAGTTCGTCTGCTCCAGAGCAGTGGCCCCAAGCACCCTGAAATCAAACTGTGAGGACTCCAGACGCTCCTGCACCGGATAGTTCTCATAAACAACTATATGGTCAAATAGAGCCCCCGAAAAACCGCTCTCCGACTGAATGTCAGCAAGCTGAACATAATGGTGGCCAAGCCCCGAAATCGAGTCGCCCTGCACACGGAGTAAAAGGTCATGCACACTCTCGCCTTCAACAATACGTACCCGCACGGGAACAGTGTTGATAAAAAGACCCACCATGTCCTCTACCCCCACAAGATCACTGGGACGACCCGAAACAACCGTACCGAAAACAACATCATCACGGTCGTTATAACGGCCCAGAAGAATGCCCCAGGCACACTGGAAAAAAGTACTCTCGGTAACTCCTAAACCAGAACATAATGTCCGAAGGGAACCGTAAGCAGCCCCGTCAAGAACAAAGGACAAATGGCCATGCCCAGATCCACCGCTCTCACCAGCAGCCAATCCCTTAGGGAGGCCGCTCAGCATTTCATAACCCAAAAGATACGCCCGCCAGTATGCATACGAAGATACTCGGTCTATACCCCTAAGCCACGTGATATAGTCCGAATACGGGCGCACAGAAGCTAGCCCGGGATGCTCCCCACGGCACAGGGATCCATAGATCGAAAAAAAATCGTTCACAAGGATACTCACGCACCAGCCGTCCATCAAAATATGGTGATGGCTCCAGATAAACTCATAACGGTCCTCGGAAACACGTACAACAGAAAGACGCATCTGTGAACCCCTACCAAGGTCAAAACCCCGGGAAACATCTGCCGAAAGATACTCCGAAAGAGAAAAATCCTCCGAAGCACGCGAATCGATATAAACAAAGTCGGGCACAGCCTCACGTGCAACAACCTGCAGGATACGGTCCCCATAGGCATCCGTGAAAAAGGTCCGAAGGACCCCATGGCGCTCCACAAGATGCGCGTAACTCCGGGAAAGAACTGTACTGTCGAGCGACCCCTCAATACTGCACCTGAGCTGCTCAAAATAAAGCCCCCCGGAGCCTCCCGAAGATAACCAGTGGTAATAAAGTCCCTGCTGAAGAGGGCTCAGCTCATAGAGATCCTCCACACCGACACTAAGATCCAGATCCCGCACACTCGCCAGATCCAGGGAATTATAGCTCAGGTCCACAGGGGTAACATAGGCCTCTCGGCACTCCGAAAGAATGCCGACAAGCGAACGAAGGTGACCCTCAAAACAAGCAAGGACACCCTGCACCGTAGAGCGCAGATGGAGGCACCCGCTATAGACAACAGTAAAATGAAGCTCACCGTCAATGATCATACCCGTAAAATCCAATTGAGAAGTCCGAGGCCCTGCACTAGATATTCCTGAACCCCACGAACCTCCACGATAACCGAAAACCTCCCCCCCGGAAGCGGAGCCCGAAACACCAAAATCACCAAGATAATTGAAAACAACATTAGGGGAACTACTATAGCCGGCACCACCGAGATAACGCAAAATACCATAGCCGATACCCTTGTTCGGAACACGGTGAACACGCTCCTTTATGCACAAAAGATTATCCAGTGCAGTGCTGCCTCCGTCAATATCCAGAACCACCGGATATATGCTGGTAAACCAGCCTACCGTACGGCTGACATCAACATCTTCACCGATCGGCTCCCGGCCGTGCCCCTCAAGTCCGACAAGGATATGACTCATACCGAACTCCCCATGCAGGGAAAGACCAAGCGATGCCAGTAATATATCATTGATATCTGTACGGTAGGCCGAATAACAGCTCCCCACAAGCTTTGCAGTGGTCCCCCTGTCCAGAACAAAATGCTCACTCGAAACATCACCATATAGATTGGACCCCCCAGGGAAATCCACCCGGAGATCATCATAATCCCCTGAGTCAACAGAAGACCAGTAAGCGGACTCTTCCTGCAATGCCGAACTCCCACAATAACGGACAAGGCTCTGTTGCCAGTAGCCATAGGAATCTGTCTTGGAAGGAAGATCATGGCCCCGCCCAGAAACATACCCCTGGTAAAGATGAGAAAGATCCTCCACCAGGATCCGCCAGGAAACACCGTCAACCACAAGGTGGTGACACAAAAGAAACAACAGGTCCCCTTCGTCACGCCGAAAGATACAGCCCCGGAAAAGCGGACCACCGGAAAGACTGAACTCTCCCTGTAATCGCTCACAGTGCGCCACAAGATCAGCGTCATCCCCTATGCTGACCACATCCAGCAAGGGCACAGCATCCCCCGAGTTCTCCTGGAACCAACCGGAAGGACCCTCCCGGTAAACATAACGCAGCGAATCATGATGGCGCATCAGTGAGCCCAAACAGAAACGGATACCATCCTCCAACAGAACACCATCGTAGGAAAGCATCACGCTCTGGTTATAGTGATGACGGTCAACCTGTATCTCCTCAAAAAATAAATGCTGGATCGGGCTGAGACCAAAGGTACCCGTCTCTACCCCCTGAAAAGGCTCTCGGGAAAGAGCAACAACAAGCCCCGAAAGTGAAAAAATCGTCGGAAAACGGAGGATATCCTGGATACCGAGACCATACCCTCCCTGCCGAAGCCGCGAAACAACCTGGATAGACTTGATCGAATCTCCCCCAAGAATAAAAAAATTGTCGTGGATACCGATGCCCGAACGGCCCAGAACTTCCTCCCAGATCGAAACCAGAAGAGACTCCACCGCATTACGCGCACCCACATACTCCGTACCCGTGCCCAACACACCCTCCTCGGGATCAGGCAATGACTTCCGGTCGACCTTACCGTTCGGTGTCAGGGGAAGCTCCGAAAGCTCAACATAACGCGACGGAACCATATAAGACGGAACCAGCTCCCCAAGCTCAGCCCGAAGAGCGCCCACATCAACAGGGACAGAGCTAACAATATACGAAACAAGCTCCCGATCCCCCCCATTGACCTCACGTGCAACGGTAACACTACCCAGGATACCCGAACAGCTCTGAACAAAACGGTCAACCTCGCTAAGCTCGATACGGTAGCCACGCACCTTTACCTGGTCGTCCATACGGCCCCGGTACTCGATCTCTCCACCTGACAGACGAACACCGAGATCGCCCGTACGGTAAAGACGCTCCCCGGGACGGTAGGGATCAGCTACAAATCGCAAAGACGTCAGATCGGGACGGTTAAGGTAACCCCGCGAAACACCAGCACCACCGATATAGATCTCCCCCAAACAGCCCTCTGGAACAACTCCCATATTACCGTCAAGAATATAGATATATTCGTTATGCAAAGGTCGACCTATCGTAACAATATTAGAAGTATTATCTATAAAAAAACGACTGCTATATATTGTAGTTTCTGTAGGACCGTAAAGATTCCTAACTTTAATCGGCCCCATTTCAAGATGTCTCACATAATCCATCAGAAAAGACTCTCCCGCAACATTAATAGCTTTGACAGATGTTAAGTCACTACTTTTTAAAAATGTTAACATCCGAGGCAGAAAGGACAACAAGACTCCCTTAAACAGACGCAAATAATTCTTAATCTCAAGTGCACTTTCTAAAATAACACACCGCTTATTATTAATTAAAGCAAAAAGAACTTCGAAAACAGAAACATCAAAACTTAATGAAGTTGTCACAAAAACGGTCTCGATTTCATCATTGCAATATTCAACTGAACTCCATTTCAATAAAGAAACCACATTTCTGTGCTCCACCATAACCCCCTTGGGTTCACCCGTAGAACCAGAAGTATAGATAACATATGCAAGGTCACTGCCATCGGTAACCCCTTCAAGGGAACCCGCGCTGTAATCGCCCATCACCGACTGAAAATCGGACAGAAAAGAGTCATCTATCACAACACGGCAGCCACTGTCAGACAACATATACTCAACCCTCGACCGCGGATAACCGGGGTCAATCGGAACATAGGCTCCTCCGGCCTTAAGAACACCGAGAATCGCAACCACCATCCATTCCGAACGCTCCAAAAGCAAACCTACAAGAACTTCACGGCCAACACCGTGCTCCCGTCTGAGGTAGTCCCCAAGACGGTTCGACAAAACGTCCAGATCACGGTAGCTCAGCTCCCGATCCCCGTAAACCACAGCCGGAAGATCACCATAAAGAGCCGCACTAGACTCAAAAAGACTCACAACACTCTCCCCATCAGGATAAGAAACATCCGTCGCATTAAACCCATAAACAAGACGATCGACCTCATCTGCCCCCAGATAGGCAACTTCCCCAAGGCGAACCCCAGGACCCGATGAAACACAGCAGATGAAACTACGCAGGTGATCAAGGATACTCCGCGCCCGCGAATCGCTATAAACATCCGTGCTGTACTCAAGCCCCACGGAAAGAACACCCCCGGATTCCGAAAACGTAAACAGAAGGTCAAACTTGCTCGTAGAGTCCCCATAAGAACCCCCGTAACCGCTAACCTCAACACCGCCCACACAAACAGCACCAGACCCTATAGCACTATCTTCCTGAACGCTCAACATGACATCGAACAGCGGGTTGCGCCCCATGTCACGGACAACTCCCAGTTCCTCAACTAAACGCTCAAAAGGATAAAGCTGGTGCGCATAACCGCCAAGGCACACAGAACGAACTTGCGACAGAAGCCCCAGAAAATCTTCTTCTCCCGTAAAACGGCTCCGAAAAGCAAGCGTGTTCGCATAAAAACCCAGCTGACCGGAAAGACCGGCATGCTCACGCCCAGCAATGGGACTACCGATGACCTGGTCTGTCTGACCGCTGTAACGGTAAAAAAGACCGTTGACAGAAGCCAGACAGCCCATGAAAAGCGTACAGCCTGACCCCTGCAGCACAGAACGGAAGGCCACGGAGTCAGACAACGACAACGAAACAGAAACACGGGAACCACGGTAGCTCTTTACTGCAGGACGCACAAGGTCCTCAGGCAGCTGCAGCACCGGAAGCTCACCCCCCAGCTGCTCTAGCCAGTAGGAACGAGAGACAGAAAAAAAGTCCCCGGACAGATGACCAGACTCCCAGCTCGCATAATCACGGTACTGAAGTTCAAGCGACGGCAGATCCACCACCAAACCAGAAGAAAGCGAACCATAAAGCGACAGAACTTCCTTGACCATGATACCCATAGACCAGCCATCACTGATGATATGGTGCATCGTGCACAGAAAAACCCACTCCGAGGGACCTGTACGGTAAAGGTGCGCACGAAGCAGGGGGCCCGAAGATAGGTCAAAAGGACGCCCGATCTCAGAGGACAGCAGCCCCTCAACACCCCCTCCCTCTATTGCATAACCCTCTCCAATAAGATCACGGTATGCAAGGGAAAATCCCGCATCTTCCGCTGAAAGAACAACCTGACGCACATCTCCCCCATCAACCGTACGGAAAACCGTCCGCAGGATCTCATGGCGCCCGATGAGCTCGCGGAAAGACCCCTCCAGTGCAGAAATATCCAGAACACCACGGAAAACATAAACCGACGGAACATGGTAGGCCATGCTGCCCCCATCAAACTGGCTCAGAACCCATAGACGACGCTGCGAGGACGACAAAGGGTAACCGGAATCACTGTCGGGAACCCGAGCGATGCCTACAACGCCCGGAAGGTTGCCCCTGGAAAGAAGACCTGACTGACCCGAAACCGTAGGGTGCAGGAAAAGGTCCTGCAGGGACATCTGAACATGGAAACTCCGCGAAACACTGCCCGAAAGACGGATAGCCCGCAGACTGTTCCCCCCAAGATCAAAAAAATTGTCGTGGATACCGATGCCCGAACGGCCCAGAACTTCCTCCCAGATCGAAACCAGAAGAGACTCCACCGCATTACGCGCACCCACGTACTCCGTACCCGTGCCCAACACACCCTCCTCGGGATCAGGCAATGACTTCCGGTCGACCTTACCGTTCGGTGTCAGCGGAAGCTCCGAAAGCTCAACATAACGCGACGGAACCATATAAGACGGAACCAGCTCCCCAAGCTCAGCCCGAAGAGCGCCCACATCAACAGGGACAGAGCTAACAATATACGAAACAAGCTCACGGTCCCCCCCATTGACCTCACGTGCAACGGTAACACTACCCAGGATACCCGAACAGCTCTGAACAAAACGGTCAACCTCGCCAAGCTCGATACGGTAGCCACGCACCTTTACCTGGTCGTCCATACGGCCCCGGTACTCGATCTCTCCACCTGACAGACGAACACCGAGATCGCCCGTACGGTAAAGACGCTCCCCGGGACGGTAGGGATCAGCTACAAATCGCAAAGACGTCAGATCGGGACGGTTAAGGTAACCCCGCGAAACACCAGCACCACCGATATAGATCTCCCCCAAACAGCCCTCTGGAACAACTCCCATATTACCGTCAAGAATATAAACCCAATTATTACCTAATGGTGTCCCGAGCGGTATTTTTCCCCCTGAAAATCCCAAATCAACCTTCTGAACCAGTTTTCCAACTGTCGTCTCGGTAGGACCATAATGATTATACACGTTGCATGTTGCCGAAAGTTCCTGCAATGACAACAATATATTAGAATCTAATTCCTCTCCGCCAAATATTAAACATTTAGCGGGAGTCAAAAAATAGCCCATGTCACGAAGAGCCTTCCAGTGACTGGGGGCTATTTTTATACAGTCAATCTCTTTAGAGAAACCATGACCAGCAACACTCAGTTCCATATCTGAGAAAACATGGAGTTTCTTTCCTAAAAATAAAGAAGGATAAAGTACTGTATTCCCAAGATCAGCCGCAAAACTTGATAAGAAACCGAAGCTATCGCATTCTTCTATATTTGTTCTATTATTGATACTGTAAACATATTCAACCACATTTCTGTGCTCCACCATAACCCCCTTGGGTTCACCCGTAGAACCAGAAGTATAGATAACATATGCAAGGTCACTGCCATCGGTAACCCCTTCAAGGGAACCCGCGCTGTAATCGCCCATCACCGACTGAAAATCGGACAGAAAAGAGTCATCTATAACAACACGGCAGCCACTGTCAGACAACATATACTCAACCCTCGACCGCGGATAACCGGGGTCAATGGGAACATAGGCTCCTCCGGCCTTAAGAACACCGAGAATCGCAACCACCATCCATTCCGAACGCTCCAAAAGCAAACCTACAAGAACTTCACGGCCAACACCGTGCTCCCGTCTGAGATAGTCCCCAAGACGGTTCGACAAAACGTCCAGATCACGGTAGCTCAGCTCCCGATCCCCGTAAACCACAGCCGGAAGATCACCATAAAGAGCCGCACTAGACTCAAAAAGACTCACAACACTCTCCCCCTCAGGATAAGAAACTTCCGTCGCATTAACCCCATAAACAAGACGCTCGACCTCTAAGGGGCTCAAAAATCCTAATTGTTTTATTGATACAAATGGCGTATCTAAACAACTTACAATAATACTATTCACAAGGTCAACAAATCGTAAAATTGAAGTTTGTTTGAACAATAGAGTACAATATTCAATATCCAAATAAAAACTTCCGCTAGGATCTTCAATAAAGTTAAATGTCAAATCAAATCGAACATTTTTCTTTCGACCGGATTTCCAACTCAGCTCTCCCAACTTATCAATAACAAAATTCTCATCTTTATTGGTATTAACAGAACGAAATGGCTCATGAAAAACCATCATAACATCAAATAAAGGATTTCTCGATAAATCAAATTTTGTTTTATCTAGTTCTAAAATCTTGCTAAATGGATAATTGCCATATACCAACAACTCATTAAAATGTTTAGCATATTTTTCAATCATTTCCAAAAAAGAGTCATCCAAGAAATCTGAAAAGAAAACTGGGACAATATTAACAAGAGGGCCAATTTGATTTTGATCTGATTGATGAAACCTAGTTGATAATGTCGTACCAAAAACAACAGCATTTTCATTACTAATCCTATAAAGAAAAATACTTAAAATACAACTAAAAAACTCAAAAAAAGTAAAATTATACTTGAGACAAAATTCCCTTATTAAAACACATTGCTTAGCATCAAAAACAGATTTATAAGAACTCCCTTGGACAGAGCGAGTAGCTGTTCTCGAAAAATCTAATGGCAAATCAGGCCTTTCCGCTTTTTTTT
This sequence comes from Sphingobacterium sp. ML3W, assembly GCF_029542085.1. Taxonomy (NCBI): domain Bacteria; kingdom Pseudomonadati; phylum Bacteroidota; class Sphingobacteriia; order Sphingobacteriales; family Sphingobacteriaceae; genus Sphingobacterium; species Sphingobacterium sp. ML3W. Next base: position 5,279,994 of record NZ_CP107036.1, on the reverse strand, counting down.
TAATTTGTTTGTTCCAAAAATCCGAAACTTCATTTGACCAATCATTCTCTCCCACACTCTTGTGCTCAAATCTCAAAGCAGGTCTTTGAAAAAAATAACCTCCTTTAACTCTCTTCAAATATTCATCCGTCAATCTATTAATTAAAATAGAAATCGAATATCCATCAAAAATCATATGATGAACACAAAATATGACCGCATAATGGGCTTCATCTAACTTCACTAATGTGGCTTTCAATAAATCGCCATACTCTGGTTCAAACTCATATTTACAATATGCATCAATTTCCTTTTCTATATATTTAAACTTATCTAAATTTTGAGATAGATCCAGAAAACTCAGTTTAAAACTATTTATTGGATTTACAGAACGTTTTAATTCATTATCAAAATCAAAAAAAATTGATCTCAAAATATCGAATTGGTCAATAACAGATTTAAAAGAATTTTCAAAGTCAGTAAATTCAAGTTTCCCATAAATCTGCATATCAAAGACCAGATTATAGCTCGAAAAACCGCCAAACAAACGACAAGCCGACCAAATCCCAAGCTGCATAGGAGTAATACAAGGAATATTAGCATCAGTATTTATTAGTGAGGTTTCAGAGGTTTGACTAAGATAATGGGTAAGGTCCTTTTTTAATAATTTCGCTGTTTTAAGTAAATCCTCAGAAAGATCTTGAACATTTCCAATTAATTTTAAATCCCCATTGACCATTTTCGGCATCACACCGATATTTTTTAAAAAACTAATTAATTCAGTGATACTCATAAAATAATTTCATTATTTGAAACAAAACCATACCTAACCCATATCAAATTTTCCATATATATTAAAAAATCTCCGATTGATGAGTTTTTTCTAACCAAATCTAACCTTAAATGTATTTCAAATTCTTTATTTATATAATTAATAACCTCAGTAAACCTTAATGAATCGACACCCAAGGTTCGAAAGGAATCATTGTCCTCATCTATTTCATCAAAAATTATCCCAGTAATTTTATTAAGAAGGGTGAAAATATACAGTTTAATATCCTCGTATTTGCACTGGTTCTTAATCCTCAAAATCAAATCATAATCAATTACAAAACCATCATAGGATTGCCGCTCATAGACATCTATTACTTTTAACGAGCCGGTAAAATATGAATGCTTAGAAATTTTCCGATTAATTTTTCCGCTGGATGTCCTGGGTAATGATCGAGGTGATAGAAACAATATTTTTAGAGGTTGAACATCGAAAGCTATGCCGATATAACGACTCAAATCATCTATCCACCTCTCACTTACAACTACATTAATCTTTGTCCTTTTAATTTCGATAAGTAAAATAAAATCATCACACAAATCGGTCTCTTTAAACATTAAAAACCCTCCCTTAAAAATGAAATCATACTTATCAGTTAACTTTGTTTCAAAATCGACTGGAAAAAAGTTCCTACCTCTTATGACAACCACATCTTTAATTCTCCCTAAAAAATATAATTCTTTCTGTAAAACGAATCCTAAGTCTCCAGTTTTAAAATATTTAAGACCATCAATATTTAGAAACATTTTACTATTATTATCTAACCCAAAATAGCCTGAAAATATATTGGGGCCATAAACACAAATTTCACCTTCTTCAGAATCACCGCATACTTGATCTCGATCTAATGAAATAATTTTAATATCAAGATCTTTATGACAGCGCCCTAAACTAACAACCTCACCTTGGCTCATATTGTTAGCATAGGCATCACGCTTATTATTATGTTCAAACAGAATAGTCGGAGAACATTTCAATGACTTCATTCCAGAAACCAATAACGTTGCTTCCGCAAGTCCATAACAAGGAAAAATGGAATTCTTATTAAAACCAAAAGTTTCAAACTTCCTTGAGAACCTTCGTATAGTAGATGAATTGACGAAATCAGCCCCAATAAAAGCAACTTTCCAACTCGAAAGATCTAAATTCGACATTCCAATGCTTTCTTGCTCAATCTCTAAACACATATCATAAGCAAAATTAGGCCCACCACTATGTGTAGCTTTAAATTTAGAAATCCCCAAAAGCCATCGACTGGGGGTTTGCAAAAAATGAACAGGGTCCAATAGAATACATGTACTGCCAGCATAAATAGATTCAAGTATAACTCCTACAAGCCCCATATCATGATAGAATGGTAACCACGAAAAAATAATTGATTCATCATTCACAAAAAAAGTTTCACTAATATTTCTCAAATTATGCATCAAATTTTCATTGCTTATTATAACACCTTTAGGGTCTCCCGTAGAACCTGAAGTATATTGAATAAATACAGGATGCTCATCTGGAACTAAGGCAGATTCAATTAAACTAGAACTAAAGAAAACCGATTTTACATCAATATTATCCGTACAAATAACTCTTTCGCTCATTTCAACAAGCTCCTGACAAACATCTATCAATTGACTCGCAATTTCTGAAGTACTTAGGATAAAAGTCAACTTCGCATTACTCAATAAATTGATGATGTGTTCATTTTTCTTAGCAGATTTAGCTACATAGATTGGAACTGCAGTACCGCCACAGTATTGACAAGCGAGAAATGCTATAATAAATTCAAAATAATCCGTATACATTAGTCCCAACCTATCCCCTCGCTTAACACCTTTACAATTAATATACTTACTTAATATCTCTACATTCTTTAAGAGGTCTTCATAAGAAATTTTTTCTTCAACATCATTTAGAGAATTTAACTTAATAAAAGATGTCTTATAAGGACTTTTCCTTACAGAAGAATAGAGTCGTTGGATTATACTTTCAGTATTACTCATTATAACATAAATAGGATTAAAATTCAACAAATTGAAGAACAAACAAAATCAAAAGGAGACAACCTAAACATACACTTGCCGTATTAGTAATTTAAATTTATTAATTATATTAAATAAATAGATATATTAAAATACCGTACCTATAAATTAACTAAAAACAACATACAAAAAAATCTACCTTATTAAATCTTTTAACACATTTAAATCACAACACAAAGAACAGGAAATTAAAAAAAACTTAAACATGATTTATAATTGGATAAAACGCCTACTAACATAGGACAAATAAAAAAATCACTTCACCCCTCTTTTCACGAACATTTAATTCCTCAGAGAATAACCAAATATACCAAACAATAAATATCAAATCAAGAATTTTATGTTAAATATTCTCCAAATTTTTAGACGCAAAAAAAAACAATTAGAGCCAAACCTATACAACAATAACAAATTAATCACTAAATTTCCAATACAGAAAATAATTACACATTAATCACAAATTACATTTAGATTTCATTACATCTTTCAAATATAATTTACTACCTTAGTTTTATAAAACTATATTTTTAAGAAACATTAAAAAATAAGCCAAAAAGCTAATTTAAAACCAAATGACATCTAAATCTAATCCCCGAAACTTTCGAATAAATACTATTTTAAAAATAACGGTCTTCATACTTTGCTGTTATTCATATTCAGATATAAAAGCCCAAACAGATGTAACTGGTTATATTGAAAATACTAAGGGCAAGAGCTTGACGGGAGTAAATGTAAAGGTTAAAACCTATGATAAATATGAAATAAAAAAAATGGCTATAAGCGATTCTTCAGGAAAATATATCATCAAACAACTACCAATGGGGTATTATTCTGCTAGTATTCAGCTGATAGGATTCAAAACAAAAATTATAAAATTTCATATTGACAGTAATGATTTTTATGAAAAAAAATTAGAAAATATAAGATTAGAAGAATCAGATAATCTTCTTAGCGAAGTTACAGTTAACAGAAATAAGCCTATGATCGAAAGAAAAGAAGATAGGATAACAATAAATATTGGATCGGGTTTAACTTTAGCAGGAAATACAGCAGTTGATATATTGAAAAAGGCACCTGGGATAGACATAAATCCTATTACCGAACAATTTTCTTTAAATGGAAGGACAGGGGCGTTAGTGACAATAGATGATAAACCAACCTATATGAGCTCAACAGCTTTGATGAATATGTTGAAAAGTATGTCCAGCAATCAAATTGAATCAATTGACTTGATTTCAGATCCTTCCTCACGTTATGATGCTACTGGCACCGCTGGAATAATTAATATAAAAACAAAAAAACAAAAAGACAGAGGATTATTACTTGAATTAAATGGCGGATGGGGGCATGGTTTAGCAGGTAAATATGATGCAGGCTTTAATCTAGATTATTCAGAAAAAAAAATATCAGTACATGTAGATTATAACTATTTTAAAAACCAAAGCATTACCAAGATCAACTCACAACGAAAATCATATATTAAAGACACTGTTAATAATTTCGATCAATCATCAACTTTAAAAAAAAGAAGAACTGGAAATAATTATAAGTTTGGATTTGATTATCATATTTCGAAACTACAGTCAATCGGCATAATCGCTCAAGGCTATCTTAACCAATCGAAGCAGATGACTTTTGGAAATACACAAAGAATTCAGATTCCAGGCGAAAGAGAAAGTATAGATATATTAGGTGAACTTAAAGATCATTACAAAAATAATATAATAAATTTGAACTACTTTGGAAAATTTGATTCCATCGGACGTCAATTAGCCATAGGTCTTGATTATTCAGCCTATTATGGCAGAAACAATGAAATACGCAGAAATGACTTCTCTACGACTAAAAAGACAAGCTATAGAGAAGTTAATAATAGCGGGAATTCCAAAATAACCATAAAAGCAGGAAAAATTGATTATACACATCCATTCGATAAGAAGACAAAACTCGAATTTGGGTTAAAGTCTAGCGTAGTAACAACCGAAAATAACTTACTGTTATCGAATAAAACATCAGATTCCAATATTTGGTTGGATGATCCGGAAGCCACAGGAAAATACATATATAAAGAAAACATAAATGCTGGATATTTCTCTTTTTCCAAACAATTTTCGAAAACAGAATTTAAAGCTGGAGTTCGAGTCGAAAATACAATGGTCTCACGTTCTTTTAAGGATGTAAACAAACTTGAAAATTTCAATTACACAGACTTATTCCCTAGTGTTTCAATCTCACAAAAAATAAAAGAAAACTATAATTTGTCTCTTACTTATAGTCGAAGAATAGACCGTCCGAGTTATGACGATTTAAATCCTTACCTCATATTTATCGATGAATACAACTATGCGAAAGGTAACCCTTACCTAAATCCGCAATATACTCAATCTCTTAGCCTAACGAATACCATATTTCATAGATTTAATCTATCAGTAAACTATAGCTCAACCAGAAATCCAATGATTAATATGATAAGATTAGCTGATGACGGTGTTAGAACAATTGCAATTAAGGAAAACCTAGGTCGACAGAAAAACCTCGGAGTAAATCTTTCCGGAACAATCAAACCAATAAAAAACTGGTCGACCAGTGCTAACTTACAAATTTTTAACTCAAAGTACAATTATCAAAATTCTTTTGACAATATAGATTATCAGATGACATCCTTTTCAGGTACCATTTACAACACTGTTCAAATTAAATATGCGATAGAAATAGAAAGCTCTTTCCGTTATAGAACCGCGCTCCAATATGGCATTTATAGAGTCAGTCCGCAGGCTGTCACAAATTTAGCTATTCGCAAGAGCTTTTTCGAAAACAAATTGCGATTAGAGCTCGCTATTGATGATTTATTTGACGGCCAAAAGACTGTTGTGAAAACCGATTATAATATGCAGTTTAAGGGAAATGAAAAATATGAAACTCGAATAATTTGGTTAAGTGCACGCTATCGATTTAACAATGGTAAAAGCAATAAAAAGAATTCAAATCAATCAGGAATAGAATCTGAAGGAGATAGATTAAAGAGATAAATAATTGTTGATTCAAGTTAAAAAACTCTCCTAAAAATTTTTCAAAAACACTTAAAATATCCCTAAAAACCTTAATTGTCACAAGAGGATTTTTATCCTCTAGCTGTTCAATCCTTCTGAAAAGCCTTAATTGCCTGCCCGCGCCAAGCCACATCAAGTGGGGCTCCAAGCAACCAGGTCAATGTCGGACCAATATCATAAATCATTACCGTTCCTTTGATCTCTTTTCCCTTTGGCACACCCGGTCCAGTCATCAGCCAAGGAATCTCCACTTCTGCTAAGGATTTTCCACCATGACCTTTACCCGTCCCACCATGATCCGCAGCGACAACAAAGATCGTTTCGTCAGCAATGCCCGCATCCTTAAGCGCTTGTTGTAACGTTCCGATCCTCCGGTCAACATTTTTTAGTTCGGCATAGTATTCTGGCGTATTGTGGCCAATATTATGACCGACACCATCAGGTTGATCGAAATGCACAAAAGTAACTGTAGGTTTCTCCTTTTTGATGATATCTACGGTTGTATTCAATGCCGCTTCATCATCATCCTGGGTATTAATGATCTTCTGAACCACCTTATTATCTATCAAATATCCTATTCCAGGCCAGCTATGTACCACCGCAAATTGGGCTTGAGGATTTTTCTGAGCGACCGCATTAAACAAAGAAGGAAACATGCCATTTTCGGTTTTAGCCGTTGACGGAATTTCAGGAGTCTTACTATCCCATTCCGTATAGCCATGTGTTGTAGGCCCGGCCCCCATCAGCATGGAAGCCCAGTTCACCGCGCTCGAAGAAGGCAAAACCGTACGCACATGTGTGCTATAAGTTCCGTCCTGCATCATCTTTTTGAGATTTGGCATTTCGGCTTTAGGTAATGCATAAGCACCGAAACCATCGAATCCCACTAAAACGACATGTTTGATTTTTTTGCTTTGTGCCATCGCACCATAGGTAGATAGACCTATCAGAAGGAATGACAGTAATAGATTTTTAATTTTCATCTGTATAAATTTTTATAAGTGTTGGTATCATCGGTATACATGAGTTCGGTTCATTCGGTTCATGCTGCCTTCGGCGGTTTCAATTGTGATGAAGCTATCAGATTCATTCCTAATTTATTATTTAATGATATACATGAACTCGGTTTAAATAAATCATGATGAATTCATAATTATTGAACTTTCAAAGACTTGATACATCAAAAATAAAAACTTTATTCTATCTATTATGTTAAGTAAACATTATTTAATAAGCCTAACCGATATGTTACATAAGAAAATTAAATACAGTTTAAGTAAACAACGGTTATCAAGCCAAAAATGACAGTATATTTTCCATAGTATATCAATGTATATTTCGTGATCCCAGCATGTCCCAAAAAGTTTAACATTTAAATTAGAAGCTGTATTCTACTGTTATATAAAATAGTGTAATATAATAATGGCTATCAAATTGATAGCCATTATTATGAAAAAGTGATCTATTGATACCCCGGATTCTGGGTCAGTTTATTGTTACGCTGTATCTCATCAGGCGAGATCGGCCATAATAAATCAGACTCTTTGAATACTGCTCCGGACGCATTCTTCGCTCCAATTAAAGGGACAAAATCCACTTTACCAGCTTCCGTTTTAGAAATCACAGGAAACATCTTTGTCCGTACGATATCATCCCACATTTTGTACTCCAAAGGAAATTCTCGTAGCCGCTCTTTCCAACATTCTTTCACAAAGTCATCTACCGACAATAGCTGTAATTCAGATGTATACTGCGCGGCAGTTTTTCCCTCGGTATTCGCACGAGCCTTAACTTTAGCTAAATATCCCGCAGCTTCGGCACTTACTCCAGTTGTTTTAGCGATACTTTCAGCAGCAGTTAACAATGCTTCCGGATAACGATAAAAATTCCAGTCTTTTGTACCTCTTCCTGTCGACAGCAAAGCCTGCTCATCCACATAATACCATATCCCGGCCTCCTCTGATGTCCATTTTTTACCGTTAATCGGATTAGTATAAGACCAATGATAGAATTGATTTGGTTGGATTCTTAAATCTTTTTTGTCATATACATTCAAAAATTGTTTGGTAGGGCCGAAAACACGCTCAAATATCGAATACGTATCAAAAACAGATACGGCCGTAGAACTAAAAGCGGTGGCAGTCCTCGCTCCGCTATTAGTAACCAGATCATTAAATTCTTGCGCATAAATGACCTCATCCAAGTCATCAGTCTTACGCAGCAAGTTGTATGCGCTATTTTCCTTAAAGTCGATATTCGCCGTCATCTTATGCGGTGAATTAACCACAATTTTTGCATTGGCTGCTGCATCGGCAAATTTACCTTGCTGCAAATAAACATCAGCTAATAGCATTGCTGCCGCATATTTTGTAATGCGATGACCATTATCAACGAATGTTTTGGCTGGCAATATTTCTACAGCACTTTTTAAGTCCGCTTCAATCAATTCATAGATTTTCGCAGCATCAGTACGCTCTAGATAAAGCGGATCACTAAGTTTCTCATTTGGGAGTGTATACAAGGGGAGTGCGCCAAATGTTTTGACGAGATAAAAGTAGTTGTACGCTCTAAAGAATTTCGCCTCAGCCAATAAAGTATTTTTCTTGGTCTCATTGACCATACTTATTTGCGGGATATATTTTATACCAGCATTGGCAATATTGATAGCCTCATAAGCCTCATCCCAAATGGTATTCATGGTTGGGGATATGACACTTGTATTTTGTTGCCGAGTTAATTCACGGGCAAATAGCGTAACCCGCTCCTGTCCTTCGTAGCTATTTGTAAAATACCCAGTCAAAATGGTATTAATGGAAGCGGTAGATCCCAGATAGGAACCCGTTGTAGAATAACGTAATGGTGTACCGCGACGGTAAAGTGCATTGACTGTTGCTTCCGCCTGTCCTTCATTTTCATAATAACTTATTAATGACAGGTTTGAACTGGGATTCTCTTCCAAAAATTTATTACAGGATGTTGTGAAAGCCATTCCGGCCAATAACAACATAAATAATTTAGTCTTCATCTTTTTTAAATTCTATACATTAAAATGTGACATTTACGCCCAAAGAGAAAGTTTTCGCCCTAGGATAGGAGAAAAATGTCATGTTTTGTCCAAATTTCCCATTCCCCTGTGCTGTAAATTGGGAATTATATTCTGCGTCATATTGAGAAGTACTTTCTGGGTCATAACCTTTAAAATCTTTTGATGTGAACAAAAATGGATTATTCGCATTCGCATAGATCCGTAATCTGGATAAGCCTATCCGCTTTAGCACATCCGCGTTAAACGTATAGCCAAATTGTATCAAATTTACCCGTAGATAGGAACCGTCCGCGACCCAAGCATCGTCCACGTTCGTGTCCTGACCAGCATGCCCTCCATTGGTCAAATAGATTGCTTGCTGCATCGTATTCGGATTTGAACCATTATACGCATCAGTTAAAATTTCCTTCAGGCCATTGGTAATGCCAAAACGATCGTAAGTTGAATGGAAGAATTGTTGCATGACATCTACCCCTTTCACGAATTGTAGATCCAATGTAAAGTCAAAGTTCTTATAACGTAAGTTATTGATAAAACTCCCGGTCCAATCTGGCAACCCCTTTCCGATGATTTCTTTTTCAGCGGTACGTTTGGCCCGTCCTATATCTTTCAATTCCGCATTTCCTGCATCCACATCGGCCTGCGTATACACGCCCAACCTTCTATAGCCATAGAAGCTATTTAAGTTTTCGCCTACACGAAGAATACTGTTGGCGCCACCGACCCAATCATTCTTGAGGATATCCGCATTGTTTTCGCCCAATTTCAATATTTTATTTTTGTTATAGTTGGCATTCAATGATGCTTTCCATTCAAAATTCTCATTGGTGACAATCGTCCCGGTAATCATCATATCCAAACCTTGATTCTGGACGGAACCAATATTTTTCATAACAGTTTTAAAACCGGTCGCTCTTGGCAGTGGAGTCTCCAGAAGGAGATCGGTCGTTTTACGACGATAATAAGAAACATCCAAATTTAGGCGATTTTGAAGTAAACCCAATTCCACCCCAACATCAAATTGCGCTGTTTTCTCCCACTTTAAATCTTCATTTGAAATCGTTTTAACATAAGACCAGGGAGCCCGCCCATTATTCAATAAAATTGTTCCCGCATCTACGATCGCTAACGACTGATAAGGATCAATTTCAGAGTTACCGGTTAATCCATAGCTGGTATGTAACTTGAGGTTGCTAATGGTCTGATTACCCTTTAAAAACTCCTCATTGGAAATATTCCAAGCAAGCCCTAATGAAGGGAAAAACGCATATTTATTGTTCTTACCAAATTTGGACGAACCGTCATAACGACTTGTTACTGTCGCAGAATAACGATTGTCATAGGAATATGCAGCCCTTAAGAAGTACGAATTCATCGACCAATCATTGTAAAAAGATTCAGGCGTAGCTGGTGTAACACCTAAATTCATTCTATTATATTCATAGAAATCATCGGGAAAGCCTTCCGTGCGCATTTTATCATAATCATAGGTCTTCTGCTGCCAAGATAGACCTGCCATTGCATTGATTCGATGCTTATCGAATTGCTTATTATACGTCAAATAGGTTTCTTCCTGCCAATACAAGGTATTCGTATGTGTACGTTCTGCCCATCCATTTGGCCGGGAAATATTATTCAACAGCTTTGAAGAATACCCTTTATAATCTTTCCGATGGTGATCGATCCCCAATTGCGTTTTCAGGTCCAATCCATCAGCGAGATGAAATGTCAGTGCCGCATTTCCAAAAATCTGCGTATTGTACCGCATCCGTTTTTGCAAATCCAGGATGGAAACTGGATTTGCCATCCCTTCAAAACTCAATTTTTCAGCTACGGTAGATGAAGCTGAATTTGTATACAGACCATTCTTATCATAAACCGGATACCAAGGAATCATCTCGATCATCGTCCGACGTGCTTCCTGACCACCACCGTCTTCTGGCGTATAACGTCCCCAGGTATGATTGACTGTCAGGTTTATGGCCGTAGAGAGCCAAGATGTTGGTTTTGCATCATAGGCCATTTTTGCATTTACCCGTTTATTCCAGGTATTGTTCATAATTCCCTGTTGATCCGTATAATTCAAAAATGCGCCAACGGATGACTTTTCATCCCCCTGTTGTACGTTCAACTGGTGATTATGTGAAATCGCTGTCCGTGTTGCCTCGTGTTGCCAATCTGTATTATACAAGGGATTGCCATTGGCATCAAAATAATTTGCATCATTAAACCAGGTTTTCTTGTCTAAGGACCAAGACTTTCCTTGATATTTATTTTCATTTTCAAGACCGATCATAAAGGCATCTACCCATTCCTGTGCATTCAGTAGATCCATGTAGCGTTGCGCAGAACTTACCCCTGCCGATCCCTGGTAACTGATTGTTCTAGACCCATCTTTGTTTCCACGTTTTGTTGTCACCAAGATAACGCCATTGGCACCACGTGCACCGTAGATAGCTGCAGAAGAAGCATCTTTCAGAACCTCGATATTTTCGATATCATTTGGATTCAGCAAATGGAAATCTTCCATGACGACTCCATCTACTACATATAATGGGTTGGAAGAAGAATTGATCGTCGCAACACCACGAATAACAACTCTATTCGCATTAGCGCCTGGTTGGCTGGAATTAGAAAAGATATTGACCCCTGATGCTTTACCTCTCAAGGCATCTAAAGGGCTAAAACTTTGATCTTTAATCATGTCAGCACCTTTGACCATCGCAATGGAACCGGTTACATCCGATTTGCGCATTGTACCGTAACCAACAACAACGACTTCATCCAATTGGCCCTGATCCTCTTCCAATTGTACGGTGATGGTAGTACCGGCGACAGTCACCTCTTTCGATTTATAACCGACGGAAGTAACCACCAGCACATCACCAGATTTTGCTTCTACAGAGAAATTCCCCTGTGCGTCTGATTGGGTACCATTAGAGGTTCCCTTAACTGCTACAGTGGCTCCTACAAGAGGTTTTCCGGTAGCATCCAGTACTTTTCCCTTCAATTGTTGCTGCAGATTACGAACTTCTTTTACGAAGGATTTACCTTCGTAATTTGCTGAAGTTGCTACAGCGGCATTGACTTGTTGAAATGTACCAGCAATGACAGCTAATGAGAAAAATAACTTTGATTTTTTCCCAAGCTGCACAAATGATTTTACGTCAACTGTGCTCATATTAATAGTGATTTGGTTTATAAAAACGTTTTAGCAAAATAATACTAGAAACGTTTAGTTTAATTTAGTTTTCCCTTATAATCGATTATAATAAAAGGTTTTAGCTCATAATCCCTTCCATTATAATTTTTTTCGATTTAATATCCTTCCCTCAAAGCATCAACTTTATCTCAATTTTAATTGATCGCTATAAGTACAGAAAAAATGCTAAATCGCTTTTGCTTTTTTTGTAAAAAAATTTGGTTTGTTCGTTTGGTTTATACTGTTTAGTTTCTGTTTTTCTTTTCTTATTTGGTTATGTTTTTCTGGTGTTAATATCTTAATTAAGGCTGTAATTTAGTGTTTTAATTTCAGCTGGGAAAGATTTATTTCCAAAATCTTTCCCAGCTGAAGCTATATATTTCCCTTCTTCATTTCGCTGATGGCATAATCCACGGAACGTGCTGAGAACGCCATGTAGGTCAATGAAGGATTTTGCGTTGATGTCGAAGTCATACAGGCACCATCCGTAACGAAAACATTTTTTACCGCATGCATCTGGTTCCATTTGTTCAATACAGATGTTTTCGGATCGTGCCCCATGCGTGCGCCGCCCATCTCATGGATGTCCAGCCCCGGAGCTTGCCAATGTGTATCTGGTCGAATATTCGTGAAACCGGCATCGGTAAACATTTCGGTCATGACCGAAATATAATCTTTTTTCATTTTTTCGTCATTGTCATCATAATCGACGGCAATCTTCAACAATGGAATTCCCCAATCATCTGTTTTACTAGCATCTAGAGACACCATGCCTGATTCTTTTGGTATGGTCTCACCCATCATATGTGAACCAACCTGCCAAATTCCCAATTTCGGGTTTAACAAATTCTCTTTAAGTCCTAATCCTAGGCCAGAGCGGTCTGATTCTTTACTACGCGATGCGCCAAAACCTGCCGCATAGCCGCGTAAGAAATCTGTTTCCTGTTTATGTAGGTTGCGGAAGCGAGGGATATATCCACCGCCGGCAGGATTTCTCCCCTCTGCGGTGTAATCCAACAGTCCTTCGTATTCGGCGTAAATCCGTGCACTATAGTTGTGGAAAGCGACATATTTACCCAATACTCCACTGTCATTTCCTAAACCATTTGGAAAGCGGTTAGATTTAGAATTCAACAAGATCAGATTGGTATTGATGGCAGCTGCATTGACAAAAATCAATTTTGCATAGAAATCAATCTCCTCTTTGGAATCTGTATCAATGACCCGAACACCTACAGCTTTTCCTTTCTGTTCGTCGTATAGGATAGAATGAACCACCGAATGTGGACGAAGAGTCATATTTCCGGTTTTAGTAGCCCAAGGAATTGTTGTTGCATTGGAACTGAAATACCCTCCAAAAGGACATCCTCTCTGACAGAGTACACGATTTTGGCATTGTACACGGCCTTGATCGATGTGAATCTGGTTGGGCTTGGAAAGGTGTGCACAACGTGCAGAGATCACCTTACGCTCCGGAAATTTTTTCTGAACTTTCTCTTTAAAATACTTCTCTACAATATTTAACGGGTAACCAGGCAAAAATTCACCATCTGGCAGCTCTGGCAGTCCATCATGATCCCCAGCGATACCGGCAAACTTCTCTGCATAAGCATACCAAGGCGCTAAATCAGCATAGCGTATAGGCCAGTCTACGGCAAAACCATCACGTGCAGGACCTTCAAAGTCAAAATCGGACCAACGCTGCGTCTGTCTCGCCCATAACAAAGATTTTCCGCCAACCTGATATCCTCGGATCCAATCAAAAGGTTTTTCCTGTATATAGGGATGCTCCTTATCTTTCACAAAAAAATGTGCAGCATCTTCATGAAAAGCGTAACATTTGCTGACAATCGGATTTTCTTCCTTCACTTTATAAGGCATCTCATTCCGATGTTCAAACTCCCAGGGCATCATATTCGTGGTTGGATAATCCTTAATATGTTGCACATCGCGTCCACGCTCCAATACCAGGGTCTTTAGTCCTTTCTCACACAATTCTTTTGCAGACCAGCCACCACTAATTCCCGAACCTATCACGATAGCATCATAGGTCCTATTTTTTTCACTGTCAATATTTAGATTTGCCATATTGGATTTATCCATTAATTTTTACCGCACCATTGTACGGTCCCGGAATAAGCTGATAGATCACCTTATTCTTCATCACATATTCTGAATTTAGATAGCCCTGGATCGCACGTGATTTAAAGATCTCAAAAAAAGTCTTTTCATCCGTTTTATCGGTTAGGTTGGCTAACTTACTTTCTGTCTCTTTGCCATTGGCCAGATTCAGCTGTTTCCTTAGTTTGTTAAAACCAGAGACAAATTTCTCCTGGTTTTCCGACGACTCACAATCATCCACCATCTTGATCACAAACAGATGCAGATTCAGTTCCTTCCCGCCCGGAGTATCGGTTTTCGGGATAAGGACATCGACAAGATCAGCTAAAAACTGCTCGTCTTCGGCCGATAATTTCAGCTTATTTAATACAATAGATGCACCACCATCATTCAGACAGGATGACAAAATAGTCAATCCGCCAGCGATAATGAAAAATTGCTTTATTGCGGTTCTACGGTTCATAATCAGAGTTCCCTTTACAATTCGGTAATATTACGTATATCCGAATAAAATTACAAATGCTAAAACGATTAAATTATATGGTTGTCCTTAAATCCAACCGGATAATAGCTGTTTTGCCTGTTGCAAGTTTTCCACAATGTTATCAACAGCTGTTAGTCTAGCACGCTCCACCTCCTGTTTTGTCACGGCAATCAACTGTAAACCAGCACCCAACGCAGACCGACTTCCTGTTATCGTATCTTCAATCGCAACGCAGGATGCTCCTGGTAAATCCAGTTTTGACAGCGCCAGACGATAAGGTTCCGGATTAGGCTTCGGAAACTCCACACATTCTCTTGTCACAAAAAATTCAAAGTAATCCAACAGTCCATGTTTTCCCAAAACGGTATCCACTGTACTACGGTAACTTGAGGTCACTAATCCAATCTGGATGTTATTTTCTTTGAGGTAGACCAAAATATCTTTCGCAAAAGGCATCAATTCGATATCGCTCATATTAGAATCAGCATAGGCGGCACGTGTCCTTTTCCACATATGCTCCTCAGTCGTATCGTACCCATAGTCTTCAACCAGGCGTTTTACATTATGTGCTAAGGTATGTCCGGCAAAATCCCGGATCCAATCTTCATAATTTATCTCCAGATCAAATTCCTGTTTTAAGATAGGTGCCCAATTTTTAAAATAGAAATATTCCGAATCGATTAATGTACCATCCAAATCAAACAATACGGCTTGTAGTTTATTCATAGTGTTAAAGATACACAAGTCCCCTGAAAAATCCTATTACACAAGACCACAATAGGTAGAATTTGAAAACTCTCCGGAGAAGGTATCCCACACACAGACATACACATGATAGTCAAATTTTTTCAAGCTCAGACCGGGGATTCTGAGTGAAATAGATCCCTTATTTACCTCGGCGATACCGATTTTCATATCACCGGGCGCATCGAGATTGATTAATGCCAGATTTACCTTAAATACATGATCGTTATAGATCGGGACAGCGGTCCATTTTAGATGAAGCATATCATCCTCTTTCTCAATCTGACAGTCGACCAACGGCGGCAAGTTACCGGCAAAGACAAGGAGATTTTCCGGGTTAACAAAAGGCTTATTCTCTGCATCGAGTTCCAGTGTTTCCGTAAAAATATGCCTTTGTGCGAGCTGAAAAGCACCAATACGGTCGCCCTTTTTGACTTGGTATTGATAGCCAAAATCCAATATGGGACGGTTATGTTTAGCAAATTCGCCGGCGACCTTCTGTTTACTGCGGTTCAACAATTCTTTTTCTGTTGGTGGCGAAGTACGTCTCTTGCGTGGTCCCCGTGCAACATTCTGTCCATTTAGCATATACGCATTGACAGATCCAAATTTACCCGTGATGGGGCCATTAGGCCCATGATGTAAGATTGCCATATAATTACATTTATTCTATTCAACAATTCGTTCTAACATAGAAACACCTTCGTCGCAAGAAGGTTTTAGCTAAAACTGTTGTAACTATATTTTTACAGGGTATTTACTTAGGGTTAATACGGATTTACCCCTGTTACTCCCCTATTATACCCCTGTTAATCCCCTATTATTACCTTATTATTTTTTAAGTTGGTATTAACCAAGGGTTAAGAAAACTCGATGCATTGCCCTACTTTTTGGATAAACATGGTACATTTGCTAAGTTTGTTGATTCAAGGAGCAAAAGAATAGTATGTAGAACGTTCTACATCCCCATTCAGCTCTTGAGATTCGATACAGTCATTATATATTTTATATCCATGAAAATAATTGCTATAGGTCGCAATTACATCGACCACGCGAAAGAGCTCAATAATCCAGTACCCGAAAATCCCATCATATTTTTAAAGCCCGATACCGCGGTCTTAAAGGACAATAAAGATTTCTATTACCCCGAATTTTCCAAAAACATTCAGTTTGAGACTGAAGTCGTTCTCCGGATCTGCAAGGAAGGTAAACATGTAACGTCCAAATTCGCCTCGACCTATTATGATGCGATCGGTCTCGGAATCGACTTCACTGCAAGAGATCTACAGCAGGAACTTAAAGCGAAAAGTCTTCCCTGGGAACTGGCAAAAGCCTTTGATCACTCCGCTGTGATCAGCAATTTAATCGCGAAAGAAGAAATCGGTGCTGTCGATGCCATTGATTTCTCTCTGCAACAAAATGGACAAACTGTCCAACAGGGGAATACTAAGGATATGATTTTCTCCTTTGAAGACCTAATTGTCTATACGTCCAAATTTATTACCTTACGCAAAGGTGACCTGATCTATACAGGCACCCCGGTTGGTGTTGGGTCGGTCGCAATCGGTGATCTCTTGGAAGGATTTATTAGGGAACAAAAGATGTTTAGCTGTAAAATCAAATAGGGAGGGGAAATGATAAAAAAAACAGCAATTTTACTTGGTGTACTGACCTTGGCCTCTAGCCTCGCCCAAGCACAGGATATTATCAAAAGTCGCAATTATCCGCAGAATTATTTTGTACGGCCAATGGATATCGCTCCCCAGGCATCGGGCTCATTTGGTGAGTTGCGGGCAACGCATTTCCATGGTGGCGACGATTATCGCACCCAGCAGCGCATCAATATTCCTGTACACGCGGCGGCGGAGGGTTTTGTCTCCCGTGTACGTGTACAGATCGGTGGCGGCGGAAATTACGTGTATATTGACCATCCAAATGGATATACCTCCGTGTATATGCACCTGGAGAGCTTCAATGCTGATCTGGCAAAAATTATAAAAGACGAACAGTACAAACAAAAACGCTTTGATGTTGATGTCTTTCTCAAACCAAATCAAGTACCTGTCAAAAAAGGTGAGTTTATTGCCAACTCTGGAAATACTGGTGGTTCAGCGGGACCACACCTGCATTTTGAGATCCGCGATACCAAAGCACAACTGCCATTAAATCCACAATTGTTTGGGCTGTTATTTCCGGATGGAGTAAAACCATTGATCAGAGGTATAACAGTTTATGACCTTGGCCGAGAAATCTTTGATGAGAACACACCGCGCAGGCATCAGACGATCAGACCCATCGGTGATGGAAATTATAGTTTGACATCAAGTGCCCCTATTCCGGTCAATGGCAACTTTGGTCTTGGTATCAATACTGTAGACAGACGTGGTGGCATTTCCTTTACCTATGGTGTTTATTCGATTGAACTATTCCTTGACAATAAAAATATCAGCACCGTACTCTTTGAATCCATCCCCTTTGACCAGACCCGTGCGATTCAATCGTATATAGACTACCCTTATCTGAAGAAATCTGGCGTCCGTGTACAAAAGAGTTTTAAAGACCCCAACAATCCGATCAATATCTACAAACAACTGGACAACCTGGGTATGATCGAATTAAAGGACAATGAGGTTCATGATGTAAAATATGTCGTCAAGGATGTTCAGGGCAATAAAAGCGAACTTAATTTTAAGGTTCAGAACAACCCTTCTTTAGCGATCAGCCATAAATCAGCCGAAGGGCTCAAAATGTTTCATTATGCCGATGAAAACAAATATGAGGCTGAAAATGCGCGCGTTTATATGGGCAAAAACATCCTCTATAACGACCTATATTTCAATTATTCCCAAGGTGCCAAGCCAGCGAAAGGCTACTCCGCTGCGCATTACATCCACAACAGCTATACACCTGTATTCGGGTATTACAAACTGATGATCAAACCGGACTACAGCCTACCAGAAAGCTTATATAGCAAGGCGCTGATTGTCTCCACAGATGGTGGAGCGCAGGGTGGGAAATACGAAAATGGCTGGGTAGTGGCCAATGTGCGCGAATTTGGCGGCTTTTATGTGGCTGTTGATACCATTGCCCCAACCATCAGTGCACGTAACCTGACCGATGGCAAGAATGTATCCAATCAACGCTCCATAGATTTTACCATCAGTGATAATCTTTCAGGAATAGATACCTTCGATGCCTATATAGATGGCAAATGGGCCCTGATGAAATATGATCCCAAAACGAGACACCTGTGGCACGACTTTGAATCCAATCTGAGCAGTGGCACCCACAGTTTCAAATTAGAGGTCAAAGACAATAAAGGAAATTTAAAAACATACGAAGCCTCCTTCAGCAGATAGTTTATCTGCTGTGCGTGGTACATCCTTCATGTGCTTTTATTCTTGGATCATTTTAGAAACAAGTCGAATGTGCGTGCTGGATTTTCATCGAATAATATTGTATCTTAATAGACTAAATAGAACTACATATGGCAACACTAGAAATAGGACAACAGGCACCGGATTTCAGTGCAAAAAATCAACATGGTGAAACGGTCCATCTTTCAGATTTCAAAGGAAAAAAGGTGATTCTCTACTTTTATCCGAAAGACAATACTCCGGGCTGCACGACCGAAGCCTGCAATTTTAGAGACAACTATCAATCACTGAAAAAAGATGGCTTTGAAATTATCGGTGTTAGCATCGACAACGAAGCTTCACATCAAAAGTTTATCAGCAAACACGAGCTACCATTTCAACTTCTTGTGGATGAAGACAAAAGCCTTGTAGAGGCCTATGGTGTATGGGTTGAGAAAAACATGTACGGGAAAAAATATATGGGTACAGCACGCACTACCTTTGTGATCGATGAGCAGGGCATCATTCAGCACATCATCAAAAAAGTGGACAACAAGAATGCATCCCAACAGATACGTGATTTAGGGATAACTAAATAAGTCTCAGGCTTGAATAAAGAATAGGGAGAAAATCTAAATACTCAATACGCAATACTAAAATCTAAATACTAATATCTATATTTGCCACTTATGAGCAAACAGACAGACGATTTTTTCAAAAGTGTAGTATCACACGCGAAGGAATACGGTTTTGTATTCCAATCGAGCGAAATATATGACGGATTAAGTGCCGTTTACGATTACGGTCAATTAGGTTCTGAACTTAAAAACAACCTAAAGACTTATTGGTGGAAATCCATGGTGCAATTGCACGAAAATATTGTCGGTATCGACGCGGCAATTTTCATGCATCCAACCACATGGAAAGCATCTGGTCACGTGGATGGGTTCAATGATCCAATGATTGATAATAAAGATTCCAAAAAGCGTTACCGTGCCGACCAATTGATCGAAGACAAAATTGCACGTTATGAAGCAGACGGCAAGGCTGCAGAAGCAGCAGCGCTTTTAGAAGCGTTAAACACTGCATTGAACGCGGACGATCTGGCTGGTTTAAAATCAATCATTGAAGAGCATAATATCGTTTGTCCGGTTTCAGGCACCAAAAATTGGACTGAAGTACGTCAATTCAATTTGATGTTTGCCACACAGATGGGTGCCATGGCAGATGGGGCGGATCAGGTTTATCTTCGTCCGGAAACTGCCCAAGGTATTTTTGTTAACTTCCTGAACGTTCAGAAGACAGGTCGTATGAAAATTCCTTTTGGTATTGCTCAGATCGGAAAAGCTTTCCGTAACGAAGTCATTGCACGCCAGTTTATCATGCGTATGCGTGAGTTTGAACAAATGGAGATGCAATTCTTCTGCCGTCCGGGCACTGAACTGGAGTGGTACAACAAATGGAAAGAAACACGTTTAAAATGGCATTTAGCACTGGGATTTGATCCGGCTAACTACCGTTACCACGACCACGATAAATTGGCGCATTATGCCAATGCAGCTGTGGATATCGAGTTTAACTTCCCATTCGGATTTAAAGAAGTGGAAGGTATCCACTCCCGTACGGATTTTGACTTGAAACAGCATCAGGAATTTTCGAAAAAGAAAATGCAATATTTTGATCCGGAGATCAATCAAAATTACATTCCTTATGTCATCGAGACTTCCATCGGATTGGATCGTTTGTTCTTAACTGTTCTATGTAATTCATTGGTAACAGAAGATCTTTCTACAGCAGAGAAACAAGATTCTCGTGTTGTATTGAAATTCCCTGCAGCATTAGCACCAGTGAAAGCTGCTATTTTGCCTTTGACGAAGAAAGACGGTTTACCAGAAAAAGCGCGTGAGATCCTGAATACATTAAAATTGGATTACAATGTCCAATATGATGAAAAAGATGCGATCGGAAAACGTTACCGTCGCCAGGATGCAATCGGTACGCCAATCTGTATTACTGTTGACTACGATTCTTTGGAAGATAATACCGTAACAATCCGTCACCGTGATACCATGGAACAAGAGCGCGTAGCGATCGCTGATCTTGAACGAATCTTAAATGATTTAGCAGGTTGGAATACGTTGCTAAAAAAATTGCTATAACAAATAAGCAAAAACCCCTTACGGAGAATAGCCTATCAAAAAGACGCTAAGGGGATACGAATAAAATTAAATAAAATAGGGTTGTCCGAACGGGATAACCCTATTTTATTTAATTCAAATTGGCGCGTTGGATTGACTTTTTTAATCAGTATTCTATGACTACATTATCGCGCCATTTTTCATTTTTCATCACCTGAAAGCCTTGACTTCCAGTTGCTCCATCGAGCAGTTTTCCCTTAAATAGAAGCTGTACATTATTTCGAATTTCACTGCCCAGGTCAAATGTGCGCATAAGTTCTCCCTTTCTGAAAATGTGCAACTCGTATTTGACTATCTTATTTTCTGGGAGATCACCCATAAACTGATTAAAAACAAAACTTTTCGAGCTGCTGCTGAAATTGGGAATAATACGTAAGAGAGTCTTATCCACTTGTTCATCTGCCCCAGTTGCAAAAGGATAATATCGGAAGGGTTTATGCAGCTGTTTGACCTGAATGCTGTCGACAAGATCCAACCCCTCGACATCCGTGCATTCAAATTTAACCTCGCTATAGATACGACTCATCGTCAATACTCTTTCCATGGATTCTTTCACATCAAAAGTATCGCGTACCGCAAATATCGCAGCAGACTGCTCACTGAAAGCATTAGATACTGATAGACTCCTAAGATCCGTCACCGATGCCGGAATCATTAAGGGCAGCCCTGAATTTTTGGATAGTAGGCTCAGGTAGTATGTTCCCATCGGTAAAGCGATATTAAACTTTTCTTTTGCATTGAGTGTACCCGCCTTAACCAGCAGCTTGCTATTGGCATCGAAGATATGGTAATACAATTTATCGGGCAGAACCGATTGATCTGTCGTCCCCATAATCTTAACATTGTCCATTTTAAACGTTCCTGTACTCTCGTTGTAGTTACTTCCGCCTTCCCTATTGCCCGAAAATAAGGCGATTTTTAACCAACACTCCTGAGCGGCAACCAGATTAATCGACCGAAGCGACTGTTCCACGACAAATTTGGCGGAGGTAGTGAGATTTGGCGGATAATGTAGGGTATCCGTGAGGTTTTTGAATGTTGCCCCTTGATCTGTTGAATAACTCAACAGTAGAGCACGAGGCCCAGTTCCGGAGCTATTGGCATCAAAGGAC
Organism: Sphingobacterium sp. ML3W; assembly: GCF_029542085.1. NCBI lineage: Bacteria > Pseudomonadati > Bacteroidota > Sphingobacteriia > Sphingobacteriales > Sphingobacteriaceae > Sphingobacterium > Sphingobacterium sp. ML3W. The sequence goes on along the minus strand of NZ_CP107036.1, from coordinate 5,257,834 downwards.
AGACTTGCTAACGTAGCGATACTCGAACCAGATATCTTGATCAAAACCTCTTTGGCCCCTTTGAAACTAATGCCTTTTCCGGACGTTGGCCAACCGGCGACATAGCCATAGTCGGTCTTACCATTGTTGTAGTCAATGACAGCGGCATCCTCAAGCGCCAGGGTCGGGTCCGCATTACCGTTATCAAAATTCCAATGGTAGAGGAGTTGATTTTCGGTGGTACTTCCGGTGGTCGAAGCACTTTTAAACCTGGGCGATTGTGCTTTCAAGGGTGTGACAATCGTTTCAAAATCCTTGATTTTGAAGGTTACTGCATGCGTTTTTTCATTGCTTTCATCAGGAAGTTTTGCATTTTTCTTACAGGATGGTGTTACGGCTAAAATCACGATGAATAGGCACGAAAAAATTCCCCAAGTAGACTGGGTTTTCGTTTTCATAATTATGAATGATTTATAAGTTAACTAACCGGCAGATTAAAATTAACTTATAAATCCCTAAGGATCAATAGTGTAACTAAAAAATTACTTCCGTGCGATCACTCTTACAGGTTGTTTCTTTGTCTACCTTTTGGACGTAGACTTTTCGGCCAGTAGTAGTCCGTTCTAGGACAAGCATATTATTTGCACCCGTCGGACGTACATATTCTCCATTGAATTCGTCCCATTCATAGATTGGTTTACCAGCGGCATCTGACCAGATGTAATTGTAACGTGCATCCGCTTTATCCTGTATGATCAACTGTACCTTATTTTTCTTTTTGTTAATCTTGACACGGATATCTTTGGGTTTCTCCACTTTGGGCAGTGTTTTCAATAAGACTTCCGATTCCACGGAATGCTTGTCTTTCCAATGTGCAACGACATGATATTTTTTGGAGGCGGAGACCTTTTGGATCACCACATTGTTTCCTGTTCCGACGGATACAGCAGTCAGGGTCTCAAACCAACGGTAGACAAGTCCAGCGATAGGTTTTTTAACCGTAATCACCTGATCTCCACCAAAACAGGTTTCGAGTGTATCTCCCCAGGTATTGATAGGTTTTGCAAGTTCATAGGATTTAAGCTGATTAAATTTCCATACAATGGAATCCCTATGGTTTACATACTTCGGATCGCGGAGCAGATCTGTTGTATCTTGAATAATAACTTTCAATTCGTTCGCACCAATGCGCAGCATTCCCGGATCCAAATAGATCGAATCGATATCATGGGCAATAGCTTCATTATTTAAGGACCATACCAGCTTAAATGTATTCGGCGACGGTTTTGCTAGCTGTAATGTAAATTTCTGAATGCTATCTAAGGTCAATACATTATTCAATACCGGTTTTACAGCAATAAAAGGGCTAGATTTTTGCTTGATTGAAGCTACAAATTGCTCTTGGCAGACGGGGCAAAAAGGGGCAACAAGATATTGCATTTTACAATACTCATGTGGCCTGAACCAGTTGGACGGAGATCCCTTCCTGCCATAAGAATAGATCCCTACACCATCTTTTCCAAGCCAATGTTTCCAGGGAACAGCATTTGCAGCGGCCGTTTGAGAGCGGTTGACAGATTCAATAGCATATTGATTTCCTGCCCAATATTCATCAGCCAGTTGAGCAAAGGAATGCCCGATCTCATGGACAGCGATGTCATTGCTTTTAAAGTTGACCGTCGAGGTGGCCCACTTTCCACCTGATCCACCATAAAATGGTGAATTGACCAATACCACCACTTGTGTATAGTTGGGGATATGTGTTTTTAACACTTCTTCAATACGCTCATTTTTTTGGGGCACTACAAGGCGGTGTAGTCCACCATTGTCAAAGCTGCTTCCAAAAATAGTATTGGGATGCGTGACTGGCACAGCATGATCTCTAGTGAATTTATTGTAACGGCTTGGATATTTGCTGAGGTCGGTGTCACCGTGTACACAATCGCTTGCTTTGCAATCATGCGCAGCACCGGATTGTTCAGATACCGTCCGAATCGCAAATACATTAAAGAAACTGCTGTATTGTTTAAAAGGTTCTATTGAAAAAAAATAATTTGTGAACTGCTTGGAATCTTCTGCGTAATCGTCCAGTTGATCTTTTGTATAACCATCGCCCAAAATGACCAGGTTCACTATATTTTTGGCTGTCCCTTGGTATTGCAAGGTGTCAATCTTGAAATTTTGAGATTGCGCTGTTGCAGGCATCAGATAGCACAATAACGCAAACAGGACAAAAATTAAATTTTTATTCATCGGAGTAACAATCGTTAGACTCCAAATTTAAGGTTTTCGTATCCCTAATCGTTACATTTTATTGCCGAGTGCTTCTCCGATATTGTCCACTGATGGGAGCTGTAAGGTCATACTACGCACCTCTTTTCCGATAATATTTTCAGTGTACCAACAATGGCTTAATCCCGCATCCGATGTTCCTGCACATATTCACTTGGGGAATGTTTTGTGATCTTCTTAAATACCCTATTAAAATTGACCACATTGTTAAACCCTGTTTTAAATGCAATATTGGAAACGCTTTCGGAGGACTCGTCAATCAACATCTTGCAGGCCCGTTCAATTCGGATTTCATTCAGGAAGGTCACATAAGTCTTGCGGGTGTGCTTTTTAAAATACTTACAAAATGCGTGCGGAGTCATGTGAGCTACTGCTGCGATATCTTCAAGTGAGATTTTATCACCAAAATGCTGAAAGGTATATTGAAATATTTCGTTGATACGCAAGCCTTCCGCGTCCGAAAATTTCTTCTGGGGAATTCCCGTATATAGGGAGGTCCATTGATCGACCTTTTTACTCAAAAAATTGATCAGTTTTACAAAGGATAATAAGCGATCTATTCCGGCGCTTGTATTGATCTGTACAAATTTATCTTTGAGGGCAATAGCATGTTCGGCATCCAGTTTCTTACTGACATTGATGTGTTCCAAAAAATATTTGACATCGTCAAATTCAGGGAAATCTAGAAAAGATTTAAAATGCTCGTAGTCGAAGAAAATATGAATCGCATGAATGCCGTCCTTAATATCCTCTCCTGTTTTAAACATATGTGGTTCATCTGCATCAACGATATAGATTTCATCCTCTTCAAAACTATGGGTAAAGTTGCCGATCATAAAGGTCCCCCGCCCTTTTAAGATATAGGTCAATTGGATCTCTTTATGCCGATGGTAATTGCTATAGAAGGAGGGCAAGATATCCTCTTGCACGCAAATAGATCCTTGATAAACCACCGGAACCGTAAATTGAACAACTTTCATCGTCTATTGAAATAACAAATATTAAACCGTTAATTCAAATATACCATTTTTTAAGACAATAATCGTTAATTTTTAGCCAAAAACTCCTTAACCTTACCAATGAACTTCGGTAAAGTCGGATCTTCACCAGTGAGTGACAGGATTTTGAAGGTCTGTGGATTGATCCATAAATAACTTGGCGAACGGTCTATACCAAAGTCATTTTCCATTGTTGCCCGATCATTTGTATTCAAATAATAGCTATGAGGCCCCAGAACGAGGGAGTTGCTGGTTTTAATCCAGGCATCTTGATCCGCATCTAACGAAAAGTAAATAACCCGCACTCCCATTGCCTTTAACTGCGTCTCTTTTTTGCGTAGTTCAGTAACATCAGAAACACTGTATTTACTAGCGGCTTTCCAGAACGCCGCGATCAACATTTTGGCATTTGAAAATTCACTGATTTTTAGCGAGTCCCGTTGGACATTCATTGGCGTGATGGGTGGAAAGACAGGCATATTCTCGTAAAAATCTTTCACCCGGTCTACTTTCTCACGCGCAAATTTATAATAAGGGTGTTTTTGCAGGGTTGCATCGAACCGCTGTAGTGCAGTATCAAATTTTTTGAAGTTATCCGCATCGATGGAGACATATTTGAAAAAGTAAGGGAGAACTAAAGACGATTGATGTGTGCTATCAAGAATAAAATCAGCATATAAATTGCGAAGATTATAAGGTTTACCAGCCGACAATCGTTGTATTTCATCAATAGTTTTCTCGTAAGATCCATCGTTGCGTAGGGCCATCGCTGAGAGCTGCCCATTTAATCCGCCGATTCTGGCGGTCTTATTTTCTTCTTTCAATTTTTCCTCTTTTTCTCGCTGTTGATATCGTTTCGTAAACTGAACAAAATCCGTTGCATTACTGGAGGTTGTAGTCAAGGTAAAGCCGCCTTTATTTTCTTTCAGTTCATAGTCACTCCCCCCTTCCAAAAACAGGATGTAAGGCTCTCCGCCATTAATCTGAATTGCATAAAAACCAGTCATTGCCAATTCACCTTCCAAGACAAATTGCCCGTTTGTCACACTTGTTTTTGTAAACTGTTGCATTTTGTTTTCCGGATCGATGAGGATCACTGAGCTCCCCTCCGCAGCACTTGTCTGCCCAGTAATTTTATAAGCGAACGTTTTCAAAAGCTCTTCTTTTTTGGCTTTGTCTGTTTTCTGGGAACAAGCAGTTGTTCCCAGAAAAATAAATAGAAAGCAAAAATAGCTAACGGACCTTATAGTCCTTATAGATTCCGTTTTCAAATATGCGAACATTTCCTTTTTTTCCCTTTATGTTTAGCTTGACAATTTTCCCATTTTCCCAGCTCATATCCACGGTGTAATTTCCTCTGGCTTTTAGCCCTTTGATCTGTCCCTTAGACCAAGCTTTAGGTAGAGCTGGTAGCAGATGAATATAGCCATTGTGGCTTTGGATCAACATCTCTGCGATACCTGCGGCGCCGCCAAAGTTGCCATCAATCTGAAACGGTGGATGGGCACAGAATAAGTTGGGATAGGTACCGGCACCCACACCCTGATAGGTTGTTTCACTGGCAAAGGCTGGTTTCAGCAACTGACGAAGGATTTCTAGGGCATGATCACCATCCTGCAATCTTGCCCAAAACAATATTTTCCAGGCTCTTGACCAGCCTGTACCTTCATCTCCCCTGATAGCAAGCGTTTTTCGTGCAGCTTCGGCCCAAGCCGGAGTCGTTTGGGGAGAAATAAATGCTGCAGGATACAGACCATAAAGATGGGATACATGACGGTGTTTGGGTTCAACCTCCTGATAATCCTCGAGCCATTCCATTACACGTCCAGATCTACTAATCACTACTGCTGGTGGGATCTCTTTTAATTTCCCTTTCAGGCTAGCTACAAAACTATCCTTGACAGCCAAAATAGAGTCTGCTTGAATAACGGCTTGATACAGCTCGCGTACAATCTGATTGTCGATTGTGGGACCCATCACCACCGCTGCGACCTTTCCATTGGGCATCCGAAACGCATTTTCTGGTGATACTGATGGTGAAGTAACCCACCATCCTGTTTTGGGATCTTGCACCAATGTATGGTTGTAGAATTCTGCAGCACCCTTGAGTATCGGATAGATTTCTTTCAGATACCCCTGGTCTCCTGTAAAAAGATAATGTTCCCACAGGTGATTGCACAACCAACCGGAGGCTGTACTTGCCCCCCAGGAAGCCTGTTCACCCGGAGCTGAATATCCCCAGATATTGGTCATCATATAAACAACCCATCCAGGTGCGTTATAATAGGCTTTTGCAGTTTGCTCTCCTGTTTTTGCGATCCGTTTTATCAGTTCGATAAAAGGTTGATGATATTCACTTAGATTGTTTACCTCCACCCCCCAGTGATTCATCTGCGCATTGATATTTAGATGATAATCACCATTCCAAGGCGTTTGGATCTGATTGGCCCATAATCCCTGTAAGTTTGGCGGAAGCGCATTTGTATTTTTCGGCGCTGAACTTGAAATATTCAAATAACGACCATACTGATAATAAATCGTTGCCAAATCTGGATCCTGTGTTGGGTCTTTATAAAAATTAGCAATCCGTTCATTGGTTGGAACATTTGCATTTGAGCGATTTCCAAAAAGGTTAAGCTCCACCCGGTTAAAAATCCGTTGATAGGAATCCACATGATTGTTATACATTTTGGCTGCATTGGACGACTGTACGGCTGCAATAGTCGTTTTGGTAGTTGCCAGTGGATCCTCTCCATAATAAGATGTGCTCGCCGTGAGATAGATCGACAGGTTTCCTGCCGCCGAAACTTCCAGTACCTGATCTTTTCTGTTGACCTGAAGATTTTTACCATGTACTTTCAATAACCCGACAAATTTCAGGTTCTTGCCCCCTTTACCATCCGGCAGCGACCCTTCGATCAAAATACCATCATCCAACAGGCTGTAGCGGTCTATATTCTCCTTCCGCTCAAAAGAAATACCGACCGTCTGTCTGGCATCGCTATTCTGATTTAATTGAATAACACCGACATTCTTGTCAAAGGAGGTGTAGTAAGTACGTTGAATTTTTGTGTTTCCGGCACGAAAAGAAGTCTGTGCTGTCGCCGTGGCCAGATCCAAGGATCTTGTATAGTCTTCAATAGAAGAAGATGGCAGTTGATATTGCAAAAGTAGATCTCCGAGTAACTGATAACAGCCAAAAGGAACATTAGCGCCATTCCCAAAGCCTGAACCTTTGCCATTGGTGACAAAAGTTTCATTGACCAATTTTTCGGCTTCATCATTTTTACCCGCTTTCAATAAATCCTGAATGGCATTGACATTTTTGTGCGCGTCATAGTTATTAGGATCCTCTGGACTTCCAGACCACATACTAATCTCATTCAGTACAATTTTTTCCTTCGTTGGATTTCCATCAGGCATCATACCAATTAGTCCATTGCCCAGCGGTAAAGTTTCTTCCCAGATTTTGGCAGGCTTATTATACCAAAGACGGAGTGGGTTTTGTTGCGCAAACAAAAGCGTGGTCTGACAGATGCAGACCACGAAAAGTATTAAAATTCTATTTACCATAAAGTTCAAGCTCAGCAATTGTCAGCTCATTCCCTTCAATAAATTGCGTTGGTTCAAATTTGATAAACTTGGTATTATTGCTTGTTTCAAAAAATACCTGCTGCAAGATTGGATTTGCTTTGATATTGGAGAATTCGCCTTCTTTGACGCTTATCCATTTTTTACCATCTACACTGGTTGAGATTTTGTATTTCGTCGGGATACCGCCGGTCTTTTTATCCTGACGCGGCAGGAAACCAATACCCGAGGTTTGGCCATTTGTTTCAATAACCAAGACTCCTTGGTCACTTACAGTTGCAAAGGTATTTGGATTACCATCGCTCATGTACACCGTATTGTTCGATGCTCCGGTTTTTAATTTAAAGCCCGTTTGTTTTTTAAGCTCTTTTGTATCGAAGGCAAAAGATTCATTATATTCCTTGAACAGGCCAAAATCACTTAAGGTAATTGCTACCGGAGCATAAATATGTAACCGTAAGCGTGCCGTTGTCGTTGGTTGTTCAAGTTTTATCAAGCGATTCGCACCAATACTAGTTGCTTTAGCCAAGGGTTTCCAGGTGTTGTCACGCCATTGTTCCACAACAACGCTGTCAATCCGTTGTCCCAATTTAATGTTTTCACGCAATTGAATAAGATCAAATGTCGCCGCTGACTTTAGCTTAATTTCAAGTGTAGCCGAAGTTTTTGTATCATCGGTAGCCCAATAGCTATAGCGGTCATTATCCGTAATCAACGATGTCGCATATGTTTTGGTATCAGCATTACGTGTATTTGAGGCTGTGATGGTTGCACCTTTTGCCAGATTGGTATGGAAAGTTTCTTTAATTTTTTTACCAAAAGCCTTTAGGGATTTCACATCATTTTCATGAAGTGTACCTGAAGGCATTGGTGCTAGACCAAGATTCATACTGGCACCTCGACCAACCGATTTCAGATAGATTTCAAACAGTTGATTGGGTGTTTTTACACGGCTATTCTGTTCCTCATGATAAAACCATCCCGGACGTTGGGGAACATCACATTCTGCGGGAATCCAATACTTTCCGTTCCGGTCTCCCGATTCTGCATTATGCGATTCGGTTGCTCCAGGTACTGCTACTTTTCCATTTAGCCCTATTGGTGTAAATGTCGCCCAAGAGGTTTCGGCAGCAAAACCATGTTCATTACCTACCCAGCGCATATCGGGACCAATATCCGAGAAAATCACCGCATTAGGTTGAAGTTTACGTACGATAGGCCATGTTTTCTCATGCCATTCATAATAAGTTGTTCGGTCAATGATCCGTTTCCCCTCATGTCCACCGTAATAACCATCACCTCCATTGGCACCATCGTGCCAAGAGGTAAACAAGGGGCCATAATTGCTCATCAATTCGGTCAGTTGCTGTCTATAGGCATTGGCATAAGCTGGTGTACCATAATGTTCATCGTGACGGTCCCACGCAGATAAATATACACCGAACTTCATTCCATTACGATGTGTCGCTTCCATAAATTCCTTTACCATATCGCCTTTTCCATTTTTCCATGGAGAGGAGCCAATACTGTAGGAGGTTGTTTTGGTTGGCCATAAACAAAATCCATCATGATGTTTGGCAACACTGATCAGGCCTCTGAAACCTCCATCTGCCGCTGCTTTGGCAATCTGATTTGCATTAAATGCCGAAGGATTAAACAAAGCAGGCTGCGCATCACCATAACCCCATTCTTTATTTTGGAAAGTCGTTGGCGTATAATGGATCAAGCAGTAGGTCTCCATCTCCTGCCATTTTAATTGGCGTTCGGTTGGCAAAGCTCCATAAGGTTTTAACGTATCTGGTTTAGCTACCGTACCGCTGGAAAGTAAGATGGAGGATAACAAGATTGTGAACATATTCTTTATTATAAGTACTAGAAAATTAGGTTGTAAAGCCCTAATATAAGAAGTTTTATAAAATTATCTATGTAACATTTGCGTACGGAAATAGGGTGGGAAAATCCAAAAATGTATTCTAGTCGTCGATAATTAGCCTTATTTAATCAAATCAATCGATTGATCTAAAACATTTCGGTGAAATAGCAAAATAGTTTCTTGGGGTTTTGTTGCTGTTCTTTTTTTAGTATGATTAAACCAAAACGAACTTATTTACCTGTTGGAGTGCAAACAAAAAACACAAATTTGTTATTAATAGAGGATAAAGAAGTTAGCTGTACTATAATCGGTGATTGGATGCTATTGGGACAAGATTGGCATGATAATTATAAGTTGTAGTGCAGAAAAAGGAATGTTTATATATTATTAGAAATTATTATGAAAGTAAATTTAATGATTTTAGCAGTTGCATTGGCATTTTCAACTGTTGCATGTAACACAACAGGAAAAAAATCTGAAGCAACAGGAGCTGGCGATACCGCAACTACAGTGCAAAAACCAAGTGTAGTGGATAACGCATCTTTGGAAGGAACATGGGAGCTTAAGTCTATTACCACACCAGAGACAGCAGGAAAAGCACTGAAGGAATTGTATAAGGACAAAATCCCAACATTAACTTTCACAAGCAAAGACCACAAAGTAGAAGGTAACAACGGTTGTAATGGTATCGGTGGTACTTACGAAAGTGAAAAAGGCAATTCCATTAAGATCGGTGATAAATTGGTATCTACGATGATGCACTGTGAAAATGCGGCTTACAATGAATTTATGAATGGCTTAAAATCTACGACAAACTTTGACATTAGAGATAATGAGTTAACATTTATCTCTGGCGATATTGTCGTGATGCAATTTGTAAAAAAATAAGGAAATACTCAATTTAAATAAAAGGGGCCGATATAGTTATCGGCCTCTTTTATTTAAGTTCGTCATTAATTGAAAAGCTTAGCATCCCATCTTCTTTCCCCAGATGGGCTTCGATTCCCTGCCTCATCAACATACAATCTATTCATTTCCATATAATTGTTTATCGAGAGCGCTCTTGGCAAAAAGTCTTCTAACATCAAAAGCCCCCTTAATTTATTTGGTTTCTGATCATAATTAGTAAATATCTCAATTATTTTAGAAGTACTATATGGGTATTCATACACAATGCTATCTAAATTTTTGCTCGCATTAAAATAGAACGTTTTCTCAAGGGGTAATCGATCACCTAAATAGCAATATTCTTTTTTCAATAGGTTGTTCTCATATTCATATTTATATATGCTAATGGATTGATTTCCTCGGTTTATTCTTCTTTCGGTGATCAGTTTATTGTGATAACGTAACTCATGCCTTTCATCAAATGAGACTCCCTTATCGGAGCTCTTTTTTTCCAATTTAACCCGATCCCCAATAACGTTGATATCCCAATAGATAATATCGGTAAAATGATAGCTCAATCCGGTTGCTGTGGGAATCGTCAAAAAGCCTCCAGTAATTCGAGAAAGTTGGTGGTCTTTGTATGCCAGTTTTAGCTTATTATCAAACGGATAAAAATTATAGTTAGATAGAAAATCAGGGCTCAACAAGAACACAGGTATTTCTTTGAGGCCCTGATCAGAGAGTAATTCTTTATCTTTTGAACAGGAAAAACAAAGGAATAAAATTCCATGGAAAAAAAATAGCTAGATTTTTTTCATAAAATGGGTCATTTCATTGGTAATTATACGAATATAAAAATTTCATCTCGTAACTTTACACATCATGAAAAAAGATCAATCTAAAATCATACGTGAACAGGTCGATCGTTCAGCACTTCGCGAACATTCGACTCCTTTATACCTCACATCAAGTTTTATCTTCGACAGCGCTGAACAAGGTCGGGCGGTCTTTGCTGGAGAAGAGGATGCAATGATTTATTCTCGCTATGCAAACCCGAATACTTCCGAGTTCATCAACAAGGTTTGTATTATGGAAGGTGCTGAATCGGGCTTATCTTTCGCATCTGGTATGGCTGCAGTATTTGCATCCTTTGCTGCAATTATCGAAAGTGGAGACCATATTGTTTCTTCACGCGCGATATTTGGTTCTACCCATCAGTTATTTACAGAACTTTTTCCGCGTTGGGGTGTTACCACAACTTATGTAGACGCGGCTAATCCTGAGGAATGGGAAAAGGCTATACAGCCAAATACGAAAATTATATTTTTGGAATCACCGTCCAATCCCGGATTGGAATTGGTTGATTTAGAATGGTTGGGCAAGTTCAAAGAAAAATATCCAAATATTATTCTTTCGATCGACAACTGTTTTGCGACGCCATATCTTCAGAAACCAATTCAGTATGGATTTGACTTGGTCATCCATTCAGCGACTAAATACATGGATGGACAGGGACGTGTTTTGGGTGGTATTGTCGTTGGAAAACAGGAATTGATAGACAAATTGATGTTCTTTATCCGTCACACAGGCCCCGCATTGTCACCATTTAATGCCTGGATTATTTCCAAAAGTCTGGACACCCTAGGTATCCGTATGGATCGCCATTGTTCCAATGCACTCGCACTGGCACAAGCGTTAGAAAATCATCCGGAGATCGAAGATGTAAAATATCCTTTTCTACCAAGCCATCCACAATATGAGCTAGCTAAGAAGCAGATGAAAGCAGGCGGTGGCATTGTTACACTGGTTGTCAAGGGTGGTTTTGAACGTGCAAAAGCTTTTGTTGACCAATTGGAAATGATTTTATACACATCCAACTTAGGTGATTCCAGATCAATCGCTACGCATCCAGCATCCACGACACACTCCAAGCTGTCTGAGGACGAACGACTGAACTTAGGTATACAACCGGGCAGTATTCGATTGTCGGTTGGATTAGAAGATCAGGAAGATATTATCAACGATATCTTACAAGCCCTAGAGAAGACAAAATAAATACTAAAAAAGCGTGCTTAGCACGCTTTTTTAGTATTTAGTATTGAGATATGAGATGCTGGTTTTATAAGCCTTTCGGCTGATAGTTCTGCCTTCTTTATCCTCGTACTACTCATGATTTCCTAGTTCAACGAAGCAATCGCTGCAGCATAGTTTGGTTCGTCAGCGATTTCGGCAACTTGCTCTTCGTACAAGACTTTACCATTCTCGTCCAAAGTAATCACAACTCGGCTCAATAGACCTGCTAATGGTCCATCGGCGATTGCCAATTGATAAGCATCAGAGAAATTCGCATCTTTATATTCTGATAATGTCACCACATTGCTCAAGCCTTCGGCTGCGCAAAAACGACCTTGTGCAAATGGCAAATCTTTTGATATACATAATACAACCGTATTGTCCAATTGAGATGCTTCTTTGTTAAACGCACGTACAGATGCCGCACAAGTTCCAGTATCCACACTAGGAAAAATATTTAACACAATTTTTTTCCCTTTGAAGTCTGCGAGTGACTTATCTGAAAGATCTCCTGCAGTTAATTTAAAATCAGGCGCTTGCTCACCAACTTGTGGTAAATTGCCTTTTGTGTTCACTGGATTGCCCTTAAAAGTGATTGTAGCCATAAAATATGATCGTTTAATTTTTAGTTTCCTTGCTCTTAAAGGTACGAGCAAAAAAAATATTACACAACATTTATTAATATTAGCCAAACATTTATTATGTTAGCATTGTATTTTAAAGAGGAATGTTAACCAACAATAAACACTAGTATGAAGAAATTATTATTCTCAATACTTTGTGCATCACCATCACTGCTCTTTGCACAAGGGTCTCAAGTGAATACGCAAGGCGTACGAGCATTAGGTATGGCTGGTGCTGGATCTGCACTATTCACAGACGAAACAAGTATATTCTACAATCCGGGAGGTTTAGCAAAAATGGACCATAATGCGGTATCAGCAGGGATATCTACGGTAATGTATCGATCAGCCTTCAAAGAATCAGGAAGCAATCAAGTCTACAACACACGCTCGCAAGTTACCCCACCATTTTCTGTCTTTGCTACATTTGGCCCTGACAATGCACGTTGGAAAGCTGGTCTAGGTGTTTATACACCCTACGGTGGAGCAGTGGATTGGGGAGACAGTTGGCCTGGAAAATACGAACTCAACCACCTCAAGTTGCGCGCGATTTACATACAGCCTACCATTAGTTATAAACTTACCGATAACTTAAGTGTAGGTGCCGGATTCGTGTACAACATCGGTATGGTCGATCTAGCGCGGTCATTACCCTTGTTTTTACCTGACGGATCTTCTGCAAGTGCTAAATTAACTGGTACCGGTACTGGTATAGGCTACAACGTTGGTGCCCATTACAACTTTGACAACAACGTCGCGATCTCCCTATCTTACCGATCGAAAGTCGTTACCAAACTAAAAAAAGGGGATGCTGATTTTACGGTACCTGATGCTGTTGCAGCTTCGTTTCCCGACACCAAATTCAGTGCAGAGCTTCCTTTACCGGCATCACTTAACCTAGGCATTTCGGTCCCAGTTAGTGACAAAGTAGATGTTGTTGCCGATGGAACTTTTATCCAATATAATATTTATAAAAAGTTAGTATTTGATTATGCAGACAATACACCGCTGCTACAAGATACTGAGCAGATAAAAAATTATAAGAATGCATTTTCAGGGAAAATTGGTGTGAATTATAAAGCCTGCGAGCATTTGGCTGTACGTGCCGGAGTAGGTTATGTAAAAACACCGGTTGACAAAGACCATGTTTATGCGGAGACACCGGACAACGACCGTATCATGGGGGCACTGGGATTGTCTTATGCAATTAACGACAAATTCAGCCTGCACGCAGCTTATGTTTTACAAAAATTGAAAGAGCGTACTGTAGTAAGCCCCGCAACACAAATTGAGGGTGCTTACAAGACTAACATTCATGCCCCTTCAATTTCATTCACCTATAAATGGTAATAGATTATGAAAAGATTTCAAAAAAATATTAAGCTTTATATTGGTTTTGCGGCGATAGCATTGGCTGCGTCCTGTAAACCGTCTATCGACCTTGACACCAAAGGTGGAAACCCCGAAAATGTAGATTTCAGCAAGTATATAGCTGTCGGTAACTCACTAACTTCTGGATACGCCAATAGTGGGCTCAGTCTCAAGGGTCAGGAACAATCTTTCCCGAATATGCTTGCTCAAGAAATGAAAAAAGTAGGCGGAGGAGAGTTTTTGCAACCTTATTTTCCTGCGGAAAACTATAATGGTAGTGGGTTCTTATATTTAAAAGCACTGGTGAACGGTCAACCGCAATTGGGTACAGTTACTGACCACCTGGCCATCCGTGGACAAACGGAAGACAAAAAGCCGCTTTACATCAAGTACACTGGTCCCATCAATAATCTGGGCGTACCGGGAATGCGTTTGGATATGGCATTTGCGCCAGGAATAGGTACCACAAAAGGGAATCCTTATTTTGAGCGATTGCTACCCGACAATGCGCCAGTCACCACAACTTATGTAGATTATGCAACGACTAAAGACCATACCTTCTTTTCCTTCTCATTAGGAAATAATGATGTATTGGGCTATGCAACAAATGGTGCCGTAACTACTGATGCCACAAACACCTTGATTTCTGAACAGGACTTTGCGAGGTTTTATACCGGCTTTATCACCAAATTGACCAGCAAAGAACAAAAAGGAGTTGTTGCCACCATTCCTGATGTGACGGCCGTTCCTTACTTCACAACAGTGACACGCCAGGCATTATTGGCTGCAGCGAATGCGGCATTAAAAGCGCAAGATCCCAATGCCGCACCACTCACGGATATCTACATTAAAACAAAGACAATCCCACGTGCAGCAACGGATAAAGACATGTTTATTCTACCATTTTCTTCGGCTGGCTTATTGGGCAGACGAGATCTCAAAGACCCTGTAACTGGCGTTGTCAATCCGGCTCCTTACGGTCTACATCCAGCAAATCCTGTTGGTGACAATTTTGTCTTGGATGAGGCTGAGGCAAAAATGGTCCAAGATCGTATCGTCGCGCTAAACACAACGATCAAACAAATTGCGGACAGCAAAAAACTTGCAGTAGCGGATATCTACAGCTTCTTGAACAAAGTAAAATCGGGCTATCAGATTAACGGTATCGCCATCAGCAATAAATATATTACTGGAAACATCTTTTCATTGGATGGAGTTCACTTAACACCTATGGGCTATGCCATTATGGCCAATGTTTTTGTTGATGCGATCAATGCAAAATATAGCACCAAATTAGGGAAAGTAAATATCAGCCAGTATGGTGGAGTTGCCTTACCTTAGTGCTATAAATTAGCCAAAAGGATAACAAAAAAAGGTCATTTGAATTGAACATTCAGATGACCTTTTTTTGTTAAACAATGCTTATTTTTGTTTAACATTCATCCGTCTCAAAAGCTACCCCAGACAAATCTGCATAAGATGAGAATGGTACAGTGGAAGTCATTATTGATGGCCGCGTGGATGTGTTAACAGACAAATACAATACGCGTAAATAATTATTCTTATGAAAATCAAATTAAACCGTGTCAACCAAGCTGTGCATTTCGAAGCCAGCAGTGAATTATCTTCCGTCAAAGTGAATATCGATGGTTCTGAAGCGATCGGTGGTGAAGGAAAAGGTGTTCGCCCCATGGAGTTGGTATTGATGGCATTGGGTTCTTGCAGCGTTTTTGACCTACATAGTATCCTGGTAAAACAGCGTCAACAAATTGATGATGTCCAAGTGGAAGTAGAAGGAAAGCGCCGTGAAGAAGTGCCCCAAGTGTTTACGGATATTCATATCAACTTTTTCCTCAAAGGGGAAATTGATGAAGTGAAGGCGACGAAAGCAGCCGAGCTAGCTGTGAAAAAATATTGTTCAGTACATGATATGCTTGCAGCGGGTGGTATCAACATCACTTATTCGCTAAAAATAAACTAAATTTCAGTATGTCTGTCCTTCCTATTTCAAACGAATCTGAAATAGGAAGGACAGCCCCGCTATTTAAAGAATAGCGGGCTAAAGTCTTGATTGCTCTTCGGTCTTATTCGGTTGGTTGCTGCTCTTGACCTTTTGGTTCCCAAAGTGATACCGCAACGTCACATTTACCTTTCTTGTATCCCGATAATCATCAAAATAATTGTTCTGATCAGCATATTTTGACGATATCCTCATTTTCTCTGTCCTAAAAATATCCATAAATGCAAGGTTGACTTCCAGTCGCTTATTAAAAAACTTTCGGTTGGTCATCACGTAGGTACTGGAGTAGCCTGTAATCCGGAATGGTCCCTGAATAGTCGGTGAGGTAAACGTATTGCCGAGTTCCAGATTCCAACCCGCATTTTTGTCCAAGACATAGTTTGAACTTATGTTGCCATTACCGATATAAACATCGTTCTTATGTAGCACCGCATCGGCCCCCATAAAATAATTCTCATTGTACATTCCTTCCAGTTGAAGATTTAATCCCCAACGGGAGGTCAATTGAAAGCTCTTCCCCAAATCTATACCTGCCCCTTGCCCTTTCTTAATATTGGTATATTGAAAGATCAGCTGGTGATTGACGTTGTCCTGCAAAGCAATTTCCATATTAGGCCATTTTTCAAAACGATAAAATAGATCCACATTCCAATTGTTCTTTGTCCAGGTCAGATTGAGATTATGCACAATCGTGGCCCTCAAGCGGGGATCTCCCTGGAAATATGAAAACAGGTTATAATAGGATTTCGCCGGATTAAGCCATGAATAAGCGGGACGGCTGATGCGTTTACCATAGGAAAATCCGAATTGTTGCTGATCCGAGAGCGCATATTGCATGTAGAAAGTGGGAAACAACACAAAATAATCCTTCTTATTAATGTCCTCCGGTTCTGAAACCCGTCCTTCTAGGTCGGTATACTCCCCTCTTAACCCCGCCTTCCAGCTCCATTTCTTCCAGCTATAGTTAAACGATGTGTATAAGGCGGCATTACGCTCTTTATAATCAAACAGGCTACTCTTGTCGGGCCGATATTGCAGGGTACCTGATTCATCGTCCGAAAATATTAAGTCACTTGTTGTTTTTACAGCACTAAACTTTCCACCGAACTCGACCTCTAGCTCTTTTATCTTTCCCGTAATGTCCATTTGTGTGGATAAAAGTCGGTTTTCGCTCTCGTTATTGCTAATAAAACGCGTACTTGATGGTTTTTCCCCTTTAAAATTCAATGCCGTCAAAACATCTTGATCGTTGGTAGCATTGCTGGACGTAAAATAAGAAGACCAATTGATACTCCATTTGGAGCTGAGTTTCTTGCTTACCTGAAGGTAAAGATTGTTGTTTTTATTGGACCGTTCATGATCATTTGTTGTAAAATAGCTGGATTCTTGCACACGGTCTTTATTATAGATTGCTGTAGGTACCTCATAGACCCCGTAGGACCTCGGCCCATAATAACCCGTTAAGCCCATATTGACCGACCATGTTGTGTCTGGTGTATATTCCATCGAAAGCACATAACTATTTTGGCTATTATTGGTATCGAAACGATCCATCGTGCCTTCCCATGAGGTCTGTTCTTTCGGGTAATACACGTAGTTTGTTTCATAACGTGCATAGGTACCACGCCCAAAATTGTATGTCGCCCGTAGATTGAATTTTTCATTCTTGTAATACTGTGTCAGTCCAAACAACTGTTTCCAGGTCGTGCTTTTTTCCGCCAACCCCACTAACGTACCCCGATACCCATATAAGGTAGATTTGGAAAGCTTGATATTGATGATTGTACTTCCCTCCGCTTCATATTTTGCAGGGGGATTGGTAATCACCTCGATGGACTGGACATCGTTGCCAGCGGTATTCTCCAGATAGGTTTTCAGCTCCTCGCCACTGAGCAGAATCTTGTGGTCATTGATCAGCACCATAATCTTTTTACTTCCCCGAACCATTAAGTCCGAGCCATTAGCCATCACCAAAGGTGTACGTTTAAGGATATCCCAGGTATTGAGTGCAGAGAGATTACTATGCTGTACGTTAAATTCTAGGCGATCCAACTTGCGGATCAATCGAGGCTGCCGGCCTACAACATTAACTTCCTCAAGCTCTTTCGCTTTAGGAAGAAGTGTCACGATCAACGGACTTTTTATGGTATCGCTGTAAAAAAATAATTCCTTCGTGCCAAAATTCAAATGTGATGCTTTGAGATAGTATTTCGTATGCTGTTTCAATGTTAATTCAAACTTTCCGGAAAGATCAGTCTTCATTTCTCTAATTTGTTGATAAGTACTATCCAATAACACAATAGATACATCAGCCAGTTGCTCGCTATTTCCCTTTTGAATCTGTCCCGCTACTTGTCTAGTCTGTGCTGTGGAAAGCAAAGGAGCTAAGAGCAAAAATAATAATCCTTTCATATTTCGGTATTTAATGCTCCAAAATTGTCCATTACCTCCGCTAAATATGGTTAATGAAGAGTTAATGCTGCGTTAAGGTGTATGATGTTGCTAGTAAGCAATTATATTTGTATATGGAATTGAAACCTAAAAATTATATCATCCTTTTCACCCTATTTTTTGCCATCCTCATTGGCATACAAGGTTATCAATTGTACAATACCTATCGGCTCAAACAACGTGAAGTATTCGCTGATGTCAAAAAGAACCTGGACAGATTAGAAGACTCCGATTCTATTTTTGACAACAACTTATTAAGCAAGGATATCGCCCGTGATTATTACATTAAACTGGTTAAAAAGGAGATCACGGCAGAAGGTCTAAAAAATTTATATAAAACACATGCGCAGAAAACATCCCTGGAGCTAACAAAATATGTCGACAGTATATTCCGGCCACTGGGTATGCATGTGATCCTCCGACAGGAAATATTGGGTATTTATTATAAGGATGTAGCAACCCCATTGGTTAATGGACCCATCACCGTGTATACCACAAAGGGCACTTTTCACAACCCTACGGAATTATCAAGCAGCAAATGGCTTACAGAGAAAACTGAAACAAACAAAGTTCAGGATAGCGTCCAGAGCAGAGAAATCTTATATGTTTTTTCTGTTCCGCGAAAGACGTCTTTTGAAGTGGTCAATCTGCGCTGGATTTTGTTCAGGGAGCTGACTTCGCTATTACTGAGCACTTTATTGATTCTTGCAGCATTTATCTGGCTGTTTTATCGAACCATCACTAATCTCCGAAAACAAGACAAACAGATCGCTGTCTTGCACGATGTGGTGGACAATATCTCGCACGAGCTAAAAACGCCTATCGCTACCCTTAAAATTGCGGCTAAAACACTCCGAAAATCTCCGGATGACACGATCATAGCGGTTATTGAACGCCAGGTTAACCGCTTGGAACAGACACTAGATCCGCTGAATGAGCACCAAACGACGACGAGTTTAGCCCCCATAACTCCGGATGAACTAGCGAGTATTTTTAGTGATTTTCAGCTGTGCAATCCAACGGTCAAACTCATTGTTGCGCCAAGCTCCAACATGCAGATTTGCCTTAATCCTCTAGATGCAGCGACATTATTTTCAAACCTGATGAATAACGCGGCCAAATACGGTGCTACACAACTGAATATCCGTTTTGAAGAGCAGAAAAACCAGCTATCCATTCAGGTCAGCGATAATGGACAAGGAATGGAAGAAAGCGAATTGCCTTATATTTTTGAAAAGTTTTACCGTATCCAAAAAAATAATATCCATGACACGAAGGGTTTAGGAATCGGTCTATTTTTGGTTAAGAATATCATCAAAAAATATGCGGGCGATATCAGCGTGATGAGTAAATTGCAGCAAGGAACAACTTTTGTGGTGCTATTGCCGCGCTAATTTATCGGGTTATGAAGAATAAACTATTGTTGGTAGAAGATGATCCGGATTTCGGATTCATGCTGAAACAATACCTCGAGCTGTCGGACTTTCAGGTGGAATGGATTTTACAGCCGAATGATCTTATAGCAGACTTTCAGCAGCTTGTGGGATATGATTTAATTATTTTGGATGTGATGCTCCCCCAGGTGAGCGGCTTTACACTGGCCAAAGAGATCAATACACTTTTCCCATCACTTCCTTTTATCTTTTTAACGGCCAAAGAACAGAAGATCGATAAGTTGACCGGTTTAAAAATCGGTGCCGACGATTATATTACCAAACCCTGTGATCCTGAAGAATTGTTACTTCGTATACAGAATATACTAAAACGCAATCAAAAACATGTATCCGCAGGTTCCATTCCAATTGGTTCGTACCTATTTTTTCCCGACCAACTGTTGCTGAGTCATGCTTTGGAACAATATAGGCTCACCGAGCGGGAAGCACAATTACTTTTGTTCCTTTGCCAGCACAATGGTCAGCTCGTGACACGGGAAGATATCCTTGAAAAGGTATGGGGGAGCGCTGATTTTTTTACCGGCAGGAGCATGGACGTTTTTATCACCCGCATACGAAAATACCTAAGTCATGACCCGAATCTGAGCATCAGTTCGAATCGAGGCGTAGGGTTTACGGTTCATTTCTGAAACTTACACCAGAGGTTGTTTATCCTGCATTCGGGTTGCTATATGGATTCAATCTTTTCTACAGCGCGTTTAAGACATTCAAATAAAATCGGTTTAAGAAAAAAATCCACAGCATCGTTTTCATAACGCTTCCGTTTCGCGATACCATCTATTGGAGGATTCAATTGTTATTACCTTTCGAGCTCCTCTTTTCGTCTATTCCATAATTTCTCTGCCCAACGTCCGACAAACCAAAAGGAAACTGCCAGGATCAAGAAAAATACGGCTCTGTTGATATTATCCCATAGATACTCCACATAGCGTGTATAGATATTCAGCACCAAAAATACAAAGCCTACCTCACGGGTGACATTATCTTTTGCTTTTAACCCATAAATAACGAGAAAAGCGGACACCGCAGTTGATAAAATACCCCAATAAAACATATGGTATTGACGTACGGTGGTCCATTCATAAAAATCCGAATAGTTACCGAAAATGGACAGTGTCCATAAGGAAACCATAAGGTAAATCAATCCAATGATATAACTGACCGGCTGAAAGATCTGCAAGCGTTCAAAACGTGGTTGCAGCCAAACCGCAGCTGCTGTGATCATTGCACCGAAAATAGTAAAGCGTAGCGGATAATTCATTCCCCAGAATTTAAATCCCCAGTTGCTATGATAGGCTGTCTCGGTGGCGAACCAAACGCCAAGGGCCAAAAGCATAAAGGTCCAGATCAGCTTGCTATCGAGCTTTACCGCAAGAATACCATAGATCGCAACGGACAATAAAAATAAAAGCGAATAATGCATGGTATCTTTATCCAATACCTTACCCATAAACCCGATGCAGGCTGCCGTTCCGAATACTCCGATCAACATCATGGTCTCTGTGGAAAGATTCTTATAGGGATAACGCTTTTTATAACGAAACCCCAGCGTATAGAACAGCACAGCGACCGCAGCAAAAAAGAAGCAGAATAAAATGTTGGGCGCTTCATAAAGAGTATCCACAAAAGCCAGGAAAGAAGCGTCTGTAAATAGCGAGAAAACAGCGAACACCAAAGAGGCCAAGGCGATCCAAAAAGCATAACGCGCCAGTTGCCCCCAATCAAAACTTTTAACATCGAGGCTATCCATCAGTTCACTGGCTTTTTGTTCATCCAATAGATTCTCCTTTTTCCAAAATTGGACAATATCTTCGATGGATTGTTTTTCCTGTTTGCTGACGTCGTATTTTCGCATTATTGTTGTATTGAGTATTGAGCATTGCGACCTTAGTTGAAACATACCTTTGGTTTACAAACTCGTTGAATTGGTTTTTTAATTTTAACGTTTTATTTTCTAGACACTTTCTGTATAAACTTACAGCTTACAAGGTTGTCATAACGATCTAAATCGATCACAAGATAACAATAACCTTCGTAACTTTCCTAAATCATTACAGCATCACAAGAGCTCCGCATCACCTGTATATCACATTTTATTCCAAAAGTCAGATAGGCTCGCATAATTCCTTTAAAATCTGTAATTTTGCATGTTTTGCATTTTATCCCTTTACAAGGGTTTTAAGGAGTTTTCATGGCAGTAAAAAGAAGCCCAGATTTGGGCGAACAGAGTGAAGTTCAAGTATTTGGGGCGCGTGCGCACAATCTAAAAAATATAGATGTATCTTTTCCGAGAAACGAATTGGTCGTCATCACCGGTTTAAGTGGCAGTGGAAAGTCATCCCTGGCTTTTGACACCATTTATGCGGAGGGACAACGTCGGTACATGGAAACTTTTAGTGCCTATAGCCGTCAGTTTTTGGGGGGTATGGAGCGTCCGGATGTGGACAAGATATCGGGTTTGAGTCCTGTGATTTCCATTGAACAGAAAACAACGAGCAAAAATCCAAGGTCAACTGTAGGAACCATTACTGAAGTATACGACTTTATGCGTCTTTTGTTTGCCCGCGCAGGTGAAGCATTCTCCTATGTCACTGGCAAAAAAATGGAACGCATGTCTGACGATCAGGTGATCGACCGTATTTTGGATGAATTTGAAGGGCAAGCGTTAAATATCCTCGCTCCTGTCGTAAAAGGACGTAAAGGACATTATCGGGAGCTTTTTGAGCAAATTCGTAAACAGGGTTATGTCAAAGTGCGTGTAGATGGTGAAATACTGGACCTTGTCCCAAAAATGCAAGTAGACCGCTATAAAATTCACGATATTGAGATTGTTGTTGATCGTCTGAAAATAGAACGCGATGACAAAAAGCGGCTACAGACTTCGGTTATGCAGGCCATGAAAACAGCAAAAGGCATTATCAAAGTGTCTACCAAAGATAATCAGGAACAATTTTATAGCCGGTATCTGATGGATGCGGAGTCAGGGATCTCTTATGATGAACCCCAACCCAATACCTTCTCATTCAACTCACCTTATGGTGCCTGTCCGACATGTGATGGATTAGGTTATATCTTTGAGATTGACAAAAATGCTGTCATTCCTGACAAAAAACTCAGCATTCAAAAAGGGGGGCTGGCACCATTGGGGCCAACACGGGAGAACTGGACTTTTGAGGTACTTAAAGCAGTAGCCAAAAAATTGGATTTTGCAGTAACAACAGCACTGGAAAAACTGAGCGATGAGCAGATCGACCAACTTTTATTTGGTAATAAAGAAGAACCTATCGTCGTCACCGTATCCTATGGAAGTTATGGCACGCGTGAATATCGTGTGGAATTTGAAGGGATCTTCAAAATGCTCGAGGAATTTTCCGGAAAATCTTCTGATGAAGCACCTTCACTGGATGATTTCAGAACCAAAGTTACCTGTCCTACTTGCGAAGGAGCAAGGTTGAAGAAAGAATCGCTTCATTTTATGATCGCAGACAAGAATATTCATGAACTATCGACATTAGATATTTCTGCGTTGAAAGAATGGTTCGATCAGGTAGAGAGCAAACTGGATGAACGCCAGTTAGTCATTGCTACAGAAATACTTAAAGAAATAAGGGCTCGTTTGGGCTTTTTACTGGATGTAGGCTTGAATTACCTGACATTGGATCGTACAGCAAAAACCCTATCCGGTGGGGAAGCGCAACGGATTCGTTTAGCCACCCAGATTGGTTCGCAGTTGGTCAATGTGCTTTATATTCTGGATGAACCGAGCATCGGATTACATCAACGTGACAACGAACGTCTCATTAAGGCGCTCAAAAATTTACGTGATATTGGCAATTCGGTCTTGGTCGTTGAGCATGATAAGGATATGATCTTACATGCGGATTATGTGATTGATATGGGCCCGGCGGCGGGTGTTCATGGTGGTACAGTCGTTGCTGAAGGCCAACCCGACGAGATCTTAAAATCAGACTCTTTGACCGCAGCTTATCTTAATGGGAAAAAAGAGGTTAAGATCCCGGAGAAACGACGTGAAGGTAATAGCAAAACGCTGACCATTCATGGCGCTACTGGGCATAATCTGAAAAACCTGACTGTAACCTTTCCGCTCGGCAAATTGATCGTTGTATCGGGTGTTTCGGGCTCTGGTAAATCGAGTTTAATTACCGGTACATTGTACCCGATCTTAAATAAACATTTCTTTCGAGCGAAAGCGACTCCACTTCCTTTCAAAAAGATTGAGGGCTTGGAGCATATTGATAAAGTCATTGAAATTGATCAAAGTCCTATCGGCCGTACACCGCGTTCCAATCCTTCAACCTATACAGGTGTATTCTCCGATATTCGTACGCTCTTCGTTCAGCTTCCCGAAGCAAAAATCAGGGGGTATAAACCCGGTCGTTTTTCATTCAATGTCAAAGGTGGGCGTTGTGAAACCTGCCAGGGTGCAGGATTGAAGGTGATTGAGATGAATTTCCTTCCTGATGTACAGGTTCCTTGTGAAACATGTCACGGAAAGCGTTATAACCGAGAAACTTTGGAAGTGCGCTACAAAGGTAAATCTATTTCAGATGTACTCGATATGAGCATCAATGATGCTGTTGATTTCTTTGAAAACGTACCAAGTATTTACAGAAAAATCAAAACATTACAAGATGTAGGTTTAGGTTATATTACCTTGGGTCAATCTTCTACAACCTTATCTGGAGGAGAGGCACAGCGGGTGAAACTTGCCACAGAACTTTCCAAGAAAGATACCGGAAACACATTTTACATCCTCGACGAACCAACAACAGGGCTTCATTTTGAAGACGTCAATGTACTCATGGGTGTGATCAACCGACTGGTGGACCGTGGAAATACGGTATTGATTATCGAACACAACCTTGATGTTGTCAAATCCGCGGACTGGGTGGTTGATATCGGTCCTGAGGGAGGGAAAGAAGGTGGTCAAGTATTATTTGAAGGAACACCAGAAAATTTAATTAAAAACAAGAAAAGCGAAACCGCACGTTTCCTAAAACTGGAGATGTCATAACAGCGGATAGCCCATTTTTTTAAAGACAGGCACAAGGCTTCGACGGTTTTAGAGGCCATCTGGAATATCCGGTTGATTTTCATTTGTGTTTGTGCTTTCTAAATATGGATATTTCGTAACTTTGTATTATATGTCGGATATTATTCAATTACTTCCAGATAATGTTGCTAATCAGATTGCGGCGGGAGAAGTGGTGCAGCGACCAGCGTCTGCCATTAAAGAATTGATTGAGAATGCCATTGATGCTGGAGCTGACAAAATAAAACTTATTGTTAAAGACGCGGGCAAATCGTTGATCCAAGTCATTGACAATGGCTGTGGCATGAGCGTAACAGATGCTCGCCTTTGCTTTGAACGTCATGCGACGTCAAAGATCCGGAAAGCTGAAGATTTATTTGCTATTCGCACCATGGGTTTCCGTGGAGAAGCGATGGCGTCCATCGCTGCGATAGCACAAGTAGAACTAAAAACTCGCCGTATCGAAGATGAACTTGGTACGGTGGTCGAAATAGAAGGATCAAAAGTTGTCAATCAATATCCAGAAGCTGTTGCTGCTGGAACAAATATTTTAGTCAAAAATCTTTTTTACAATATTCCTGCCCGCAGGAACTTCTTAAAGAGTAATTCTGTTGAAATGCGCCATATCATTGACGAATTTCAGCGTATTTCATTATCTAATCCACAGATTTTCCTTTCACTACATAGTGATGGAAATGAAATATATCATCTCCCTGCCGAGACACTGAAACAACGGATTGTCCATATCTTCGGAAACAACTACAACCAACGACTGGTTCCTGTGGAAGAGGATACATCCATTATTAAAGTGGAAGGTTTTGTCGGAAAACCTGAATTTGCGAAGAAAACACGTGGCGAACAGTTTTTCTTTGTCAACAGGCGATTTGTCCGTGACCCTTATCTGCACCATGCGGTTATGAATGCGTACGAGGATATTATGCAAGCGGAAACTTTTCCGTTTTATGTCCTATTTATCGATATAGATCCTGCTCGTATTGATATCAATGTACACCCAACAAAGACCGAAATCAAATATGAGGATGACAAGGCAATTTATGCCATCATCCGATCAGCGGTGAAAAGGTCATTGGGACGCTATAATATCATGCCTTCTTTGGATTTTGAACAGGAGACAAGCTTCACCAATCTGATCACAAAGAAATCATTGGACGAAATTATTGCGCCAACAGTCACCTTTAATCCAGATTTTAATCCTTTTGACACGGACAAGTCCAAATCATCCTATTCCAGATCGGATAGTTATGCGGAAGGTTTTGCAAAAAAAACAGGGGGAATACCAAGCAATTGGGATTCATTGTACGAAATCGTCGAAAAGGAGGAGTCTGTACAGCTTCCTTTGCATACTAGTTCAGAATTGAAGACGGACCTCCCACAGGCCATCCAAGTGGAAGATAAAACTTCCTCTAAATTATTTTTTCAGCTGCACAACAAGTATATTGTTTCACAGATTCATTCTGGCTTTATTCTTATTGACCAACAAGCTGCTCACGAACGTATTTTATTTGAACAGTTTCTGGAGCAGCTCGATCAGCATAAAGGCTTAAGCCAACAAAGCTTATTCCCACAGACAATAGACCTCAACCCTGCGGATAATGAGCTGATGAAAGACTTATTGGACGACATCAATGGTCTAGGTTTTCAAATTCGTGAATTTGGAAAAAATTCCTATATTATTGACGGAATTCCAGCAGACTTGGGAACAGGCTTTGATGAGATCAAAATGATTGAAAAAATATTGGAAGATTATAAAAATAATCAATCCGAATACAAGCTAGCTAAGCGCGAGAATCTAGCAAAAAGCCTTGCTCGTAATGCTGCGATCAAACCAGGCACACAGCTTGACAACACCGCTATGGCAGAATTGGTCGACAAGCTCTTTGCTTGTCAATCACCGAATATCTCCATCTATGGCAACCCTGTTATCGTAACATTTACATTGCAGGAATTAGCAGAAAAATTTGGTAAAAACTAGAAGATAGAACTATATGTTTCAACAATTGACACCCGTTATCAAGAATTTACTGATCGTAAATATTGTATTCTTTTTAGGATCACAATTTGTGCCCATTGCTTATAATTATCTTCCGGTTTTCTACCCGGATTCACCTTATTTTAAAATATGGCAGATAATTACGCATATGTTTATGCATGCCGACCTCGGCCATATTTTCTTCAATATGTTTTCTTTGGTCATCTTTGGTCCGATGATCGAGCAAGTACTTGGTCCTAAACGTTTTTTGAATTTCTATCTGATTTCTGGTATCGGCGCATGGCTATTGCAAATGGGTGTTCAGGGCTTTGAAATATTTAATGCAACAGGGAGTTTCTTCCCTTTGCACCAAAGTTTGGACATGTCTACACTAAACACATCTAATCCAGGTTTGGTACAAGAAGTCTATACTTCACGTATGCTGGGTGCTTCCGGTGCCGTATATGGTGTATTGCTTGCTTTTGCTTACCTTTTTCCAAACATACCGCTTCAATTTTTGTTTATTCCTGTACCAGTCAAAGCCAAATATATGATCGGAGGATTTATTTTGATCGAGATCTATATGAGCTTATCTAGACCAGGAGATTCGGTAGCCCATCTAGCACACGTTGGTGGTGCACTGTTTGGTTACTTGCTGCTCAAATTGTGGAAGATTAGAAAGGGAATTTATTAATTGCGCGCGTCATGAATAGCATTGGTTTAAAAGATTTTTGGAGACAAACGTATAAAACAGGTTCGCCGATTCCGGTTGTGATCAGTATTCAGGTATGTTTATTTGTCCTCATTTATTTTTTGGACCTGCTCTTTGAGCTGAAATTCATCTCTCAAAGTTTCCTACAGCCTATTGTCAAGCAATTGAGTTTGCCAAGCAGTTTTTCGGTTTTCTTAGCACAACCTTGGTCCGTGATTTCGTCCAATTTTGTCTATGTTCAGCTTTTAAATTTAATCTTTGACAGCCTATGGCTGTATTGGGTAGGCCAGATATTCTTCACATTCCTAAACAAGAGGCAGTTTTTCTTTGTCTACATTGCCTCATGGCTCTTGAGTAGTACCCTCTATGTGGGTTTTGGCACACTTATTCCTCCGCCGACAGATCTGCATTTAATGGGGGGAGCACATCCATTGGCCGCGGTACTTGCAGCAATTGTCACTTTAGTTCCGAACTATGAATTGCGGCTATTATTGTTTGGTACTGTTAAATTAAAAATAGTAGCCATCGTCTATTTTGCATTGGAATTTTTATTCTTTGCCATTGGCAACAGACCCGCCGCAGTCTCTTATTTTGCTGTCGTTCTCTTCGGAATGGCTTTTACCTATGCCCTAAGATCAGGAATGGACTGGTCAACACTTTTTCAGAAAAAACAAAAAAAGCCTGCAAAAATGAAAGTTGTTGTAGGCAATCATATACCGACAAATCGGAAACATCGTTATGACTTACCAAATCAGGATGAAATTGATGCTATCCTAGACAAGATTTCAGTATCTGGTTATGAAAGTCTGACACACCATGAAAAAGAAACGCTCTTTAGGGCAAGCAATAGTGGCGATAAGGTTGATGGATAGAAGGACATTTTTAAGAAGAAAACTGGGATTTATAAGCAAAACAATGTTCCTGGCAAATATGCTTGCGATCATTGCATTGCTCATGAGTTACTCGGCAACCTTCATCAATCCGAAATCTTTTTGGCCCATTGCATTTATGGGACTGGGCTACCTCCCGATTCTGCTTGTCAACATTGGTTTTATCTGTTACTGGTTATTGCGCAAACGAAAGGTTGCCCTCTACTCTTTGGCAGCAATCTTATTGGGTTGGCCCTTTCTAACCAAACATTGGAATATCCGCAAAGAAAACCCACCTGTCCCTTCTGAAACACGGACATTACGCATCATGACTTTCAATGCCCATTTGTTCAAAAAAGTTGATGAAGAAAAAAAGAACTTTAAAGCCGACGTTGTCCGCATCATTGATAGCATCTCCCCTGATGTCATTTGCTTTCAGGAGTATATCAGTAAAATCAAAGGGAAACATGTCTTCTCCGAAGAGTTTAAGGACAAATTGGGTTACGATTATTTCTTCTTTGAACCGAGTTCCAAAAATGATTACGAGGCCTATGGCATGGCTGTTTTATCCCGTTTTCCCATCTACGATTCGGGCACTATTCGTGACAACGACTATGGCATCAACAGAATATGCTATGTGGACATCAAAAAGCAGGACACCTTGGTGCGTATCTATAATATCCACCTGCGATCCTTTGCTCTGCAGAACGAAGACAAGGAATTTATTCAAAATCTGTCCAACAAGACTGAAACAGATAATAGGGCAACTCGCCGGTTGAGCCGAAAGCTAAAAAATGCATTTGAACTCCGCAGTGAACAGGCTCATTCGCTGAAAAAACACATGAATGACTGTCAATATCCTTATATTGCTGTTGGTGATTTTAATGATACGCCTATGAGTTATTCGGTGAATCTAATTGGAGATGGCATGTACAATGCCTTTAAGGAGAAAGGAAACGGATGGGGGGTCACCCACCATGCGCTTTTGCCGATTTTTCAGATTGACTATATCTTTGCCAGTCCAAAATTTCAGGTTATGAATTATCAGGTTGTCAAACAAAAGCTGTCCGACCACTACCCAGTATGGTCAGATTTACGACTTAAACCTTAGGCATCTGATAGCCCAACGATTTGAGGCCTATTTCGATAAATTTATCCCTTCTATTTTTTATTTTATAATAAGCTTCTCGTCCAAAATAATACCTTCCGACCAAAGCTTCAATATCCGACTGAATCAGATCATGCAGGTTTTTTGCTTCATTTGCATTCACCGGAATCTGCTTTTGTGTATTCAGAAATGAAATAAAAAGATCAAACTCTGCCGCAGGTAAATGGTAACCACTGATAAAGTTTTCAATGGAATATGCCGGTAGATGTTTGGTGAACCGGTCATACACAAATTCTTCGATTGAATTGGAATGGTAGATCTCCCGATACTTCGCGCTTGTTTCGTTGGTATCAATTGGGATATTCACATCCGGCAAAATTCCACCACCACCAAAAACCAGTTTACCTTTGCTTGTTGTAAACATTTCCTTTTGACGAAATTCGGTATCAAGCGTCCAGAGATCAAAACCTGTCATATATTTTGCCGCATCAAAGTTTGCTCGGCTATATTTACGTTGAATACATCTTCCAAGTGGGGTATAATAACGTGCAACAGTCAAATTCACTGCAGATCCATCGGAGAAATCAAATTGCTCCTGGACCAGTCCTTTTCCATAGGATCGCCTTCCAACGACGGTAGCCCGATCTAAATCCTGTAAGGCACCACTCAGAATCTCACTCGCTGATGCTGTGCTTTCGTTGATCAATATGACCACACGACCATCACCAAACTCGCCCGGTTTCTCTGAATAATAATCCTGACGTTGTTCATTAGCTCCTTCGGTATACATCAACAGTCTCTTTTCTTTAAAAAACTGTCCCGCCAGATCTATTGCAGTATGCACAAATCCGCCACCGTTATTTCGTAGATCTAAGATGAGATCCTGCGCACCGCTTTTTCGCAGATCAATCAGCGACTGTTTAAATTCGTCTGAGGTCTTATGTCCAAAGCGACGGATTTTGATGTAAGCAGTCTTAGGAGCGATCATATAAGATGCATCCAGGCTGGTTACGTTTACTTGGTCACGGATGACTTTCAGCGGATTAACGAGTGTCTGTCCATTCCGTTGGATCGAAATAAGTACAGCAGTTCCCTTCTTTCCACGAATCAATTTTTCAATTTCTGCCTCAGGCACTTTTTTCCCTGCAAGATCTTTGTTCCCGATTTTTAGAATACGATCACCGATCCGCATGCCGCTTTTCTCCGCAGGTCCTGCAGAAACCATTCCTACGACAAGCAGCGTATCCTTTAAACGAAAATATTCCACCCCTATTCCATCAAAGGACCCTTCCAGAGTTTCCTGCTTAGCGAGCACCTGATTAGGTCGTAAAAAAGTGGAGAATGGATCAAGGCGAGAAACAACGTGTTCAATGGCTTCATCTTGCACAGTGTCAACGCTAATATTGTCAACGTAATTTTCAGAGATCAGCTGGACCAGGTATTGCAATTTGTCCGAATTTCCATTGGAGCCTAAACTTGAAAAGGTTGTTTTCTGGTTACTACCTTGTTCTTCGGCATAATTCTGTCCCAACAGCAAGCCAAGAAGCAATACTGCAGCATATGTAGCGGCTACAAAAATATTTCGCTTAATACTCTTTTGCATTGGAAAAACCCAGTGTTTATAAAAAGATAAACCGAGCCTGTGCGCTCATGAAATTACGTCTCAAAAGTAACAAGTTTATTCGGTTTAATCTGTAAACAGCCGTATAATTTTACATTAAAAACAAAAAATTGTCGCTGACTGTTTACGTCCAGAAGTTCTGCTCACTCGCTTTGACAGAAAACACGAAATAGCGGCAATGAAACTTGCAAATAAGCACAAATTTATCTTAGTTTGAATTTGGAAAGGAATTTAATATATGCACGAAATCGAACCTTATTACAATTGGCGCGACTATTATATCGCTGCCGAGGACGAACAATCACCATTTTATGGCACAGTATACAGCGAATTCGATTTCGACAAACAGATCTATAACTTTTTACTGCATCCACAATGGGATGAATTCGGTTCGCTGACGCTGTATCTAAAGGTATTATTTGTCGATTATGAAAAACAATACTGTATTATTGAGTTGATCGGTGAATGGAATGATGCTATATACAATGATATCATGTTACTGAAAAGAGAGCTTATAGATGTCATGATCAGTCAGGGTATAAAATATTTTATCCTCATTGGAGAGAATGTATTGAATTTCCATGCTTCCGATGACTCCTATTATGAAGAATGGTTCCAAGATATCGACGATGGCTGGATTGCAGGCGTAGGCTTCCGTGACCATGTCATTGAAGAGTTTCAACAACAGAATATTGATTATTATATCAATTTTGGCGGTGCACTCAATGAACTGTCTTGGCGTGCACTAAAACCAAAGCAGGTATTTCATCATGTGAATGAATTCCTGACCAAGCGCCTTGGCTTTTGAGTAGAGAGTATTGAGTATTTAGTAATGAGTATTTAGATTTTGGTTATACAAGACGATGGTTTACTAACGGTTTCCATTATTTTATTATTAGCTTTTAATTTTTATTTCTCAGCTGTGAGAAGTAAAATCTTGGTTATACAAGACGATGGCTTACTAATTGTTTCAATTTTTGATTTTTACCTTTTAATTTTTACTTTTTACTGTATTATCCGTTAACTTTGTGATCGATGTGTTTTGTGCTTTTGCACAGATACTGATTAATTTTTACGTTTTATTTATACAAAACAATATGTCATTCAGAATTGAAAAAGATACGATGGGTGAAGTTCAAGTACCTGCAGATAAATACTGGGGTGCACAAACAGAACGTTCACGCAACAACTTCAAAATCGGACCGGCAGCTTCTATGCCACATGAGATCGTTGCAGGTTTTGCTTACTTGAAAAAAGCAGCAGCGTATGCAAACCACGAATTAGGTGTATTACCTGTTGAAAAACGTGATGCCATTGCCGCTGTATGTGATGAGATCCTAGCGGGTAAACTAGACGATCAATTTCCATTGGTCATCTGGCAAACTGGTTCGGGAACACAATCCAACATGAATGTAAATGAAGTTGTGGCAAATCGTGCCCAAGTATTGGCTGGACATAAGATTGGCGAAGGAGAACCTGTATTAAAAGCTAATGATGATGTAAACAAATCACAGTCATCAAATGATACGTTCCCTACTGGAATGCATATTGCAGCTTATAAAGCTGTTGCCGAAGTAACTATTCCAGGTGTTGAAAAACTACGTGATACGCTAGCTAAAAAAGCTGAAGAGTTCAAGAATGTTGTTAAAATCGGTCGTACACACTTAATGGATGCGACACCATTGACATTAGGTCAGGAGATTTCTGGCTATGTGGCACAATTAAACCATGGTCTAAAAGCACTAAGAAATACACTTTCACATCTATCTGAGGTAGCACTTGGCGGCACTGCTGTAGGGACTGGTTTAAACACACCTACTGGTTATGATGTTGTTGTTGCAAAATACATCGCTGAATTTACAGGTCTTCCATTTGTTACTGCGGAGAACAAATTTGAAGCTTTGGCAGCACACGATGCCATCGTAGAGACACATGGTGCATTGAAACAATTGGCTGTTGCATTGAATAAAATTGCCAACGACATCCGTATGTTAGCTTCTGGTCCTCGTTCAGGTATTGGTGAAATCCTTATTCCAGAAAACGAACCGGGATCATCTATTATGCCAGGTAAAGTGAATCCTACACAATGTGAAGCGTTAACAATGGTCGCTGCCCAAGTTATGGGGAACGATGTTGCTATCACCATTGGTGGTACACAAGGACATTATGAGTTGAATGTATTTAAACCATTGATGGCAGCTAATTTCTTACAGTCTGCACGTTTATTGGGTGATGCTTGTATTTCTTTTGAGGAGCACTGTGCCGCAGGTATAGAGCCTAACTACAAACGCATCAAAGAATTGGTTGACAACTCATTGATGTTGGTAACTGCGTTAAACACGAAAATTGGTTATTACAAAGCTGCTGAAATTGCACAAACGGCGCATAAAAACGGAACTACACTTAAAGAAGAAGCAGTACGTTTGGGTTATGTGACTCCGGAAGATTTTGATGCTTGGGTAAAACCTGAAGAAATGGTTGGAAGTTTAAAATAAGCTGTGGCAATAATTTCAATAAAAAATATATCATCAAAAACATACCTACTGGCTCTTGCCATAGGTATGTTTTTCTTTTTTACCGCCTGCAAATTTAATTCAGATATGCAGGGTGAAGGAGCTTCGTTTTTACAGGGCGAGTGGGTACAGGATAGTATTCCGGGACAGCAGCAGATGATGCAGTATACATTGACTGAATTTAAGTTTACCTGTGATTCGGTTTATGCGACAATGCATGTGAACAACAAAGTACAGACTATCCCTGATAGTTGTTATAAAAACGGTTCCTGGACAGAGCATGCCAAAGGTATTTATGTGCTGCGTGGTGATTCGGTTATCGTAGACGGAATATACACCAAAGAAAATGGCAAGCAAAAGATATCAGGTTGTTATCTTTCGGGTCAATATATCCCACGTTTTAAAGTTGTCTATCATTCTGCGGACTCCGTTGTACTAGAGAGTCGATTTGACCAACGTCCTATTGTCCTTAGAAAGACCAAAGATATTACCTGCGTGCCTAAAAAGAGATATTAGTATTTAGACTTTACTTGTTCAAGCCAGCGGCTTATGAGCACTGTCTTTAATACTTGCTCCTCAATCTTTGTTCTCTATGCAATCCTTTGGTGATCTACTTCAACCTTATCTTGATCGATTGGCTCGTCCAAAGGGATTATGACATCGATGCATAAATCAACATGTAATAACCCGTTTTTTATTTTTACTTTTGACTATCAACTTCCAACCATCCATATGAACAAAGGAATTATTGCCTTAGCTTTTGGGGGACTTGCCATCGGGATGACCGAATTTACGATGATGGGTATTCTACCTGATATTGCTAAGGATCTGCATATCGAAATCCCTACTGCGGCTCACCTTATTGCCCTGTATGCGCTCGGTGTAGTTGTAGGTGCTCCTACGTTAGTCTTATTCACGGGTAAATATCCTCCAAAAAAGGTTTTACTCTTTTTGATGTTACTATTTTTTATTTTCAATGGCTTATTCAGTATTGCACCTGGACAGTTTTTGATCAGTCTTTCGCGTTTTATGGCTGGGCTTCCACACGGAGCATTCTTTGGCGTAGGATCTGTTGTTGCAGCCAAGCTTGCACCGAAAGGCAAAGAGGCTCAGGCCATCTCGATCATGTTTACGGGCATGACTATTGCGAACCTCGCCGGAGTCCCATTAGGAACCTATCTTGGCCATCATTATTCCTGGCGACTAACTTACGGCATTATCAGTATACTGGGACTGGTTACCTTTGCAGCAATATATGCCTGGATGCCGAAAATTGAGGCTTCCAAAGGAAATAATATATTCAATCAGCTCAGCTTTTTCAACAAAAAGATTGCTTGGTTATTAATGGCGATTATTGCTATCGGCACAGGTGGGTTGTTTGCCTGGATCAGTTATATTGCTCCCTTAGCAACTAAAGTTTCTGGCGTTCCAGCTGACCGGGTACCCCTGATTATGATTTTGATAGGTGTTGGTATGTTTTTCGGAAATCTGATCGGCGGGAAATTGGCAGACACCATTTCACCAACAAAAGCAGCTATCGCGAGTTTCTCGGCTATGGCGCTCTGTTTGGTCATGGTCTATTTTGTTTCGCCGCTAGGCTGGACAGCGTATCCCTTGGCTTTTATTACTGGCTTGGTTTCTTTTACTATCGGTTCACCAACCCAGCTGATGTTGATCCGGGCTTCGAAAGATTCCGCAACATTAGCCGCAGCAGGCGGACAGGCTGCTTTTAATCTCGGCAATACACTTGGTGCATTTTTAGGGGGCATTCCCATCACCATGGGATTAGCCTACAATACCCCTTCCCTAGTAGGTGTAGGTATGGCAAGCATCGGCGCTTTGTTGGCCTTGATGTACCTCAAGGTCTATGACAATAAACGTTAACACATAAAAAAACGATTCCAATGGCCCGAAGTAGTTATATCAGTGTATTGCGTATCATAGCAATTTTTTTGATTATTCTAATCCACTCCTCTTCGGGCTATTTAAATAGTAATGATTTTGATTCTTTTGATTGGGATTATGCCAATTGGATCAACAGCTTTTCACGCTTTGCAGTCCCACTTTTTGTCATCATTTCCGGTGCATTACTTTTGCAAAGAGATGAGGATACAGCCACATTCTACAAAAAGCGTCTGTCTAAAATTATTCCGCCATTTGTCTTTTGGACCATCGTCTACCTGATCTATTATTTTATCCGTTATATTGATTTTGAGTATGTTGGTTTTCCACAAGTTATCAACATTATGTTAATTCGCTTAAAATCAGGAAGCAACGCACATCTATGGTACCTTTACATGCTTATCGGGCTCTATCTAGCAATACCTTTTTTGCGAAAAATGATCCGGAACTGTTCAAAAAGAGAGATTGAGATTTTCTTATGCCTGTGGTTTGCTTCACTGTTTTTCAGCAACAAATGGTTTAATGCATATCTTCCGAATTTTGACCTAACTTTCTTTACGGGCTACATGGGTTATCTCGTCTTAGGTTACTATCTCTACAATCATCCACTCCCCCAGTTAAGATGGTCTAGCCTCCCCTTCTTTATAGGTTGTTGTCTGATTACGGGTTGGGGGACTTATTATCTCAGTCTGGAAAAAGGCGAATTTGACCCTACATTGTATAATTATCTTTCACCCAATATTGCATTAAGTGCAGGCTTATTATTTGTATTTATTCAATGTCTAAAACTCCCAGAACGGTTGAATGCATTCTGGGAATTCATCGACATCCATAGTTTTGGCATCTATCTAAGCCATATCTTGTTTTTGAATTATATTCATCCACTGCTACCATTATCGACACTTTGGAAAATACCGGTAGCAGCAATTCTCACCTTACTTTCCAGTGCTTTACTGACGTATTGCTTGCGGAAGATCCCATTTGGGAAATATGTGAGTGGTTAATTCGATTTGATCCAGCTATTATTTTTCGCCTTCGACCTTATTGTAAATATAGCGATCCGCATTGGGACCATCGATCTCTTTGCCTTCCTGATCCAGTCCGATCAGTCTATTTTCACCTACCTTTAATTTCATATTCGTTTCTTTACCTGTCAGGTGTACAACAGAACCATTGTCATGCCACATGACTTTACCTGAATCTTCAACTTTGGTGTTCTTATTGATATATTCACTTACAATAGAGAAAGTATTGTCATTTTTTAAGGTAATATTCGTTTTGATACCTTCACAATCCGCACAGGGAATGGTTGCTTCATATTTACCGGGCCAGTCCAACGAATTTTGAGATGTATGGACGGTATCCGCTGTCATCGTTGTATGATCGGACGAATCTGTTGCTACCACCTGTTGATTTTCCCTTTTTGCTTGATTACATGCGCTTAAAGAAAGTGCTGCCAGGCAAATAAATAATACTGATGATTTCATAATCTGTTGTCTTGATTTAAATATACCCGGTATCAAGCA
The DNA here is from genome assembly GCF_029542085.1 of Sphingobacterium sp. ML3W. Lineage (NCBI taxonomy): Bacteria > Pseudomonadati > Bacteroidota > Sphingobacteriia > Sphingobacteriales > Sphingobacteriaceae > Sphingobacterium > Sphingobacterium sp. ML3W. Next base: position 5,220,927 of record NZ_CP107036.1, on the reverse strand, counting down.
ATTTCGGCGCCAAGAAAATAACTTATGTAATTCAAAAAATTGCACTCCGTAAAATAACGAGAGGTATCAAAAGCGTACTGCGAAGCAGCTGGGTATCGAATAAGGGCGAGCAGACCGAGTCGGAATGTGCGCAAAATAAAAAGGACTGTCCAAACTGGGCAGTCCAATCTATATGATATACTGTAAGGCAAAATACGACACACAATGCATGTATAGTAGGTTATGCCGACAGGATTTGAATGTCTTATTTCAGACTAGAATGGCAAATCATCATCATCTGATGAACCAGACAAATCTACAGGAGCAGGCATATCAGCATAACCTGGAGTAGATGGTGCTGGAGCAGCATTTCCTAGTTTTGTTACACGCCATGCAACCAATGAATTGAAATATGTCGTTACGCCATCTTTATTTGTCCAAGGACGACCACGAAGATTAAAAGATACCTCTACCTCTTCGCCAATAGCTAGGTTATCAAAAATTGAAGTTCTGTCTTGTGTTGATTCAAAACGGATATACTCAACAAATTGTGGGTTTTCGGCATAAGCTACAATCATATCACGTTTTTTGAATGATTCTGTCACTTGTTGTGTCGCTCCTATCTCGTGTACTTTTCCTCTAATTTCCATAATCAAAAAAATAAATATTAAAGCGTAAAATTAAGCAATTTTTGAGGAAGAGTTTAATTAACTTTGTACAAAATATGATGGAAGTTTTCAACACCCCCAATAAAGTTATCATTACGTGCAATAAACGCTTATCGCCGTATTTGCAACAGGAAGTTAAAGAGTTAGGTTTTGACATCGTCAGAGCATTTCCTACTGGAGTCGAATTGAAAGTCAGCGTAAATGATACGATCAAGCTCAATCTGAACTTGCGTACCGCCTCGCAGATTCTATATTCGTTAAAGGAATTTTCAGCGAACAATCCTACTGAGCTTTATGAAGAGCTGAGCACGATTGCTTGGGAAGAGCTCATTCAATTCGATGGTTATTTCTCTGTGAGTTCCAATGTGGACAATGAAACAATTAGTACGCCTTTATTTGCGAATGTCAAAGTAAAAGATGCGATTGTAGATCGTATTAAAGATAAAAAAGGTATGCGTCCGAATTCAGGGCCGGAAAACAACAAAGCTGTGGTTCACCTCTATTGGAAGGATGACCGTGCTGAAATTTTCATTGACACCTCTGGAGAAACGCTAGCCAAACATGGTTACCGTAAGATTCCGGGCAAGGCACCCATGCTGGAAGCCTTAGCAGCCTCAACAATTATTGCATCAAAATGGGATGGCGAATCCGCCTTTGTCAATCCGATGTGTGGATCGGGAACATTGGCCATTGAAGCAGCATTGATTGCAACCAATAGAAAACCAGGACTACTGCGTATGAATTATTCATTCATGCATTTCATCGGTTACGATGAAACTGTTTTCTTCCAGGAACGTCGCCTGTTAAAAGATCAGATCAATAAAAAAGCAGCTCCTCAAATTATTGCTACGGATATCTCCGAAGAAGCAATAAATGTTTCCAAGATGAATGCCCGCACTGCTGGAGTGGAACAATTAATTTCATTTGAAGTATGCGATTTTGCGGAAACGCACGTTCCTAAAGAAGGAGGTGTCATCTTATTCAATCCAGAATACGGTGAACGTTTAGGTACGCATACCAAGTTGGAGATTACCTACAAACGTATGGGTGATTTTATGAAACAGGAATGCAAAGGTTATAGAGGCTATATATTTACCGGAAATCCGGATCTTGCAAAGAAAATTGGACTCCGTGCGTCCAGACGTATAGAATTTTATAACGGTAAATTAGATTGTAGATTATTAGAATACGAATTATACGAGGGTACTCGCGAAAAAACAAAAGTATTGTATGAATAACATTATTGAACGCACAGTCGCATTTGTGCAAGATCGTTTGAAATTTGCAGAAGCAGGCCATGATTGGTCGCATATTCAACGCGTATGGAACAATACGAAGTTAATTTTAGAAGATGAAGAAGCTGATGTCATGGTCTGCGAATTAGCAGCGCTCCTGCATGACATTGCGGACAGCAAATTCCATGACGGTGACGAAACAATTGGCCCTCGTGTTGCCGGAGAGTTTTTGGCAAGTCTAGAAATTTCTCCTGAAATCATTGACCATGTCAAAAAAATCATCTTTAACATGTCTTTCAAAGCAAGTTTGGGTGAAGTTTCTTTCCATTCCAAAGAGATGGAAATTGTACAGGATGCCGATCGTTTGGACGCCATCGGTGCAATAGGTATTGCGCGTGCATTTAGTTTCGGCGGAAATAAAGGCCGTGAAATGTACAACCCCAACATTCCGGTACAGGAATATAAAGATAAAGAAGCTTACAAACATTCTGAAGCTCCGACAATCAACCACTTCTATGAGAAGCTGCTGTTGTTGAAAGATAAAATGAATACACAGGCCGCAAAAAGAATTGCGGAACACCGTCACCAATATATGCTTGGATTCTTAGACGAGTTCATGGCAGAATGGAATGGTAAAAAATAAATTACAGTTAACAATAACTAAACATAAAAGTGGTACTTTAGATCTTGTGAATCAGGATAAAAAGTACCACTTTTTTTATACTGTAAAAATCAGCTTTCAAACTAACACATATGAAAAAACACATTTTTAGCTGTCTGACGTTGGCTATGGTCATTTCATCGGCAACACTATTTGCACAGACCAAAGCAATTGCACATCGTGGCGTGTGGAAAAACAGCCATCTTCCTCAAAATTCCATCGCTTCTTTAAAAGCCGCACATGAACTTAAACTCTTTGGATCTGAGTTTGATGTACACCTCACCAAAGACAATATACTTGTCGTCAACCACGACAATGATTTCTACGGTATTGACATCGCAACAGCAACATACACAGAACTCCTGGCAAAAAAACACCCGAATGGGGAATCTATCCCAACATTGGAAGAGTATATCAAAGCAGGAAAAAAATTAAAGGGCTTACGTCTGATCCTGGAGTTAAAAACCAACAAACTGGGTGTAGAACGGACACTGGAGGCAGCTACAAAGTCCGTTGAAATGGTAAAAACTCTAAAAGCAGAGAAAATAACAGATTATATCGCATTCAGTTTTGAGGCATGTCAAAAGATTCATGAGCTCGCTCCAAAAGCAAATATCCAATACCTTAATGGGGATAAATCACCTGCTGATGTGAATGCTGCAGGAATCAATGGCCTAGACTACCATTTTTCGGTCTTCAAAAAGAATGCAAGTTGGCTACAGGAAGCCCATCAATTGGGTATGAAAGTGAATGCCTGGACAGTCAATACAGAAGAAGAAATGAGCAATCTCATTGGACAAAAGATCGATTTCATCACAACGGATGAACCCGAGCTCTTGCTTCAAGTATTGAAAAAATAATTAAATAAATAACAAAAACGGAATACTGCACATCTTTATATTAATGAGGTAACTATTCCTAAACTAATTATTCAAATGAAACCATCATGATTTATTCGATCACACTAGGGATTGAATAACCGAGTAAAGCGAGCTCATGAATGCCGCTTAAAACATGTACTCGATGAATAAATCTGATAGCTTCATCACAACTGAAGAACAAAATAATATAGATGAAAAAATACTTTATTCTCGCAGCAGCATTATGCTTTTCGTATATCTCCTATGCGCAAGATTTCATTGCAGCTACATACAATATTAGACAAAGAAATACTGTAGATACTGGTAATATGTGGGTTGACCGCAAAGTGCCTTTGACCAATCTGATTAAGTATCATGGTTTTGATATATTCGGTGTTCAGGAAGCCTTTCATGATCAGGTTCAGGATCTAAAAACATTGCTTCCGGGATTCGACTATGTCGGTGTGGGGCGTGATGACGGCGCACAGGAAGGTGAACACTCTGCAATTTATTACAACACCAATCGGTTCAAAGCCATAAAAAGTGGTACATTCTGGCTTTCTGCAACAGATACCGAACATCCGAACAAGGGTTGGGATGCGGCCTTACCACGTATCTGTACCTGGGGAATTTTTGAAGACAAAGCCAATAAAAAGCGCTTTATCTTTATGAATACCCATTTTGACCATATCGGACGTACAGCCCGCACGGAAAGTGCAAAATTGATCCTGGCCAAGGCAAAAGAATTTGCGAAGGATCTTCCGCTGATCTTAACAGGCGACTTCAATGTAGACGAAAAAGATGAGGCCTATTTTACACTTGCCAAGAGCAATATCGTCACAGATGTACATGAAGTATCTCCGCTTAAATATGAGCCCAACTCTTCTTTTAATGGTTGGGGAAAGAGCCTAAGAGCCTCTGGTCGGATTGACCATATCTTTATCACCAAACCTTTTCAGGCGAAGAAATATGGTATTTTGACAGATACTTACCTGAGTAAGTTTCCTTCTGACCACTTCCCTGTTGTGACGACACTTTCGTGGAAATAGGCCGGCAGGGACTGCTGTGACAATTTAGGATCTTCGTTGCAGTGGGGTTGTGGCGCATCTGCTACGGATACGGACAATTTCATGGAAAGAACAGCCGGCAATTTAAACTTTTACAAAAATTAACGGTCGATATCCTTAATTTTGACAGCAAAACATATCATGATGAAATTTCCATTACTATATTGTACCCTATTTGTTTCAGGGCTTTTGTTCTCCAACAACAGTGAAGCGCAAATCTTTAAAAAGATCAACGACGCGTTGAATAAAGCAACTCAGAGTCAAACTGACAGCACAAAAAAGACGAATTCGTCAACTGCGAGCTCTTCAACAACGGGTTCTACCAAGTCGAACCCCTTGGCTTCATTATCAAATAAAGATGCTTCATTGGGTATCAAACAAGCTCTAAGCAACGGCCTTAACCTGAGTATTGAGTCTTTGGCAAAAAAAGATGGCTTCTTAGGTGATGCAGCGGTAAAGATTTTAATGCCTGCGGAGGCCCAAAAGGTAGAAAAAACGCTTCGTGCAGTCGGCATGGGCAAGCTTTGTGATCAATTTATTCAAAGCATGAACAGAGCCGCTGAGGGTGCCGTAAAAGAAGCCGCTCCGGTATTCGTAAATGCATTGTCTAAAATGACCATCACTGATGCGACCAATATCCTATTGGGAAGCAAGCAAGATGCTGCAACAACATTTTTCAAAACAAATACATCAACCGAATTAACAAACAAGTTTAGTCCAGTCATTCAATCTGCCATGGGTGTAAATAATGTAGACCAATATTGGACGCAATTGACCTCAGCCTATAATAATTTACCGCTAGGCAATAAGGTAGAAACAAACCTGACCGCTTACGTTACTCAAAAGGCCATAGATGGTTTGTTTATCAAAGTAGCTGATCAGGAATCAAAAATCAGAAACAATATCGGCGGAAGCAGAAATACAAATATCTTGCAGAAAGTATTTGGCTACGCCGACGAAAAAAAATAAGCTAAACCTAGGATTACTCCCCAAAAAAGATACAGGAGGTTAGCGAAATATTACCTCTAGTAAACAAGACTTGTCAGTTTATTGACAAGTCTTGTTTGTTTTTGGTCGAAGCCCGTTAGAATTTGTAAATTTGGTCGCCCTTATCACATTAAGGCGATTAGCATGAGCACATTTGAGATTAATAACATAAGTGACTTTTCAGTTTCGGAAAGATTTCAACGCTACGTACAGATTGACACACAATCTGATGTAAATTCACCGACATGTCCATCTACCGAAAAACAGAAAAATTTGGGTAAATTATTGGTAGAAGAACTCTTATCATTGGGCATTTCGGATGCCGCTATGGATGAGAATGGTTACATCTATGCGACCATCCCCTCCAATACGTCCAAGAAAGTTCCAGTGATCTGTTTCTGCTCTCATATGGACACTTCTCCGGATTCTTCTGGCAAAGATGTAAAACCATTGGTACACCGTAATTACCAAGGACAAGATTTGGTACTTCCAGATGATAATAGCATTGTGATCAAATATGCAGAACATCCCGATCTAGCCAATCAAATCGGAAACGATGTAATTACGGCAAGTGGAACAACGCTTTTAGGAGCGGATGATAAGGCTGGTATCGCTGAAATAATGGATGCTGCACGCCTATTGATGAAACACCCGGAGATTAAACATGGTGATATCAAGATTTTATTCACACCGGACGAGGAAATCGGCCGTGGGGTTGATAAAGCAGATTTAAAACGTCTGGCGGCAGACTTTGCCTACACCATGGACGGCGAAAAAGCCGGCACGATCGAGGATGAGACATTCTCGGCAGATGGAGCAACTTTAACGATCCATGGCGTCTCCGTGCACCCTGGTTTTGCAAAAGGAAAGATGCAAAGTGCGATTAAAATCGCAAGTGCCATCATCGATGCATTACCGAAAGACAGACTTTCTCCAGAAAGCACCAATAAAAAGGACGGTTTTGTGCACCCAGTGAATATCAGTGGATCGGTGGAGAAGGCAGAGATTCAATTTATCATCCGTGATCATGCAACAGCTAATCTGAAAAAACATGAAGATGAACTGGAAGCAATAGCAAAATCTATTGTTGAGCGCTATCCAAATTGTACCTATATATTCACTGTAAAAGAGCAATACCGCAATATGAAAGAGATCCTTGATCAGTATCCAGAAATTATGGAAATTGGCATGGAAGCTATTACAAGAGCAGGTATGGTCGCAGAAAGAAGAAGTATCCGTGGCGGTACCGATGGATCACGCCTATCATTTATGGGGCTTCCATGTCCTAATATCTTTGCGGGTGGACATGCATTTCATGGGAAGCAAGAATGGGTATCAGCACAAGATATGGAAAAAGCGGTCAAAACAATTTTGCATGTTGTATCTTTATGGGAAGAAAAAGCATAAGTACATTCTAAAATCAACATATTTTTAATGAAAAACGACGTTTTAAAAGCAATACACTACAGAAGATCGGTATTTCAAGCTTCTTTTACTGAAGAAGAAGTAAGCAAAGAGGATATCCTTAGCATTTTGGAAGCAGCTAATGCTGCTCCAACACATAAACGGACACAGCCTTGGCGTTTTGTGATCTTCCGTAAAGAAGGGCTTCAACGCTTGGGTACTGAATTATCGCGCATCTATAAATCGGTTACACCAGCGGAGAAATATACGGAAGCGACAGAGATCACCATGGGCAAGAAAGCAACACAATCAAATGTTGCCATTGCGCTTATCGTCAATTATACGGGTGAAGTTCCTGAATGGGAAGAATTGGCTTGTACTGCTGCCGCTGTAGAAAATATGTGGCTCGCTGCACATTCGTTGAATATTGGTGGTTACTGGGCAACACCGGGCTTAATCAATCATTTGGGCGGTTTCCTTAATCTGGAAGAGAACCAAAAATGTATCGGCCTATTTTACTTAGGACATCATGAATCAGATGCGCGCGAACCTGTACGTACGCCTATCGAAGAAAAAATTCGTTGGGAAGAATAAGGTACTGCAACATACGATAAAATCATTAAGGGCTCGAATCATTCGAGCCCTTATTCGTTTGTAAGTTTTTCTTTACCAAGGGATATATACTGTTCGCAGCATCTATCGATTCCCTATTAGTATATGCTGTATCTTTATCTTAACATGGCCAATTCTTTTTAAATATTTAATAATACCGACTTAACAGTTTAGCAATACTATACGAATAATTTCGCAACATACTTGTGACAAACACTGATCAACTAAACTAGAAACGAAATTATTATGCAGAAAAACATCATTTGGTTTGTGCTCCTAACCATTATCACATTTTTTCAAATTCCAAGCAGAAGCTGGGCTCAAGGCACGGAAGCAACCATCACGGGGCGTATCACAGATGGATCTGGACCGGTCAAGGGCAGTTCAGTATCTGTGCGGAATGAATCTACTGGATTTAGACAAACAACTTTGACCAATCAAAATGGGGTATATACCTTTCAGCAGCTGCCCTTAGGCTCTCCATACACCATATCAGTCAATCATGTCGGTTATGCTGAACAAAAGAAAACAGACTATAAATTAAATTATGGCGATGAGCTTACAGTAGATTTTAGTTTATCTTCTACGGAAACTAAGCTTGACGAAGTAATTGTACAGGGCGCTGCTGCTGACCCTAAAAATAAGATCAAAACGTTAGGTGCCTCTACCGCTATTACGGCAAATGATCTTAAGAAAATGCCTGTAAATGGTCGGAATTTTTCTTCGCTGATCGATCTATCGCCAGTGAGCAGCGGGACGAACCTTGCGGGCCAACGCGCATCTTCGACTAATTTTACGGTAGATGGCATGAACTCGCGCAGTACGGTAGCGGGCGGAAATAGCGGTGGTGCTTATTCAATTTCTATGGAGGCTATTCGCGAATTCAAAGTGGTCACCAACGATTATGATGTCACTTTTGGTCGTAGTGGCGGCGGTAGCATTACGACCGTGACCAAATCAGGAACAAATACCCTGACAGGAAGCGCCTTTACTTTTGCCCGGGCAGATTGGCTTTCCAGTAAGTATAATCTGAATGAAACTCCACGCAAACAGAAATTCTCCACTTATCAATATGGATTTTCGTTGGGGGGGCCAATTATTAAGGATAAAGCCCATTTCTTTGTTACATGGGATCGTCAAATGGATACACGTCCGCTTCAGATCGCTGATATCCAAACAACCGAAGATATTGCACGATACAAAGTTACACAAACGACCTTGGATGATTTCACCCGAATTGCTGTAGGTAAATATGGCGCTAGTGCCGACCGTCTATTTGGCTCCTTTGACAAAAAGAAAAAGACTGATGCCGCGTTCGCTCGAATCGACTGGCAATTAAATGAAAAGAACCTATTGACCATTCGCAATAACTTTGTGTATGACTCCGACAATCAACAGGAAGGGGATAATACGGGAATTAACGCCTATGAATCTTACACCAACAGAAAGTATATAAACAATAGCCTTATGGCTTCTTTGCGTACTTCGATCAGTTCCAAGTTGACAAATGATTTAAAGATCCAGCATTTTTACGAACGCTCTGAAGCACAGCATAATGTTGACGGATTTGACCAGTCACATAGTATTCCCCGCGCGATCGTTGAATCCATCCAATCAGTAGATGGCGCGAATAAATACAACAATTCTATCCAACTCGGTGGTCAACGCTTTTCACCAGAATGGTTCAATGGCAATATGCTGCAGTTGGTCAACAACCTATATTACAATACGGATAAGATCAAATATACTTTCGGTGCCGATATCATGTATACGAACATGGATTTTCGTTATGGTAGTGAAATGAACGGTCGTTTTTATTTTACAGGTTTACAAAATTTCGATAACCTGACCCCTTATCGCTATGCGCGCGATGTATATATGACTGACCAAGAAAACACTTTGGTCAACAATCTGGCTGTAGGTGTTTATGGGCAGATGGAAGCTAAAATCGCAAGAGGTCTTGACGTAGTCGGCGGCCTACGTCTGGACAACACGAAATACCTCAAGAAAGCTACATTCAACCAGACGGTCTATGACGAATTAGGTCTTTCAACCGACAATGGGATTAACACGTTTCAAATACAGCCTCGTGTGCAATTCAACTGGGATATCAATGAAGAGAGGAAAAATATCATCCGTTTTGGAGCTGGTATATTTGGGTCGGCACTCAACCCATATTCTATGTTAAACAATATGTTGTTTGATGGTTCACGCATTGCTGGCGTAGATATCACGGATCCTACATTAATTCCTAAGCCAAATTTTGCAGGATATCGCAAGGATCCCGACACAGCTCCCGGACGTGAACTACTGGACAATCCAAAGATCGAAAAACTTGTCACAATCAATACCAATAGCAAGGATGTGAAAGTGCCGACTGTATATAAAGCCAATATTTCCATCAATCATTTCTTCACGCCTTCGCTACGCATCGGTTTAAGTGCTTACGGTACTTGGGGACGCAACAACTATATGTATGTAGATCGCAACATGGTGGAGAACCCTTATTTTAGGTTGACTGCCGAGGATAACCGTGGCGTATATGTTCCTGCGTCAAGCATCAATACCACAAACGGGGCAGCCAACTGGACCAATAGCCGTAAGACCAAACAGGTTGGTCGGGTATTGGAAATGAATAGTGATGGAAAAAACAATTCGTATACCGTAGTATTGGACGGAACTTATCGTTACTACAAGGATGGACAAATCACGATGTCTTATACTTGGAATGATACAAAAGACAATACCTCGTATAATGGTAATGTTGCCAATACTGCTACCCTCTCCCTAATGGTCAAAGACGATCCTCGCAACTTAAGTACAATGTCGTACTCGGATAATCAATTCCGTCATAAAGTCGTGTTCTATGGAACAATGCCCTCTTTATGGGGTGTTTCTATGGGTCTGCGCTTCAGCGGAATTGCTGGAACACGTTATTCATTAGCTGTCAATGGAAATGTCAATGGGGACTTTGTAAATTCCAATGATCTTGCTTTTATCTACGATCCCAACAACAAAAACACCCCGGAATATATCAAAAACGGTATTCAAGCAATCCTGGACGATCCAAATGCTGAGAAAAGCATCAAAAACTACATCAATGGCAATTTGGGTCAAGTAGCAGAACGTAATGGGGGGATCAATGGTTTCTATGGCGTATTTGACCTGCATTTGGCAAAGAATGTAAAGTTCTATAAAAATCATGGACTTGAAGCCTCTATTGATATCTTCAATGTAGCCAACCTCCTGAAAAAAAGCTGGGGTGTAGGACACAACTTGGGCAAACAAAATCTTTATGCGATCAAGAGTTTCGATGCAGCCAATCAGCAATATATTTATAATATGAGTTCAGGCGTTGGTGTATCCAATTTAAACGGTAATCCTTTTCAAATTCAACTTGGGTTGAGGTATGCATTTTAAGAACGGATAATGTTGTCAAAAAAAATGAGCGATTTCTCTTGAAGGAAATCGCTCATTTTTTTTTCTAAGATTTTTCTACCCCAAAACAATGCGGAGGTTTGATGACATTTGATTGTGAGGGATTCTTCATGTCTTCTATGGGAAATGTAATTTTCAAACGGGCTTTGGTTCCCTGCCACTTAACTCCGGACCGAAGAAGCCGTACAGCCTCATCAAAAAGAGCTTGCTCTGGTGTTCCTTCTGCGTGGATCTGATTAGGCAATCCATCCTTTCCGATAGTAAAATTGACAATAATCTCCCCTCCTCTTCCCGTATCCGTTACCTGATTATTAAGGTATTGTTCAAACGCTTTCCATCCTCCTAGCGGTGTTGCCTCTCCGCCATCCAGCAAGGGTTCAATTGCCACCATGTTCTCCGGTTCGCTGAGTGTAACATCTGTGCTGCGCTCCGCTATGCCATTGAAATGTTTAAAATATAGAAGCGCTAATAAAACAACAAACAAAACCCCTGCCGCTGCGCCAATGGCTAAACGTTGCCAAGTATAATATTGTGCATGTCTTGTCGCTATGGTATTTTCCACCCGACGGCTAAGTCTCTGCTGCAGCAAACTTAATTGCTTTGCATCAACTCCATTCTGTAATCGGTATCCATCTATGGCATCCTGTAAAAAGGGATCTTCCAATGCTTCTTTTTCCAGTTGAAACATTTCCTCTCTGCTCATTAGACCATGGATGTAATTATGAATTCGCGATAACTGATAATTATTTTCCATTTTCTTTCCTTTCCATACAGATTTTCAGATTGCGTTTCCCATTCTGGATGGCACTCTTGACTTTATTCAAATCATATCCTGTTAAATCTGCGATGTCTTTATAGCACTTTTGTTCCAGATAAAACAAACGTACACATTCTTTTTGCTCTTCATTTAAAGTATGCATACAACCTTCTAGTTTTTCAAAATCCCGCTCCTCCCATTTTGCCTCTTCACTGGTATTGAGTTTTTGTTCGCTTTCAAACAAATTATCTTCAATATCCACCTGTGTCGTCCGTTTATCTTTGCGTAATTGCATTAAACAATAGTTCTTACTGTATACGTGCAACCAGCTTTTAAAATTATCAATCTCGTAATGACGCAGTTTCGGAATTAGCTCCTCAAAGATCTGCATGACGGCATCCTGGCTACGATCGGGATCTTGCAAATACCTGAAACATACACCATAAAGCAAGGACATATAAGGCGAATATAATTTCCCCAGCGCAGATAGGTCTCCTGTTTTTTTATAATGTTGTAATAGCTCTTTTTCGTTCATGCGCAAATCTTTCACCTTAATGATGAATTAAGATACGGTTTTCCATAAATAAAGCAAGCAGAGGCTGCAAATTATCATCGATAAAATTTCTATTGACACAATCTCTCTTTTCGGATACAAAAAAACCGCCTCTAAATAAATCAGAGACGGCTAATGAAAATATATTATGAATTACGGTCCTAATTTCCCTGTTTCCAATTGTACCGGAGCGTTACGCCGTAGGTTCTTGGATCAGCTACGACTCCGGCATATTGACCATAACTGCCCGGAGCTGCGAGCAATTGCTCGTAGTAATCTTTATTTGTCAAATTTCTGCTCCACACAAAAACTGAAACGCCATTCGACCCCCTAAAACCCAAACGTGCATTCAGCAAAGTATAAGCATCTATATTCAAATACTGCGATGGAGATGAGCTTGAAGAGAATTTGGAGCGATGGAAAAGATCTGCTCCCAAAAAGTAGGAGCCATTGATACCGATCAGTTTGCCGCTCTGATTAACTTCTCCGCCCAAAGACCAAGACCATTTGGATACTCCCGGAAGCACTCCGCCCGAAATATCTTTAAAAGCCTGCGGCCCACCAACTTCTTCCAGCGGAACTGGTGCATTCGTAAATTTTACGTATTTCGCATCTGTATAGGCCAGCGCACCATTCAGGCGCAGAAAGTGACCAATATTAATATTACCGTCGAGTTCCACCCCTTTGACACGTACTTTCTCGGCATTGGCCAAGTAACCCCGATTCACACCTGGTTCAGGTGTTTGTACTTGTGTTTGATAATCTTTGATATCAGTCTGGTAAACGGATAAGTTAAGGATCGAGTTGCGTGTTGGGTTAGTTTTCACACCCAACTCTTTGTGGCGAACTGCTTCTGGTTTTACTTCAGCTAGATCTAGTAGCACAGCACCATTTGCTGTTGGCAATCCGCCAACATTGATTCCAATTGGCTTATAGCTGATAGAGTAGGTTGCATAAGCATTAATCTTGGGGTTGAAACGGTATTTCGCAGACAGTTGTCCTGAAAAATTATCGGCATCTGCGTTTATATCAAAAGTTTGGTTGGTATAGACCCCATTTTTGAGTGCCAACAGCGCCGGATCGGATGTCTGTAGCCCACCATAGGTCTGTCTATCGTAGTTTGCTTTCTTTTTGTCGTAGTTATAGCGCAGTCCTGGTAAGATATGAAGTTTGGAGGTCACCTCCCAGTCAATCTGTGTATAAGCGGCTAAACTTGTACTTTTGATTCCATAAACAGTCTTAATGCCGAAATTGTCAAATAACCCCGGAGTCTCCCATAAGGCGCTCGTAGAGCTTTTCTGAAAGCGCCAGAATGCGGATCCCGTCTCTTCTGTATGCACAGGATCGGTACCAAGATCCTGCCAAAGTCCAAATAAGCCTACTACACCACTTACTTTCTCACTGATTTTGCCAGAATACCTAAATTCTTGCGACCATTGGTTATGCACCGAATTACCTGCGGAAACAGTATAGACAGGAAGACCTAGATAATCCCGGTCATTGAGAGGCACCCAGGTCCATTTTCGCCAAGCTGAAGTTGATGTCAAGGTACCTTCACCAATCTTGATATCAGCATTCAGCGCTACGCCGCCCAATTTATTATCAGCTTTGGATTGCGTATCGAGGTCAATCTTACGTTCAAATGCGCTTTTATAGGGCAATTCATACCCTAAATCTTTGATTATAGCATCAAATTGTCGGTAATCAGCACGTTGGGTTTTAACAACACCTGCGACTGCCCAACCATATCCGTCGGGCTTTTGAGAAGAGACATCTCCTGAGAGTACCAATTTGATATTCTCAGTCGGTGTAAACAGCAATTGCCCCCTAAATCCGAGGTTATTGATATCATTGATCTTTCGATTGGTGTGGACGTTAAACAGATTACCATCCCGTTGCGTGCCCGAAAAGGAGGCCCGCGCAGCCAGATTCTTAGCTAACGGTCCGGAGATAGATGTCTTTGCCTGAATAAATCCCTGATTGCCATAGCTAACTTCAACATTAGCCTCAGGTGTAAATTGGGGTAGCCGTGAAGTAATATTAAAGGCGCCTGCAGTCGTATTTTTACCAAAGAGTGTACCCTGTGGCCCTCGCAATACTTCGATCTGATCAATATCAATAAAGTCTAGCCAAGTTGCAGCTGGCCGAGCGATGTATACACCGTCCAGATAGAATCCGACACCCGGGTCTATACCATCATTGGTAAGTCCATAGGTTGAACCAAGCCCACGGATATTAAGTGTCGTGTTACGTGCGTTGGAAGAATACAATTGCACCGTCGGCACAAGTTCTTTCAGCCGATTGACGTTAAAAGCTCCGGCATCTTCCAAAGCCGCCCCACGGATAATAGAAACGGGGATCGGTACATCCTGTAATTGCTCCTTGCGTCTACGGGCAGTCACGACTACTTGATCTAAGGCTTCCAAACGTGGTGTCAATTCAATTATAGTGGGTGATTGATCAACGACAACCCGTCGTGTTTGATAACCTACAATGGATACAATAAGTGAAAAAGGTAGTTTCTGTCCTGTAACAAATTGAAATACGCCTTTGCTATCGGTCTTCACCTGGTGGGTAACGGCTTCAATTTGTACAGTTACACCTTGCAGGGGCTCTTTTGTAACAGCATCGATCACAGTACCTGTCAATGAAGCATTTATAATGGGTTTAGGATTTTCTACCTGCGCATATGTCTGATAAGAACCAGCTAAAAGCAAGCTAAAAATGACGCTAATTCGAAAAATAGCATTTTTTTTCATAAATTTATTCAGTTTAATAGTGAAAATAAACAAGTGCCAACGCCAATAGAACTTGTTTCATTGTTAAAACTTTGTTTAAAAAGGGAAGCCTCGGCTTCCCTTTTCTAATATAAGAGAGTGTAAGAGAGAAATTTTAACAACACATTCGTTTTTCACTATTTCCTAGGGTAGTAAAAACCACTTCCAATGAAGTAATCTGTAAGCTTGTTTTTAAAAAGTAATCTTTTTTCATTCTTTCCATAATTAAGTATGCTCATTTTTTGTCAGCCCTCATGACTCACTGTAAATCAGGACGACAGTACAAATATAGAAATATTTTTTAAAAGACTACTAATTTGATAGATTTTATAAATATTTTTTTTAAAAACGTTATTAAACACTAATTAACAACCACTTACACTATAAAAAAATAGATTTTACGCATCATATTTCTTGTATAAACCTTTCATATCTATTCACGTACATGAGGTTTTCCCTTAGGTTTAGCTTTGCTTTTTCATGCGCGACCAACATTGTCTTATCCGACAACCCAAACACTTTAGTAAGAAAAAATTGAATCCTCTATTTTCTTGGAGGCCCTTCGGCAGAACTATGGCGAGATCGAGAAAATGAAAAAAGGTAGAACAAAAAAGTCCGCCAAGGATAGCAGACTTTTTTTGCAAATCTTATTTAGCTCCGAAAGTATTCGGCCCATATACATACCAATAAATTATCGAAACAGCACCAGTGCGATCAACAAAGTCACTACGACATTAAAGGTCTGCGCAATCAAAAATGCATAAAGGGGTTTCTTATTATCTTGTACAAAAAGGTCTTTGAAATTTGTTTCCAGACCGATCGAAGTAAATGCTAAGGTAAACCAGAGTCCCTGCAGGTTTTTCAGACTACCCTTGACAGCATCAATTTTTTCAGGAGAAATTACAAAGGAAAATAATAGCGATGCAAATACAAACCCAAGCACAAATTTAGGGAAGCGTTCCCAGATAATCTTTAACGTCGGTTTATCCCGCTTTGTTTCGTCATCCACAGATTTTGCATAGGTCCAATAAATACTGATCGCGAATGCCGCTAGTCCTAACAATACGTTTTGCGAGAATTTGACAATTGTACTGATCTTTAACGCTTCCTCTCCAACAAGGGAGCCTGAAGCAACAACAGCTCCTGTTGTATCGATACTACCTCCTAGCCATGCACCGGTCACCTCTTGCGATAAGCCCATCCATTCAGCCATATAGGGCATAAAAATCATCATTGGAATTGCGGTGATCAACACCAGGGAAATCACATAAGAAAGTTTTTTGCTATCACCTTTAATAGCTCCTGAGGTAGCAATGGCCGCTGAAACACCACAAATAGAAACTGCACTGGACAACATCAGGGACATTTCCTTGTCTATCTTCAATTTTTTACAGAGCCAAAAAGCGAAATACCAAACTGACAATACAACTGCCAAAGCTTGGATAAGTCCCAATGAGCCCGCTTTAAGGATATCCCCAAAGATAACAGTGGTACCCAATAGAATCAATCCGATCTTGACATACAATTCAGTACTCAAGGCTTCTTTAAACCAGGTAGGCAGCTTAAAACAATTGCTAATGACCAAACCTATAATCAAACTAAAAATAACAGCCTCGAGATTATATTCTTTCACTGTCGAATTGCCCGCTACTATCAGCGCAAATACAGTCAAAATAAACACTACAGGAAATACGACCAGCAGATGTTTAACGGATTTACCAAGCAAAAACGCCCCAAAAACACCTGTCACAAAGACAAAGATAAACTGCTGAAAAATCTTGTTGAGATTGGCCGAATCAAAAATTGTGGAGGTCAGTTCGGAAAAGTTACTCCAGGAAAAATTAGGTACAGGTGCAAAAATACCCGAAAGTGCTAAAAAAATGGTAGCGAGTCCCAAAATGACGACTACCCAGTCTTCTGTAAGTGCAAATGATCTTGACGATGCCATATAACGGTTAGTATTAAAAGGCTAAATTTAATATAATTGTAGCTACTTTTCGTTATTGTAACACAAAAATGGCCGAAGATTTCTCTCCGGCCACACAACCAAAACCAATAATCATTATCAATCAAAAACAATATTTATTTTCTTCTATTAATTTTTTAGCAATCCGCTGACGTGCGTCTTTGATGTTAAATGGTTGCGCTTTAGTGAATCGACGTAATCCAACCAGCATCATATTCAACTCATCGCCTTCACCAAAGGAATACAGCGCTTCTTTACCCGCAGCATTGATTTTATCAATCGCACCATACAGATAGATCTTCGCCATATCTGTCGCATACTCGGCCTTTTCAGAACCAGTATGGACAAGCTTTTCTGCACGTAACAATACAGATTCCGTAATGTATACGTAACCGATAATATCTGCGATATTCATTAGAATCTCTTCTTCTTTTGAAAGCGACATCATCAGCTTTTGAACAGCGGCTCCGGCAATGAGTAAGCCTGCTTTCTTAAGGTTGGAGACAATTTTCTTCTCTGCTGCGAATGGTGCATCATCTTCTTCCCCGAAATCAGGAATAGCCAGCAGTTCACTTGCCACTGCCTGCGCTGGCCCCATCAGATCCAGTTCACCTTTCATGGCTCGTTTTAACAACATATCTACAACAAGCAGTCTATTCACCTCATTGGTACCCTCGAAGATCCTGTTGATCCGTGAATCGCGATAAGCACGCTCCATCGGCGCATCAGCTGAATAACCCATTCCACCATAAATCTGCACACCTTCATCCACCACATAATCTAACATCTCAGAACACCATACTTTGATAATAGCGCACTCGATCGCAAATTGTTCAACTGATTTCAATTTGGCTTTTGCTTCGTCCATACCGCCTGCAATCAATGCATCATAGGCATCATCAATATTTTGACCCGCACGATAGGATGCTGATTCCACAGCAAATAAACGTGTCGCCATCTCTGCCAATTTGTATCGAATAGCACCAAACTTAGAAATCGGCAAGTTAAACTGCACACGTTCATTGGCATATTGAACCGCGTGATTGATCACCATACGAGCTGAACCATTTGTCGCAGCACCCAACTTGATCCGTCCGATATTCAGAATGTTTACGGCAATCTTAAATCCGTTTTCCCGCTCGGATAGCATGTTTTCAACCGGAACGGCGCAGTCATTAAAGAAAATCTGGCGTGTGGAGGATCCCTTGATTCCCAATTTATGTTCTTCGGGGTTCATGGTGATTCCGCCAAAATCTTTTTCAACAATAAATGCTGTCAGGTTCTTATCATCATCGATTTTTGCAAATACAATAAAGATATCTGCAAATCCACCGTTGGTAATCCACATTTTCTGACCATTGATCAGATAATGAGTTCCTTCAGCATTTAGTTTTGCGGAGGTGCGGCCGGAATTGGCATCTGATCCGGCATTTGGTTCTGTCAAACAGTAGGAAGCCTTCCATTCGCCAGTTGCGAGTTTAGGAATATACTTCGCTTTCTGCTCCGCATTACCATAGTAAAGGATAGGCAAAGTACCAATACCTGTATGTGCAGACAAAGCGACGGCAAAAGAGAAACCTCCACCTACGGCCTCTGCTACGAGCATCGACGTATTGAAGTTTTTACCAAACCCACCATACTCTTCCGGAATCGACACCCCCAGCATACCTAGTTCACCAGCTTTATCCATCAGGTTAGGCATCAATCCCTCCTCTTGTGCATCAATACGATCAAGCTTATTTAATACTTCGGTATCTAAGAAATCCAAACAGGTCTGACGAATCATTTTCGCTTCTTCATCAAACTCCTCTGGGATAAAAATAGCTGTATAGGGAGTCTCTCTAATAACGAACTCACCGCCTTTGATTGCTTTATTTTCGCTCATTGTTTTTTAGATTTGAGGTGCAACCCTAAGTTGGCTTTTGACCACCCAGGTTTACACAATATTTTGAATATTTTTATCTGCTATGAGACTAGCAAATAAAATGGTTTATACTGTTATTTTTAGTGTCCGAACTTAGTCTAATAGTTCAAAGATACCGGCCGCTCCTTGACCTGTTCCCACACACATCGTCACCATACCATATTTTTTGCCACGACGTTTCAATTCATGCAAAACCTGCACGGTCAGCTTCGCTCCTGTACAGCCTAGCGGATGCCCCAAGGCTATCGCTCCACCATTGACATTGACCTTTTCTTCATCAAGCCCCAGTTCACGAATAACAGCCAAAGACTGGGAAGCGAAAGCTTCGTTCAATTCAAATAAATCGATATCTTCTTTTTTAAGTCCAGCCCGTTCCAAAGCTTTTGGTATCGCATAGATCGGTCCGATTCCCATGATCCGCGGTGGTACGCCTGCAACAGCAAAACTGACCAACTTGGCAATGGGTTTAACACCCAACTCTTTCACTTTTGCCTCAGACATAACCAACACAAATGCTGCGCCATCCGATGTCTGTGAGGAGTTTCCTGCTGTCACCGAACCATTGGCCGCAAATACAGGCTTCAACTTACCCAGAGCTTCCAGGGATGTATCTGCACGAGGCCCTTCATCGGTATCTACAACATATTTACGAGTCGCTATCTTACCGTCCTTCAGATAGTTCTCTTTGACTGTGATCGGCACAATACCATCTTTAAGATGACCATTTTGAATAGCGGCAACAGCCTTTTGATTGGACTTCAGTGCAAAGGCATCTTGATCTTCACGGGAGACATTGTAGTCCTTCGCTACAGCCTCTGCAGTCAGCCCCATACCCCAATACCAATCGGGATGCTCTTGGGCAACGACAGGATTGGGAACAATTTTCCAGCCTCCGAAAGGCATTCCGGACATCACTTCAACACCTCCTGCGATAATGACATCAGCCATACCGGTTTTGATCTTTGCAACCGCCGTGGCGATCGTCTCCAATCCAGAGGCACAATACCGATTGACGGTAACGCCTGGCACTTTATCTGTATCTAAACCCATCAGGGAAATAAAACGTGCCATGTTAAGCCCCTGTTCTGCCTCAGGCATCGCATTCCCTACAATGACATCATCTATATCTTCTTTATTTAAATTCGGCACAGTGGACACGAGATGTTTAATTACATCTGATGCTAAATCATCAGCCCGCATAAAGCGAAATCCTCCTCGAGGCGCTTTACCTACTGCTGTACGAAATCCTGCTACTATGTATGCTTCCATTATTTTTATTTTAGTAGTGAGTAGTGGGTATTCAGTATTGAGTACCACCACTCAATTATCATTCATTTTAAAGACTTTATAAGATTGTATAGCATTTTTTCAATTTCTTCGATTTCCGCAACCAATCCATCTTTAATTTCTTTATTTAAAAATGTAAGTCGATAAGCCAATTCAATCTGTGTCTGTAACTCATAAGCAGAGCCGTTTGCTATTCCAAGAAATTGTATAAACTCACCTTTTGTATTTCTACCTGCACCTTCAGCAATATTTGAGCAAATAGAGATTGCACTTCTCCTGATTTGGGATATCAATCCGAATTTCTCTGTATTCGGAAGATCTTCTGTACAGCTATAAATGCTGACAGTCATATTCATTGCCTTTTGCCATACTTTTAATTCTTGAAACTTATGCATTGCTCAATACTCATTACTCAATACCCAATACTAATTTCGTAAAGGTTTTCCTTTTGTCAACATGTACTGAATTCTTTCAAGTGTTTTACGTTCAGCACAGAGCTCAAGGAAGGTCTTTCGTTCAAGGTCCAACAAGTACTGTTCAGAGACTTCCGTTGGCGATGACAGGTTACCACCACACATCACCCAACCCAGTTTTTCCGATATTTTGCGATCATAGTCGGAGATATAATTTCCTTCACGCATGGATGATGCTCCTACATATACAATCCCTAAACCTTGATTACCTAGCACTTTGATATCGTTTCGTGGTGCGGGTTGTACGTAACCTTCATCCGCCAACTCCAATGCCTTTGCTTTTGCGTCAGCAAGTAAGCGTGCACGGTTCATCGTGATCGCAAATTTATCTTTCTGTAGATATCCCAGCTCATAGGCCTCGTAAGCAGAGGTCGAGACTTTCGCCTGACCAATAGTCAGGAATTTATCCTTTAACGTATTCTGAACGATTTGATCATCTTTAAATTCTTCGGAAGCACGCAATGCAAATTCTTTAGTTCCACCACCACCTGGGATAACACCTACGCCCAGTTCCACTAAGCCCATGTAGGTTTCGGCATGAGCCTGCACAAAATCTGCATGCATCGAAAATTCACAGCCACCGCCTAAGGTCATCTGAAATGGCGCTACGACAACCGGAATGGATGAATAACGCAAACGCATGGATGTATTTTGAAAGGCTCGAACGGCCATATTTAACTCATCAAAATCCTGCTCCACAGCCATCATGAAAATCATTCCAATATTGGCTCCAGCAGAGAAATTTTTTCCGTCATTGGAAACAACCAATCCACGGTATTCCTTTTCAGCAAGATCTATTGCCTTATTCAAACCCTGAATCACATCGCCACCGATCGTATTCATCTTGGTATGGAACTCACAATTGATGATTCCATCACCGAGATCAATAATTGAAACACCTGTATTTTTCCAGATGGTTTTGCTTTCACGGATATGATCCAAAACAATCAAATCCTCTGTTCCAGGAATAGCTTTATAGGATTTGGATGCAATATCATAGTAATGGCGAACACCATTTTCTATTCTATAGAAAGATTCATGTCCTGAATCCAACATTTCATGCACCCAGGATGCCACCTCACCATCTTGTCCGGGCAAACGCTTCTCTTCGGCCTTGATCTTAGCCAAGGTCTCACGGACCCCCAAAGCATCCCAGACTTCAAATGGCCCAAGTTCCCAACCAAAGCCAGCACGCATGGCATCATCTATACGGAAGAAATCATCTGTGATTTCAGGAACACGACGTGAAACATATTCAAATAAAGGATAATGCATGGCACGGAAGAGCTCCGCCGCCTTGTCTGTTCCTTGTTCATAGACTTTCATCCGCTTACGGATATCTTCAACTGGCTTGGTAGCCTCTAATGTTGTTGACTTAACTTTTTGTTGCGAGCCAAATGTTAATGTTTTAAGATCTAAGGAAAGGATTTCGGAATTACCATCAGCGGCTTTTACCTTTTCATAAAATCCTTTTTTTGTTTTTTCACCTAGCCATTTATTTTCAACCATCTTACTGATAAAGGCAGGAAGCTGGAAGACGCCTTTGGCTTCATCTTCGGGCGCATTCTGTGCCAGTCCATTAGCTACATTCACCAAGGTATCAAGACCTACGACATCCGCAGTACGGAAAGTTGCTGATTTGGGATGTCCCATTGCGGGGCCTGTATATTTATCCACTTCCTCCACTGTCAGCCCTAAAGGCTCAACCAGATGAGTCACTGCCAACATCGAATAAACGCCAATCCGGTTACCGATGAATGCTGGTGTATCCTTACACAGAACAACCGTCTTCCCTAGCATCTTATCGCCAAAATGAAGCACGAAATCAACAACCTCAGCCTTAGTGTGCGGTGTCGGAATTACCTCCAATAAAGGCAGATAGCGCGGTGGATTGAAGAAGTGTGTCCCGCAAAAATGATCTTTAAAATCTTCACTCCGTCCCTCTGTCATCAGATGAATAGGAATACCAGAAGTATTGGAAGTAATCAATGTCCCTGGTTTACGGAATTGTTCTACACGGTCAAAAACAGATTTTTTAATATCTAATCGTTCCACAACGACTTCGATGATCCAGTCCACTTGTGCGATGTCTTGGAGGTTATCATCAAAATTCCCTGTTTTGATACGTTTTACAAAGGATTTGCTGTAAATTGGCGAAGGATTTGTCTTTAAAGCAGTCTCTAACGAACTGTTGACAATCCGATCCCGAACGGCTTTACTCTCTAACGTTAGACCCTTAGCTTGTTCTGCTGGCAGCAGTTCGCGGGGAACAATATCCAGCAGCAATACCTCGACACCAATGTTAGCAAAATGACAAGCAATTCGCGAGCCCATAACACCCGAACCGAGAACCGCCACTTTTCTAATATTTCTGTTCATCATAACATATTTATCATGCACATCTGTACATTTGGTTTAACTTCTATACGATCACTTCTTCCTTATAACTGGTCGCCAGCTCATTGAGCTTAGCCAAAGAAGCAATCAATTGATCACGTTCATTTTCCGAAAAATTATCAGCGAGGTACTGATTAAAATTACGTACCACATCCTTGGCTATTCTTCTTTTCTCCCGACCCAAATCTGTCAGATACACCTTTACAGAGCGTTTATCCGTTTCGCTGGTCTCCCGATAAATGAATCCCAAGGATTCTAAGTTATTTAACACCCGGGACAAACTCGTTGTTTTAACTCCCGTCAAATTCGCAATCTGAGAAACAGGAGTACCCTCCTTATGGATATTGATTAAAATATAACCAGCAGCCTGGGTAAAGCCATACTGCGAAGCAATTTGATTATATTTATTGGCAATCGTTTGCCAACCTGTTTTTAAAAAATAGTCGATTGTCTGATTTTGGTCCATAGCGTAATCACAAGCGATTTATTATTATGCTTGCATAACAAATATAATAGTTAAGAATTAGAATAACAAGCTAGAAAATGTAATTTTTATGAATTATCGTCCACCTTCTCTTAAGAAGTGTATTTCTTGCACTTTTATGACCAAAACCTCATTGTGGAAAACTTTTAACAACTGAAACACAGTTAAATAAAGTAAAACATAAAACTTTTATTAACAATCAATGTATAATATTCAAAATTAATTGCGTTAAATTTGTCCCAAACAAACATCAACTTCGTATGGCTTTAGTAAACATACCTCGCTTGGACTTGTTACATTACACACAAGGAACCCAAGAACAACGAAATCAATTCATTCAGGATATTGGCAAGGCTTTCAATGAGACAGGCTTTGTAACGATTGCAAACCATGGTTTATCAAAAGAATTAATTGAAGAATTATATCAGGTCGTTCCAGAATTCTTTGGTTTACCAACCGAAACAAAAGAAAAGTATGAATTTCCTGAACTTGCGGGCCAACGTGGATATACAGCTAAGGGACGAGAAAAAGCGAAAGATGCTAAAACACCAGATCTAAAAGAATTCTGGCAACGAGGTCAAACCATCGTTGGTGAAGAATATTCAAAAGCTGACTTTCCAGACAATCCCCAAGTGGAAGAAATACCACGCTTTAATGGCGTAACGGCAGAAGTTTATAAAAAACTAGAAGACACAGGTCGTGAACTGTTAAAAGCTATTGCCACCTACTTAGATCTTGAAGAAAATTATTTTGAGAAATTTGTGATCAATGGTAACTCAATTTTGCGTGCGATCCATTATTTCCCAATTGCAGATCCAGACGCATTAGCTCCTGATGCAGTACGTGCAGGTGCCCATGAGGACATAAATTTGATTACACTATTAATTGGTGCTAGCGCCGATGGACTGGAAGTATTGACAAAAGATGGTGAATGGTTCCCGATCAAAGCAAAAGGAGAAGATATTGTGATCAACGTGGGAGATATGTTGCAGCGTTTGACCAACAACAAACTTAAGTCAACAACTCACCGTGTAGTCAATCCTCCGCGTGAAAAAATGGGTACTTCCCGCTTCTCAATTCCTTTCTTTTTACATCCAAAATCTTCTATGAGCTTAGCTTCGTTGGACTCTTGCATCGACACAGCTCATCCAAAGGCCTATGAAGACTATACCGCAGGTGAATATCTGGATGAAAGATTGAGAGAGATCGGTTTAAAAATGTAACAGAAGTCGCTTCGTTTAGGCCTTAAATAAAAATAGTCCGTTAGTTTAACTACTAAAGGACTATTTTCATTTTACCCCAATGAAATTATGCTATAAGATAATCGGACTATTATCGGATTGTATACGATCAGTTTCTATTAGAAATTGTATCCAAATCCCACATTAAGATAGATATTATGCATACCAAAATCTATGGAGGTAAAATCTTTTTCTAAAATATTATTAAAACCGTAGGTAAGATCTGTCAACAATTTGAAATGTCTGTTCATCTTCCACTCCGCTCCAAGTTGTGTTCCCCATTGAAATTTCCGGATATTATCGGAGAAGTCATAAGAAGCCTGACTCCCCTCTTCAAACGTAATTTTAGTTCCTACTGGGGTATTTTGTCTCAAATATCCATCCGATACATTTCCATCGAATGTATTATCCAGCAATGTCGAGAAATAAAACCCTCCATATAAATTCCAATGATCTGATAATTTGTAAACAGCTAAAACGGGCAATGTAAGATAGGTATTTTGTACATTGGTCTCTACCTTCCCAGTATAATACCCTTTCACTTTTGAATTATCTTTCACAATCTCGGTCAGATAATTTTTCACACGAGCTTCGGTTTTCATTCCTTTCGTCTCGAAACGAATTCCTGTACGAATTCCCCATCGTTTATCCGCCTGCAACCACTTTGTAGCATTTGCCTCCAAGCCTACCTGTAACCCAGGATTATAGCTTTCGATTTTGCGTATTGTCTTAGGAAGGCCTAATGGACTACTACCACCGATACTGAATTGCGCCTGTACCGAGTAGTCAATATCTGTATTAAAAAAATTCGGATTACCGTTTGACTGACCATTTTGAGCCTGCACATAACCGGTCGCCATCATGAAAACAGCTATTATATAAAGTATTTTGTTCATTAAAATATTCTTTTGATGTATGTTTGTCTTCAGAAATCAGTGCCCTATATTCTTAGAACCTACCTTTCCTCACACAAGCACCCTTGTAAAAATTCACCTAGTTAGCAATTACACCATATTGCTGTATTCAGCATATGAACCAATGATTATTTGGCATCATCGACGACAAGTTCTACTTCATCAATAAGTAATGTACTCCCTACTGCGCCGTTAAATTTGTCCCCCTCTTTACTCGAGCTGAATACAATCGTATACATATATTCTTTATTGGGATCAAATGATTTACCATTTACAAAAGAAAATGGCAAGCTAAATGCGGTCCATTCGTTAGTTTCGATCTGTTCTTTGGCCCCGACCCGTGCTATTGCGACTATTCGCTTATCAACAAATCCATGGTCACCCGACAAAAAGTCGTCATTGGGCGGTAAAGCTCTTTCAAATAAGAGGGCATAACCATCCCAAGTATCCTTGGTGAGTGATGATGGCTTATTATTGACAACAAATTTTTCACCAGCTTTATATTTAAAAAAGCCTTTTATAGCTAATGGCGCAGTTTTTTCCTCATACAATATGCCAAAATGTGGAGATTTGATCGTCGGGAAAGTGGTTTGAAATGCTCCTAAGAATAAATTACCAGCAGCCAGAGGGGTACCGAAAATCCCACCTAAAGAGCCTGTACTCTTGGTTACAAGCCGCGCACCTTTGCCAATATACCCATCGGCGATTTGGGATGTTGGATAAAAACCGGGAACCAATTCCTCTCCTTCTTCCAAAAGTGTTTCAGCCAGAATATTATAGCCATCATTTGCAGTTGCCCAGCTATATGTCTTCTGTCCAAGTTTTGTTAATTCATAAAATTTATGGTAGTGTCCTTCAGGACTATCGGTATCTACAACTTCAGCATATTCAAACGCTGAATACAAATCTGCGCCTTCATCAATAACAAATGAAACAGTATAGGTCTTGGACCAAGCGCCATCCTCAGAAGTAACCGTGTATTTCTGTGGTTCAGTGAAATCAAGTTGGGTTCCGCTTTTCGGCTCTATTGTCGCTCCTGGAGTTAATACAAATTCGGGCGAATGCACATAACTTCCCGTGAAACGTTTTAGCGGAAAAACAACTGTATTATTATCAATGGAAGGTTTTCTCTTTAAAAATTGGTCACTCTGAGTAATAGTAGCTCCTTCAATATCCGCTTCAGCATTTAATGCTTCCTCCTTTATGCAACTCCCCAGACTAAAAAGTAGCATAAAACAAATTACCCAAAGGTAAATTCGTCTTTGTTTCATAAAAAATAGTATTAGTGTAAATATATTCCCAATGCTGTTAATTATGCATTGAAATGATCGCAAAGCTACCATTATAGCTCTCAAGAAAAGTCATTTCTATCACCTTTTCTTTCTAAGCAACTAATTCTTTACACTTCAGAAGGATATTAACTACTTTTAAGTTCCTGTTTAACTTTAGCCGGCAAGCTTTCAACAATCAGGCTATAACTGTGCAAGACAAGTTCTTCCAGTGCCCGATCATTCAGTTCCCGATTCGCAATGACTGTATTCCAGTGTTTTTTATTCATATGATACCCCGGAAATACAGTCTGATCATATCTTTCCCTGAGTTCCACAGCTTTCTTAGGATCGCATTTTACATTAAATCGCAGTATATCGATCTGATCTAATCCGACCAATAAAAATATCTTACCCCCGACCTTAAATACCAACGTATCTGGTCCGAAAGGCGTCTCCTCTGTAACCGGTCCAATGGACAAGCAATAATCTCTTAGATCTTCAATATTCATATATCCTTAATTTAAGTTTACTCATTTTCAACTACTAACAGTTAGATTTATATATAAATTTGACAATAATCAATATAAATCTAACAAAACAACCACTTAGTTTCTACCTAAATTTGTAGTATATCAAAAAGCGAATACAAAGAAACTAAAAGAATAATAAAGATTATTAATCCATTCATCAAAATGAAAAATTTATACGTTAAGATAGCGTTACTCGCTATCATATCAACACTTTCAGTACAGTGCAAGAGTATGGACACAACAAATCAAGACAATATCGCCCCGACCGACATTATTGAAGCCGTTTCCAAGGGCCAGATTAACACCGTAAAAACACTATTGGACAATGGATCTAGTGCAAACCAAAAAGGTAAGGATTCAAAACCGCTGTTGTTGATCGCCACAGAGAAGAAAGACCTCGCTATGGCGAAATTACTTATTCAATATGGTGCGAATGTGAATCAGCAGGACAATATCTTGGACAGCCCTTTTCTCTATGCTGGCGCTTCAGGCTATACTGAACTGGTTAAACTTTACCTTGATCACGGTGCGGATTTCAAGATTTTCAATCGGTATAATGGTACAGCACTTATTCCGGCCTGCGAACGCGGTCATGTGGAGACCGTAAGACTATTAGCTAATACAAAAGGGTTCCCTATTGACCATATCAATAGACTGGGCTGGACCGCACTATTAGAGGCAATTATACTTGGAGATGGCAGTCAAAAATATGTGGATATTGTCCAGATACTACTGGACGCCAACAGCGATAAAAATATCGCCGACGACGAAGGTGTAACACCGCTCCAGCACGCGAGAAAAAAAGGGTTTAATAAAATTGTAATACTACTGGAGGCAAAGAGCAGTATAAAACAATAACTAGGTTTCCAAAAATAAACCTTTATAGAAAGAGGCCATAAAAAGGAAGAACCAAATCGAGTGAATCTAGTTCTTCCTTTTTATCAGCTTTCTTCTATTTCTGCAAAAGCGCCTGAATCTCCTTTTGGATCTCCGCTCCCTTATCCGTATTATACCATTTTTGAATCTCTTCTTTAATATCAGAGAAATCTTTCCCTTGTTCCTTCAAACTCAAGAATAGGTCTTGACAGCCCTTTGGTCGTGGTCCCCAGACAGCTAAATCTGCACCATCCTGATTTCGGATTACTAGAATCGGGATTGATTTCCCGCCATTTGTTAAATACGAATCTATTAAAAAGGGAGCGCTATCACGCAACTGGATATCGACAGTAATATTGGGATTTTGGGCAGCCATCTTAGCAAGCATTGGAACAGAGTGTGCCGCATCGCCACACCAAGGCTCCGTAATAATGATCCATTGTTGTCGTTCCGAAATCGTGTCAATAAACTGTTGAAAAGCCTCATTTGGTTCAAAACGTTTTAACCAACGGCCCATCCTTGTCCAGTTCATTTTAGTGTATTGATAGTACTCGTCATCCTGATAGGTGGGGTGATTTTCAGGGTGATTCAATATATCTTCGAATTGTTGCAAATAATTTTCAAACGTCATAACATCAATTTTGTGCAAAGGTAATTTTTAGATCCTACTTTGTCAAAAATCTCTATACCAAAGATTTTACACTCCTTGACAATAATTTCACATTTATTAACAATTAACTAAATTATCTTTGGCACATACAACCAGTAAATGAAAAGATTAATTCAATTATTCCTATTATTTTTTGTTATCAGCACAGCTTATTCCCAGACAAGCATAAAGGGGAAAATTTTAGATAAAGCTGACAATAAGCCATTGACCAATGCCTCAATCATCCTATTGAATAAAGACTCTGTGCTTCGTTATTTTAACAGAGCCAATGAGGAAGGGAAATTTCTGATCAAAAATATTAAACCCGGCAGCTATATACTTTTAGCGACCTACCCAAAGTTTGAACTTTATAGTGACACCATCGACATCAAGGATAAGGAAATCGACCTCAACGACATTAAGATCAATTCGCAAAAAAATGTCCTTGAAGAAGTTATCATTACACGTAGACTGCCCATCACACTCAAGGGAGATACGATAGAATATGATGCAGCAAGTTTCGCAACCGAGAAAAACGCAAAGCTCGAAGATCTTTTTCGACGATTGCCTGGTTTCACGGTGTCTGGAGATGGAAATATCACCGCTCAGGGCAAAGCAGTACAGAAAGTCTTTATTGATGGCGAAGAATTTTTTGGTTATGACCCTAAAATTGCCATACGCAATGTCCGGGCCGATGCAGTAGACAAAGTACAATTGTATGAGAAAAAATCAGAAGAAGCCGAACTATCGGGTATAGATGACGGTGTACGTATTCAGACAGTCAATGTGGTGTTAAAAGAAAAGGCCAGAAAAGGTATCTTCGGAAATGCAGAGCTATTAGGTGGTACCAAGGAGCTCTACGCTGGAAACTTATTTGCAGCCAAATTTAACCAGACGGAACGGATTGGCATCACCGCCAATCACAATAATATGGGGAGCTCTAATAGTCGTGAAGGCTCTTTGCGGATGAACAACCAGATCACGGGGCAACCACTGAACACATCTCTCGGCGCTAACTACGAAAATCAGTTTCTCAAAAAGGCTTTAAAGGTAAATGCGAATTATAATTACAATAACAGTAGCAACAAAAATCAATCGGAAAATTACAACAAAAACATTCTCCCTGATAACTCGATCTTAGAACGAAATAGCAAAAATTACAACGAAAATAGCGCAAGAAGCAATGGCGTCAGATCCAATCTCTCCATGCGACTGGATTCAACTCAAAATTTAGAACTACAGACCAACGGAAATTGGTCAAATAATTTCAGTTTAAGTCAGTCGGAAAGTGCCACCAAAGATGGCACTGGTGCTGCTGTTAGCTCCTTTAATGAGAAAAATGAATCGAATACTTCGAGCCAAAGCAATAATTTTCGCCTGAACTATAGAAAAAGACTCAAAGCCGGCAGTTCATTGAATCTAATGGTCGGAAACAACTATAATGAATCAACTTCGGACAGCAAGGTTAACTCAGAAACAATTATCCATCAGAGCAATGATACCACGCGTATTAACCAAAATAGAAGGGGTAATAACAAAGGCAATAACTTTTCTACTTCATTGAATTTCAATAACAGGCTCAATGACGCCATGAATTTAGCTTTGGGCTACAGCTTCAATCAGTCAAACAACAGGAATGAACAGATATCAACAGACATAGAAACTGAAGAGAAAGATCCATTATACTCTAAAAATCAGATTGACAATAATACCAACCAGGGAGTTAATGTCCATTTGTCTTATCGGAAGGATAAATTTGAGGTTAATCTCTCCAACCGAACATTTTACAAAAATCAAAAGTTAAGCGATAGTGACCGGGATATAAACCTTTCAAGGAATTTTTGGGACAACAATCTAAACTTTGATGCCAATTACCGAATTTCAAATAGCAAAAATATCCGACTGGCTTACCAGAGTTCGAATATCATTCCTTCATTTGATCAGTTACAACCGCTGCAACCGCAGACTAACCCACTATTTCAACAGATCGGTAACCCAGACCTCAAACGGGCTGTCACCAACAACATTTCGGCAAATTATAATGCATTCAGTTTGCTGAAGGGTACGAACATTAATATTAACGGAAATTTCTCTTTTGTTAATAACCCAATTGTCAATAAGACGACAGTCATGGAGAATTCTGCTCAAATCAGTAGCTATGAAAACTTATCGGGCAAATCGAACTGGAACAGCGGATTGAACATCAATCATATGCAACCCCTGGCCAATCGTCGCATTAACTTCAATAAAAGTGCAAATATCCGGTACAACAATAGTTACAGCTACACAAAATTTGAAAGTGGTCAATCTCAAGGTGAGTTTCTCTTGAACAATTCAAAAAATACCTCTTTCAGCCTGGGCTCGAGTTTAAATGAACAAGATTCAGAAGGCTTTGATTTTGATCTCTCGGTGAATGCGGGCCTTAATACACAGCAAAATTCAATCAACACACAATATAACGCAACCAACTTTGAAGGTGGAGCTTCGGGATATATCAAATATTTTCTACCGAAGAAATTCAACATCATGACCAATGTTTACTATAGTTACACCGGACCTACCAAACTCTACAAGAAATCAATTAATCAATTTTATACCAATTTGGAGTTGGAGAAAAAGGTGTTGAAAGATGAAAGTCTGACTGTCAGCCTGAAAGCCTTTGACCTCTTTAATACGTTTAATAATACACGTCGGAATGGCAGTGATACCAATTACTCGGAATCCACCCAACAGGTATTAACGCAATATTTTTTAGTTGGTGTCAAATGGGATTTCAATAAATATTTAGGAAAAAGCAATGATTAGAACATATTTGACCATTATTATATTTTGTCTAACCGGATTATCTCTGCAGGCACAATACGCCTATTTTGGTAATAGGGGTACCATTAGTTTTGACAAGGTGACGTATACAAAAGCCCGCATGCGACAAATGTCCAATGACATGAACTCAAAAATGATGGGTCGGGGAATAGACTTCATGGAGCACCTAGATAAAATGCCGGACTCACATACAGATCGACTGAACTTATACTTTGATGAAAATGCGACTGTGCTTATGCCAGAAGAAAGCACAAGTACCGAAAAACAGAAGGGAGAAGGTAAAATGCGTGCAGCAAGTATTACTTCAGGTGCCCGAGGTGGTAGAAATCAAGGCGGCTCGCGAGGCGGAGGGGGTGGAAACCAACGTGGCATGCCCAGAGGTGGAGCCGGCAAAAATGGAAAGGTGCTTTACCAGGATTTAAAAGCAGGCAAGGCTGATATCCAGCTCGATATCGATGAGAAATATTTGCTTTCTGAAACGTTGGATAGTATCACTTGGCGCTTTACGGAGGAATTTCGCAATATCGCCGGCATCAACTGCCGAAGGGTGAATGGGGCGACCAAAGATTCCCTCTACCTGATTGCTTATTATGCCGAAGAAATACCAGTGTCAGCAGGACCGGCTTTGAGCCATGGTCTTCCGGGCATGATATTGGGGCTGGTCATACCTGAGATGCATATCCAATACTGGGCAACAAATATCGCCTATACCAATAATCTCGTTCCCACAGATTGGCGGGAAAAAAAATCAAAACAGATGAAACTGGAAGAATTTACAGCGCTCTTTGGCAGATATATGCCACGCAATCGCCAAAATGAGTCAGCAAAAAAACGGATCTTGGAGCAACTTGTCTATTGAAAATGTCAGTTTGGCAGTACCTAACGACAAATTGATGACAAATAGTGATTTTTTTACAAAACTTTCGGATTGGCATAAGGGTTGATAATAGAGTGATAGAATTTATTTAAGTAAAAAAATTAAAATACAAGATATGTCTAAAATTATAGGAATTGACTTAGGTACTACAAACTCATGTGTTGCCGTAATGGAAGGTAACGAGCCTGTAGTAATTACGAACAACGAAGGTAAACGTACCACTCCTTCCATTGTAGCTTTCGTAGAAGGTGGTGAGCGTAAAGTGGGTGACCCAGCTAAACGTCAAGCAATTACTAATCCACATAAAACTATTTATTCTATTAAACGTTTTATGGGACTTTCATATGATGAGGCAATAAAAGAAGCTGAACACGTACCTTATAACATCGTTAAAGGTGATAACAATACACCACGCGTAGAAATCGACGACCGCAAATATACTCCACAAGAAATCTCTGCGATGATTCTTCAAAAAATGAAGAAGACTGCTGAAGACTTCTTAGGTCAAGAAGTAACTGAAGCTGTCATCACAGTACCTGCATACTTCAACGACGCACAACGTCAAGCAACTAAAGAAGCTGGTGAAATCGCTGGTTTATCTGTTAAACGTATCATCAACGAACCTACTGCTGCTGCTTTAGCTTACGGTTTGGACAAAGCACACAAAGATATGAAGATCGTTGTGTTTGACTGTGGTGGTGGTACACATGACGTTTCCGTATTGGAATTAGGTGATGGTGTATTTGAAGTAAAATCTACTGACGGTGATACTCACTTAGGTGGTGATGACTTCGATAACGTAATTATCAACTGGTTGAATGAAGAATTCAAGAATGAAAACAATGGTTTTGATCTGAAAAAAGATCCAATGGCATTGCAACGTTTGAAAGAAGCTGCTGAAAAAGCTAAAATTGAATTATCAAGTGCGACTTCTACTGAAATCAACTTGCCATATATCACAGCAGATGCTACTGGCCCAAAACACTTAGTTCGTTCATTATCACGTGCTAAATTTGAAGCTTTGGCAGCTGACTTGATCAAGAGAACAATTGCTCCTTGTGAGTCTGCATTGAAAAACGCTGGTTTCAGCAAATCAGATATCGACGAAATTATCTTAGTAGGTGGTTCTACTCGTATCCCTGCAATTGTTGATGCTGTAAAAGCTTTCTTCGGAAAAGAACCTTCCAAAGGTGTAAACCCTGACGAAGTTGTTGCTTTAGGTGCTGCAATCCAAGGAGGTGTATTAACTGGTGAAGTAAAAGATGTATTATTATTGGATGTAACTCCACTTTCATTGGGTATCGAAACAATGGGTGGTGTAATGACTAAATTGATTGAAGCGAATACAACTATTCCGACTAAAAAATCGGAAACATTCTCTACTGCTTCTGACAATCAACCATCGGTAGAGATCCACATCTTACAAGGTGAGCGTCCTATGGCGAGCCAAAACCGTACAATCGGCCGCTTCCATTTGAACGATATTCCACCAGCGCCTCGTGGTGTGCCTCAAATTGAAGTTACTTTTGATATTGATGCCAACGGTATCATCAAAGTATCAGCAAAAGATAAAGCAACTGGTAAAGAGCAAAACATCCGTATTGAAGCATCTTCAGGTTTATCTGATGATGAAATCAAACGTATGAAAGAAGAAGCTGAAGCAAATGCTGATGCTGATAAAAAAATGAAAGAAGAAGCTGACAAAGTAAATGCAGCGGATGCCTTGATCTTCTCAACTGAAAAACAATTGAAAGAATATGGTGACAAAATTTCTGCAGATAAGAAAGCTCCTATTGAAGCTGGCTTAACGAAATTAAAAGCTGCATACGAAGCGAAAAACTTCGCAGATATTGATTCGGCTTCTGAAGAATTA
Source organism: Sphingobacterium sp. ML3W (assembly GCF_029542085.1). Lineage (NCBI taxonomy): Bacteria > Pseudomonadati > Bacteroidota > Sphingobacteriia > Sphingobacteriales > Sphingobacteriaceae > Sphingobacterium > Sphingobacterium sp. ML3W. Next base: position 5,186,344 of record NZ_CP107036.1, on the reverse strand, counting down.
CAAAATGCTTGGAATGCTGCTTCTGAAGAAATGTACGCTGCTTCTCAAGGTGGTGCACAACAACCTCAAGGAGACGCTGGTCAAGCACAAGGTGGAAACCAAGGTGGTGATGACGTAACTGACGTAGACTACGAAGAAGTGAAATAATCACTCCTGCTGATAAATAAAAAGCTCCGGGGATGTATTCCCGGAGCTTTTTTTATTATAAGAACATCCTCTTTTTAACACTTTGAAAAGCGAAAGAGCTGTTTATCTATATTGTGCAAAAGAATTCAATAAGCCACAGCTATTTCCGATAATGGCTCAATATTCCTTTATCCAAGGTCGCCCAGACTCCTGCTGGCATATTTGCCTTCTTCAAAGCGTTGTTTGTCCAGGTATTACAGGAATAGAACATGCTATAAGCTCCTTTGGCTTCATAAAAGGCATCTGCATCATCGTATTGTGCATCCGTCTCTACCAATATAGGTTTACCTTCATGCAAATCCAAAGAATCATAGATATACTTTACCAGTGCGCGATACTGTTCCTCATTTATTTTATACCCAAAACATAGGTCATTCTCCCGAATGGAATTATAGTAGGTCACATGTATTGCAGACTGTCCCAATCCAAAGGCCGCTACAAAAGCTGTTGATGCTTTGAGATCTTTCCATTCCGGTGTATCCAAATAAAAGCCTTTGTCTCCCCAACCTATACCCATATACTGATAACCGTTTTTTTTACCAACGGTGTTGGCATAAGGAAATACGTTGGACCAATCCACCTCTTTCACGATGACTGGCAAAACAATATCTGTATGGACACCATTGGATTTGACAAATACCTGAATCGTCTGATCTGTGGAGGACGCTTTACCTGATGCTGAGAGTCGCGACAGGCTATACTCGCCAACAATATATAAAATGCAAAACCCAATAATTCCTAAAATAATATACCCTAACACCTTAAGTATTTTTTTCATTTACAATAATTCATTTTTCTATCATAATCTAATGTATCGGTTTAATCTTAGCTGTTCCCAATACTCCTTCTCCTAAAACAGCACAGCAACCCATCCACAGCATCTGCATTGTTAAGCACAAAAAAACCTGTATTGTCAAACAACACAGGTTCAATATAAGCTATTTCTCTTAGCTCTTAAAATAACTTTTCAGGATATACACCATCGGCAACCAATTTAGAAATTGATTCTTGAACGATAGGTTTATCTTCTTTATAGGTTACACCAAACCATTTCGATGATGTCGGGATTACTTTGAAATCCGCCATTTTATGTTTCACCATATAATCCGGAACCGAAGGAATAAAGAATTCCGCTTTCAAATTCTCTTTGTTTTCTTCAACAAAAGCTGGAAACATCGCTTGTGCTACTTCGAAGATTTTTGGCGTAAAGCCCCAAAAATTCATCGATACACGCGTTTCTGGATCTAAATCGTTTTCAACGCCGTTTTCTTCATAAACAATTTTACGATCATCACCCTCACCTTTGTAATAAATATTTGTACGCTCTGTGACACTGTCCATTTGTCCTGTTGGACTAACTTCACAGACACCACGTGATACATAGCCATAATCAGACATTGTATTACCGACCTGAAAGCCCATCAATGACATTTGTTGATCTGATACCTCAGTGGTTAAAAACTTCGCCATTTTGTCAAAGGAATCTGAACCATAGAAATCGTCTGCATTGATTACGCAGAATGGTTCATTTACTTTATCCTTAGCGCTCATGACAGCATGTGCTGTACCCCAAGGTTTCGTTCTTTCGATGACGTGATTCACGCCAAATTTCGTTAAATCAAAATTTTGAAAAGCGTAGTCAACTTCTATTTTACCTTCCAATTTTTTATCAAAAACTTCTTTCATTTTCTCCAGGAATTCTTCCCGAATAATGAATACAACTTTTCCAAATCCTGCGCGGATGGCATCATAGATTGAATAGTCAATAATTGTCTCGCCGTGTGGGCCAAAACCATCTACTTGTTTTAAAGAACCATACCGGCTAGCCATTCCTGCTGCCAAAATCAAAAGGGTTGGTTTACTCATATTTAAATTGTATTAATAGAACTTTCTTTTCGTCCGCAAACTTAGCTAAAATTGCCCTTAAAAGCAAATTTAGCTAAGTGCTGATCAACGTCTAAAAATAGTGTATCGGGACGAAAATCATCAATAAATTTGTGTTATTTCTTTTTTAAGAATGCATTCAATAGACCGGTCGCCAATTTCCCTAAAAGTTTGACCCCTTCTCTTGCGAGTGTCGTTGTCGCGGTACGCTGCGCAGCTTCTAATGGCGTCTGTCTTCTGGATGTAGGTCGATCAGCTTTGGCAGCTTCTTTTTCCGCAGCTGCACGCTGTTCTTCCTGCTGTACAACCTGCATTTTCTCATCGATCATCTCAGCGGCAGACCGATTTTCCTGTCTTTCCTGATATTTTGCCTTTAAGTCAGATTGATTAATAATTTGATTGATTGTCGCATCGTCTGCGGGGCCCATTACAGCACGGGCTGGTACCAGATGGGTTGCCACCACTTCTGTAGGAATACCTTTATCATTCAGTACCGTAATTAAGGCTTGACCGGTACCCAAAGAAGTCAAAATCTGATCAATCTCATAGAAGTCCGATTTAGGGTAGGTTTTCACTGTTTTTTTTAGATTTTCAGCATCATTCGGTGTAAAGGCTCGCAAAGCATGTTGTACCCTATTTCCCAATTGGGCCAATACCGATTCCGGAACATCTGTCGGAGACTGTGTACAGAAAAATACGCCGATTCCTTTGGAGCGGATAAGACGGATAATCTGATCCACCTGGGTTAAAAAGGCTTTGGAAGCTCCGTTAAAAAGAAGATGTGCTTCGTCAAAGAAAAATACCAGTTTCGGCTGATCCAAATCCCCCACTTCGGGCATATTCTTAAATAGCTGGGCGAGCAGACTCAACAAAAATGTAGAATAGAGCACTGGTTGATCCTGTACGTCCGAAATGTTCAGTAAACTGATTATACCCTTTCCGTCAACTTTCTGAAATAAGTCATTGATATCGAACTCCTTTTCTCCAAAGATATGTGCCAATCCCTGTTGCTCTAGGGCGACGATCTTACGCAAAATCGTTCCTGAACTTGCGGAACTGATCTTACCGTAGTCATTTTTGATTTCCTCGCTTCCGGGACCGTCAGAAAGATAAGTTAACAACTTTTTGGTATCTGTAAAGTCTATTAATGGCATCTGATGATCTTGCGCATATTTAAACATCGCTGCCAAAACCCCGGTCTGAGTTTCATTCAATTCCAGGATCCTTCCCAACAAGACAGGTCCAAAATCATCGATCGTAATGCGCATCGGAATCCCCTTGTTTCCTGACAAGGAATAGAGCTCAACAGGAAAACTCGCTGGTTGGAAGGGTACTCCTACCGCATTTCCACGATCCAACAGTGCCTGATTGGTCATTCCTGGCACAGCAAGACCAGATAGATCACCTTTTACATCCAACATAAATACCGACACAGATGCGTCTGATAATTGCTCAGCAATCAATTGTAGCGTCCTGGTTTTACCTGTCCCTGTAGCACCGGCAATCAGCCCGTGGCGATTCATCATTTTCAGTGCCAGATTGACCTTTGCATCCGCTAAAATTTCACCATTCAAAATACCCGCTCCCAAATATATAAAAGCCCCCTTGGGGTTATAAGAAGACTGAACCTTCTCGATAAATTGTTCTTTATTTGCCATAGAAAAGGCTTAATATTTATAGTTCATAAATGCTATTGAAAACTCTACAAAAAATAATCTTTTCGTCACAATTTCGTGCCAAAATTCATTTTTTATGCACTTTTAATTTGAAATTAACATAGAATTGCTATTTTTACCATGTAAAACAACACTATTAAAGGTACTAAAAAATGTTAAATAAGAGATTTAGATTTGTGGCAGCATTCTTATGTGCGATCATCTTTTTCACAAAGATGGCCATCTCTATATCGCCTATTTTTTCCAACAGCTTAGACCAGAATACCATTTTACAAATTGTTTTACAAATAGAAATCGAGAACAATAATGGCGCAAGCACTGATACGCTTGAAACTGCCTCAAAATTTTTCAATACAAAAACAGACGAACCCATTGTATTCGAGACTACCATTGTTGAGAACCAAGGAAAACAAAAGAATTACCTTAAAAACGAGAAAAGCATTTTAGCTTTCCATCCTACGGTTCCAACGCCGCCTCCTAACTGTTAATAAAGGCATCCCTTTATGGATGTATTCAAATTGTCCCCATACTGAATCCCAGTATGCGGTTTCTTATTGATTTCTTCTGAAAGTACAACGCTCCTTAGCATCTAATACCCTTCAATTTGGTATCTATTGCTGTTGTTGCAGGTGGCTTCAGGAAGATTTATTATACAGATAAACACAAATTTTATGTTTGGAACTCGTACGTCGGCTTTTCTGAAACTTTCGAAAAGAGACTTAAAATATGATTTCCCTGCTAGTGTTGTGGTGTTTTTGGTGGCACTTCCATTATGTTTGGGAATTGCAATGGCCTCAGGTGCGCCATTGTTTGCAGGATTATTGACTGGTGTAATTGGTGGAATCGTTGTTGCTTCAATCAGTAAATCACCACTCAGTGTCAGTGGGCCAGCTGCTGGCCTCACAGTTATCGTTCTAGGAGCTATCCAGAGCCTAGGCGCCTATGAAACCTTTCTCCTTGCGGTTGTCATCGCAGGTGTTGTACAAGTAATTCTCGGTATTCTAAAAGCGGGTATGATCGGAAATTATTTCCCTTCCGCAGTCATCGTCGGCATGTTGGCCGCGATCGGTATTACCATTATCATGAAACAAATCCCTTTGGCCTTGGGATTGATCGAGACACACGCTTTTGAGCTGGACAATGGGCACGGCATAGGTGCATATTTTGACACCGTTGCCTCAGCCATCAATTTTGGTGCATTGATTATCTGTGCCCTATCGTTAGCCATTCTGATCTTTTGGCCAGCAATCCCTAAATTGAATAAAGTGCCTGCTCCGCTGGTAGTCGTTATTGTCGGGGTCGCTTTGGCTTATCTTTTTAATGGCTCCTTTTTTCAATTACACGATAAACAATTTGTACTTGTGCCAATTGTAGGGTCGTTTGCAGAGTTTACAGGTTTATTCACATTACCTGACTTCACCCAGATCGTCAATAAGGATGTTTGGATCGCAGCATTTACCATTGCCATTATTGCCAGTTTGGAGACCTTATTGAGTATTGAAGCAGTAGACAAGATTGATCCATATAAACGCAATACACCAACCAACCGCGAACTGGTTGCTCAGGGAATCGGTAATATGACAAGTGGACTCTTAGGTGGACTGCCATTAACCTCAGTTATCGTACGGTCATCAGCCAATGTCAATGCTGGTGGAAAGACCAGACAGTCTGCAATCTTACACGGTATCTGGCTGCTCGTTGCCATGTTGGCTATTCCAACAATGTTAAATATGATTCCGCTAGCATGTCTTGCCGCAATACTTTTACATACAGGGTATAAATTAGCTAAACCAAGCTTATTTACCTCAATGTATCGAAAAGGTCTGGATCAATTCATTCCGTTTTTCGTGACTATTGTCGCTATCGTATTTACCGACTTATTAATGGGTGTTGGAATTGGAATCGTTGTGGCGACATTCTATATTCTAAGAGCAAATATGAAAAATGCTTTTAAATATAATATTGAAAAGGACAACGAAGAGGATAAGGCTGTCATTGTATTAGCAGAGGAAGTTTCATTTTTGAACAAGGTTCCTATCCAGCAGAAACTATATAGTTTACCAAAATCGGTCAGTAAGATCCGTATCGATGGGACATTCAGTAAATTTATCGACAAGGATGTTATCGAAGTCATTAAAGACTTTGAACAGAACGCAAAAAGTAAAGGCAAGGAGATCGAACTTTTACAGGTCGTTTATAAAAAATAAAGTTGTTTCCAGTAAACAATAAACTAAGAAATTTGTATTATTTTATCAAAAAAAGAGCTCTAGGGCAAAGTGATATTAAAAAAGGAATATGGAAAATAAAGATTTAAAAACAGGATTTGACAATATTATTAAGGGAAATCAGGAATGGATGGATTTTGTGAAGAATGACACGACAGGACGTTTCCAACAACTTGCAAAAGGTCAAAATCCTGAAATTCTTTGGATCGGCTGTGCAGACAGCCGTGTACCAGCCAACGAGTTGACCGGTACAAAACCAGGTGAGGTCTTTGTACACCGTAATATCGCCAATATGGTTATCCACTCAGACATGAGTTTATTAAGTGTCCTAGATTATGCCGTCAATGTATTAAAAGTACAACAGGTCATTGTAGCTGGACATTATGGTTGTGGTGGGGTTGCTGCATCTTTAAGTCGCAATCAATATGGTATCATTGATAACTGGTTAGGTCACATCAAAGATGTATACCGTTTGCATAGCGAAGAGATAGATAGCATCGAAGATAACGAAAAGAAAGTAGACCGCTTAGTTGAACTCAATGTCAAAGAACAGGTTTTTAATCTTTGTTCTACTTCCATCATTCAAAATGCATGGAAAAATGGTCAGGCACTAGCTGTGCATGGTATGGTAATCAATATCGGAACAGGTCAATTGATTGATCAAAGTTGTACATTTACAAGCAATGAATCCCTTGGAAAGGTGTTCGCTTTCAAATAGTAACAAATCGGTAAAAAGGGACGGATCTTCGTCCCTTTTTTATTTCAAGTTATCACTACCCCCTCAATCACAACTAAAGTAGGTATTTTTCGGTTGATTACCGGCTCAGACTAAGCTGAATATCTATCATCTCCTAGCTAATATCTCGCTTCTAATAATTAACTTTGTATTATGAGTGAAGAAAAATCATTAAATTTTATCGAGGAAATTGTCGAAGAAGATCTTCGTACAGGAAAACATGGCGGGCGTGTATTGACACGTTTTCCTCCTGAGCCAAATGGTTACCTCCACATTGGTCACGCCAAATCCATCTGCTTAAATTTTGGATTAGCACAGCAGTATAACGGCAAGACTAATCTACGTTTTGATGACACTAACCCTGTCACTGAGGATACCGAGTATGTTGAAAGCATTAAAAAAGATATTCAATGGCTAGGATTCCAGTGGGCGGAAGAATTATATACTTCGGATTATTTTGAAACACTTTACAGCTACGCTGTTGAGCTCATAAAAAAAGGTTTAGCGTACGTGGACGATAGCACAGCGGAAGAAATTGCTGCAGCAAAAGGTACGCCCACAGAACCGGGCGTTCCGACACCTTATCGCGCCCGATCTATAGACGAAAATCTGACCCTATTCGCAGATATGCGAGCTGGGAAATATAAGGATGGGGAGAAAGTTCTCCGTGCAAAAATAGATTTGGCTAGTCCAAATATGCACCTGCGTGATCCTTTGTTATATCGCATCAAACATGCCCACCATCACCGGACAGGCAATCAATGGTGCATCTACCCAATGTATGATTTTGCACATGGTCAATCGGATTCAATTGAGAAAATCACACATTCGATCTGTACCCTTGAATTTATCCCACACCGTCCTCTTTATGATTGGTGTATCGATAAACTGGAAATTTTCCCGTCCAAACAATATGAATTTGCACGCTTAAACATGACTTACACGGTCATGAGCAAACGAAAATTATTGCAATTGGTCAATGATAAATTTGTTGAAAGCTGGGATGACCCTCGTATGCCAACGATCTCCGGTTTGAGAAGAAGAGGATATACACCGGCAAGTATTCGCAACTTCTGCGATAAGATCGGAGTTCAAAAACGTGAAAATATGATAGACGTCAGTCTGTTGGAGTTCTGTATCCGGGAGGATCTCAACAAAACTGCTTGGCGTAGAATGGCTGTCCTTGATCCGATCAAATTAGTGATCACAAACTATCCGGATGGTCAAGTGGAAGATTTAGTCGGTGAGAATAACCCTGAAGTGGAAGGCGGTGAAGGTACTCGGATTATACCTTTTTCCAAAGAACTTTGGATAGAACGTGAAGATTTTATGGAAGATGCTCCAAAAAAATTCTTCCGTCTCGGTCCAGGGCTTTCGGTTCGTCTAAAACACGCTTATATTGTTACCTGTAACGATTTTGTCAAAGATGAAAATGGAAAGGTAACAGAAGTACATTGTACCTACGTACCTAATTCTAAATCAGGTGAAGATACATCCGGATTAAAAGTAAAAGGAACAATCCATTGGATTTCTGTTCCTCATGCAAAGGAAGCTGAAGTAAGATTATACGACAGGTTGTTCAATGATGAAAACCCTGCAGCAGCTGAAAATTTCAAAGATTCTATCAATCCTGAAAGTTTACGTGTGATTGAACATGCGTATATCGAGCCCGATCTGGCTACTGCTACACCTGGAAAAGGGTATCAATTCATACGTTTAGGCTATTTTACATTAGACACACATTCCACTCCAGAACACCCGGTCTTTAACCGTACAGTTACGTTAAAAGATTCTTGGGGGAAAGAAGTGAAGAAAAATGGATAAGTAAACGATTACATAAAAAACAAAAGGTCGGAATTGTTTCCGACCTTTTGTTTTTTATATCGTAAAATAACGTTCCTTTTAAATCAGCCGACTCTCTCTTTCTAAACATACATAGACAACACGGCTTGTCCATATTTTGAGGAACAGCAAATGATAAAGGTACATCTTTTCTGTTAACCAATAAATTATTTCATTCAGTTTTTAACTTGATTATCGTCATTCACTCAATGCCATAAAACAAATAGTTTTACTGCAAACAAATACCATTAACGATATGAAAAAGTTACTATTTCTTGCTCTCGCACTTACATTTGGCGCTTTAAATTTACAGGCACAGAATATTCCCGAGCAACGCTGGCAGATGCGCCTTAGAGGAGTCGCGGTAATGCCCAACGAATCGGCCAATATCAGCGCTATTGGTGGCGACATTGCGATCAACACAAAATTTATCCCAGAACTAGATTTCACTTATTTCTTTACCAAAAATATCGCCGCGGAGTTGATTTTAGGAACAACGAAACACAAGGTCAATACCGTTGGTTCCGACTTAAGTGCCATTGGTGGTAACACCTCAGCAAATGTAGATTTAGGTAGTGTATGGCTCCTGCCGCCGACCTTGACAGCGCAATATCATTTTCTTCCGGATGGAAACCTCAGACCCTATGTAGGTGCAGGGGTAAACTACACAATTTTCTATAGTGCAAATGAAGGCCCCACGGTCAAGAACGTAAAGTATGATAATGCGTTTGGATTTGCCACACAACTTGGTATTGATGTCAGACTTTCAGAAAAATATTTCCTGAATTTAGATGCTAAGTATATCCTTTTGAAGACGGATGTTCAAGTGGATGCTTCCAACTTGGCTCCAAACTTATCAATACCGGCAAACGTTGATATCAACCCCTTTCTTTTGGGGGTTGGGTTTGGCATGAAGTTCTAGCATTTCTTTAAGCTCCCTATATAAAATGAGGCACCTTCTGATCGTTCAAAAGGTGCTTCTGAATTTCTATTCTATGCCATACCATTGCTGATACTGCTTCTTAAGCCCCTCAACACGTGCCAGTCGCTTGCTATCATTGGCTGCCAATAAGATATCTCTATAACGATCGACCGAGTCTAGTGCCGTCTGCATATCGTTCCATTCAAAGCCTAGATTTTTCTTATCCAATACCAGCTGATGCAGGTATTCCATATTTTGTGAAACATAGTCCAAATTTCGATCGACTACGTTTCCAGCTAGATGTCCCTGTCCAGAACGATATAGGCTATCAATGATATCTACATAATTAATCGCATCCGACATCGCATATACACGATCAGGCAATTGGTCGTATGCTTTCTTGGCCACTTCACCAGCTTGTTTAACCTGTCCCTTTTCCAACAGCAACCGTGCTGTCTTTCCAAAAATATCCCGCGCATACATACTCGAGAAGCGAAAGGAATCCGTATCTAAATATTTTGCATTCTTGGTATTTCCCCAATTATATTTATGCATGATATTATTATATAAGGCTTCCACGTTAACCAAAGCTGACATCTCGCCAGCAGTCGCCTGCTTTTCATTGGTCACAGCAACTGGCATTAACCTTGAAGCGAATCCCTCGTTGACAAGGTATTTGTCCAACCCCAACTTAATATCACTGGGGAGCATATTCGAAAAATAGATTGGTCGATCCCAATGATTATTTTCAAGGAGGGACAACAAGGTCAGATCCGATCGGGATAAGTGGTCAGCTGGGATTTCCCATTCCATTGTTGAAACGACCGCATCGTGAAAATAAGCTGGCACGGCATTCTTTTTCAAGATCTCGGCTTTGTTAATAGCCAATTTAACCTTCTTAGTCGGAAAATAATTCTCCAGATTTCCCGAATTCAGCTGTACTTTATAATCTGGATCATCGGAAGTGACAAACTGCAATAACTGCTGAATATCCACGGCTTCATCCAACTGTCTATCCACAAAAGGGATATAATCGCGGATACCCTTTTTTGTCTTTTCGGCTGGGATCGCAATCGGAAGTCCTGCTGCTTTATACGTTGCTTTCTTGGCCTGTTGCATATACCAATCTCCAGTTAAGTAACTTAGCACAACAATTCGTACATCGGGACGAACTCCTTCCACTTCCTGCAGATACCATAATGGAAAAGTATCGTGATCGCCATAGGTAAACAAGATTGAATTTGGTGCACAGGTTTCAAGGTAATTACGGGCCACATCCCGAGCCAAGGATTTCTCGGAACGATTATGATCATCCCAATTTTGATGTGCCAGAATAATTGGTCCACCCAACAGCGCAAAAGATAATCCCGTAGCCATGGCATAGCGGTTATTGAGAAAACGTTTTAAAAAGCGCATCAGTGCAATTGTACCCAGTCCGATCCAGATCGCAAAAGCATAGAAAGATCCTGCATAAGCATAATCACGTTCACGGGGTTGCAGTGGTGTCTGATTGAGATATACAACAATCGCTACACCCGTAAAAACAAACAGCAAAGTCAACACCAAAGTGTAGGGTTTATTGTTTTTATACAACCAGATCGCTCCAGCTATCCCCAATAACAAAGGCAAGAAAAAGTATGTATTTCGGCTGGGATCATGTTGCTGTGACTCCGAAAGATCATGTTGCCCACCAAGGCGCCAATTATCTAGCGTTTTCACTCCTGAGAGCCAATTGCCCTCCGTGTAGGATCCATAGCCTTGCTTGTCATTCTGCCGGCCAACAAAATTCCATAAGAAGTAACGGGCATACATTTCTCCCAATTGAAAATTAAAGAAAAACTCAAAGTTATCGGAGAACTGTGGTCTTTCGCCCTCTTTCAACTTGAGATAACTTCTATAGTAGGCTTGATGATTTGCATCCTGGCTATAGATACGTGGAAAAAATGTTTCGCGATCAAATGTATACTTATCAACCTGTGTAAATGCCGTATAATTGGATTCATCTTTCCGATAACTGGTCTTGCTTTGGACATCCACAGCCCTTGAATCATAATATGGACCTTTGACCAGAGGCTCTCGCGTATACTGCTCCCGCCCTAAGTAACCCAAAAACGAAAAGACATTATCAGGCGCATTGTTATTTAAGGATGGATTTGCCTTTCCACGGATCAGCACCATGGTATAAGAACTATAACCAAACAGAATAAAGCAAAATACCAATAAAGCTGTATTTAACGTATACATGCGTTTTCTATGGGAATAAAAAAGACCATATACAATTGAGCCAGCGAAAAGTAGACATAACAAAAGAATTCCTGTACCAAATCCCAGTCCAAAAGAATTCACAAACACTAGATCTATTTTGGAAGCAAAACCGATCAGCCACTGAATAACGCCCCAAAGGATTGCTGCAAGAACCAATATCCCTAATAAAAATGCCTTTATAATACCTTTAAAATTAATTTCTGAAGTCCTTTTAAAATACACCACCATGGCTATGGCCGGAATAGCCAAAAGATTTAACAGGTGGACTCCGATCGAAAGCCCCATGACGAAAGCGATAAAAATCAGCCAGCGGTCACTTCCATTCTGATCCGCACGCACTTCCCATTTAAAAATCGCCCAGAAAACCACGGCTGTACAAAGTGAGGACATCGCATACACTTCGGATTCTACGGCCGAATACCAGAAGGTATCACTGAAACTAAAGGCCATAGCCCCCACTGTACCCGCTCCAAAGATCTGTAAAGAGTAAGAAAAAGAAGATTGCTGTGGCTTCTTTACAACCTTCCGAGCAATCGCTGTGATTGTCCAAAATAAAAATGTCACCGTCAGACCGCTACAGACTGCCGAACCAATATTCATCCAGTAGGCGACCTGCCCTGTATTACCGAAAGCCAGATTGGAAAAAACATTCTGAATAAGTAAAAATAGCGGAGCGCCAGGTTGATGTGCCACCTCAAGTTTATACGCACAGGCGATAAATTCACCACAATCCCACCAGCTCACGGTCTTTTCGACAGTAACAATGTAGACAAAAGTAGCAATGAGGCCACAGGCCAAACCAAATCGTGAGTTTAATTTATTATACATCATAAGGACAATTGGTGTATATCTTATTTTTTTAGTGCTTTAAATTAAATAGTTATCTCGATTTAAAAATGTTAATTAACACTATTTAACACTACTGTCTAACTAAAAATATTTTTTGAAAAAGACCGCTTCTATAGTGAAAAGAGAAATGCTGATTTTGAAAGCAGGAATAATGGCATACTTCATCCCATAAGCTACATTGGCCATGGAGTAAATGCGATTCATTTCACAGGTCCAAAACGGTATATCCGCTATAGGTTCAATAAAAAAGCGAGGGAAAATCCCTCGCTTCTCTTATATTTTTTAGGCTAACTTCTCGACAATCTTTTTCGTTGGTCCTGGATTACTCATGGTATAAAAGTGCAATACTGGCGCACCAAATTTAATCAGTTCCTGACATTGCTGCACAAGCCATTCTTCGCCTACTTGCCTTACATCAGCATTAGTTTTACATGCTGCAACTGCATCACTCAATTCCTCAGGAATATCCAGGTGGAAAATTCTTGGCAAAGTAACCAATTGTTTTTTGGTCGTCAATGGTTTTAGGCCTGGAATGATAGGCACATGGATTCCATTGTCACGGCATTTGGTTACGAATTCCTTATATTTCTCCACGTTAAAGAACATCTGAGTTACAATAAACTCAGCACCCATATCCACTTTTTGCTTCAGATATTTAAAATCAGTATTGAAATTAGGGGATTCAAAGTGTTTCTCAGGGTATCCTGCGACACCAATACAAAAATCGGTTTTTTCAGATGTGATAATATCTTCGTGGAGGTACTTCCCTTTATTCATATCCGTTACCTGTTCCAATAAATCCGTTGCAAAAGCGTGTCCGCCTTCACTTGGAATAAAATCAGCATCTCCTTTACGTGCATCACCTCGTAATACCAATACGTTATCGATACCCAAGAAATTTAAGTCGATCAGAGCATTTTCAGTTTCCTCTTTGGTAAAGCCACCACATATCAGATGGGGTACTGCGTCCACTTTATACTTATTCATGATCGCAGCACATATCGCCACTGTTCCTGGTCGCTTGCGATAAGATACACGTTCCAACAGCCCACTTGCATGTTCCTTATAGATATAATCTTCCCGATGATAGGTTACATCAATAAAGGGAGGTTTAAATTCCATCAGTTCATCCATTGTTTTAAAAATACTTTGGATGCCCTGTCCCTTTGCAGGAGGTAATAGCTCAAAAGAAAACAATGTTTTTCCTTTAGCATTCTGGATATGGTCGATAATCTTCATTAAAAAACTGTTTTAAGTTTGGGTTGGCTTACATCGAAACGCACAAGTCGAGGATATGTCTATCTGCATGTAACTTATCTTTCCCACATGGAGCAGGGTAGAATTTAGCACCTTGAACAATACAGGTTGCTAAGGCTTCACTGGGTCTAGTCCCTCGGCCTTTCTCTATAAGCGTTGCTAATATCGTCTTAAAAAACCAAACAACAAAAATATTTTTTCGAAAAGCTATAAATTATAGCAACAAAGCTGTCTTTTTCCCAGATTTTACCATGCAAATTATTTCAAAGTTGAAAGAGAATTACGTAGATTCTTTAAATAGAATGTGATTAGCAGCAGACCTGAGACACTATATTTCTCCTTCTCTCCGTACTTAAACCCATCCATTAAATATTTATAGGCAACCAATGCATTCTCCTCGTTGTAAAATAGCTCTTTCCATGAAACAGGAACGTCTTCCCATTGTTTCAGTACAATGCCATTTTGCGCATAAGTAATTGGAGATTCAATCCCATCTATCTTATAATCACTATGGACGCCAGAATTTGAGATGTGCTGAAAGTATGCAATAGAATAATCTAAAAAGTTTAATGCCCGGGCCTTTACCTCTTGATCATTTTCAGCACTTGTCGGAATATTACGCCAAAGATTGACTACACTATCAAATTTACTAGGTTGCTCGCGAATGGGTGTTTTGTCCAATTCAAAATTGAGAAACAACCGTTCCGTATTTGGCAAATGGGCTGAATTGAATTGGGAGAAATCACCTTTCAATTGTACGAAATTCTTTTTTACTTGAATTATATCCAAAGAGAGGGTTCCCTTTTTATCATCCACCAATTCAATTTTATCCCCTTCAAATCGATATTTGCCATAGATCAAGATATCACCTATCGCGAGGACAAATTGTCCTTTATTCTGAAGGGAGAGAAAGGAACGATGATGAAGTGGATGATCACAATATGTATCAGGTTCAATATTTAGTGGATCCTTAGTTTTGGCCTCTAGGTAGCCGTCATTGGTATAACCGCAGATAACTTGATAATTTCCGATCGGAAATTCTTTTTTCTTCCCAAAGAAAGCGCAAGAGGATAAGAATATCGTTGAAATAATTAGCAGTAATAGTTTCAAGACAGATCGTTTATAATGGTCAATATATTGATTATTCAGTACCAATTTAAACAAAATCCATCAGAGTAAGAGATCCCTGACTGTCCCAAGACAAAAATTTTGTCAGAGGAAGCAAAATACGATTTAAAACCTCAACTTAATGAATCGAAAAAGGTCTAAATTCCTTTACGAACTTAGACCTTTTTCGATTCAAATTTATGGGAATCAAGACGGACCCTCCAAAGTAAATTCCGATTTGTAATCAAGGATTAATTTACAAGACGTCCACTTTTATTCTTTATAAAGATCAACTAACCCTTCAGGCAATTCCACTTCAATAATCTCTTCTTCTCCATTTATGCCAACGATTAAGTCATCGGATAGTGGGAACATCAATTCTTTACCGTCCATATCAACTGTCGCGACGAATTGTTGTGGAAATTCCTGTACATCTGTAATTTCCCCCAGTTCACCATGAGTTTCATCAATCACCAAAAAGCCGATCAAATCCGTATATCTAAAATCATCGGGATCCCGTTCTGGCATTTTATCATTGGGTAGATAAACCTTTTTGTGAACGAGCACCTGTGCCTTGTCGATATGATCGACATCTTCAAATGTCACGTAGGCGGTACTATTTTTCTGCAGTTTTATAGCATCGATAAAATAAGGTACAAGCTTTTTGTTGACCTCCAAAAAAACGACATCTATATCCAAACTCTCATAGTCTTCAAATTCGAAAAACAGTTGCATCTCGCCTTTTAGACCTCGTGTTTTGCTGATATAGCCTATATAAAAACTTTGATCAATAGTCATTTTGTAGTATTGCGTATTGGGATATTAGTATTGAGATGCTTTTCTTTCCAGCTTCCACTGTAAATTCAGCATCTATTTAATTTTCATTTTCTTGTATAGCGGTATGATGGTATAGCTGCTCCTATTTTAAATTAGAGCAATCAGCATCACATTTTAACACATAAACTATTTTATTAAAAAAGCCGGCTCAAGATTGAGTCGGCTTTCTCGAATACTTTATGAAAGAATTAACCTTCAGTTTCTTCTGATGCAGGAGCTTCAGTCTCTTCAGCAGCAGGTTCTTCTGCTACAGGAGCATTTTTAGCAGCTACAGCAGCAGCTTTTTCTTCTTTTTTCTTCGCTTCAGCAGCTAAAGCAGCTTTCTTAGCATCAGCTTTAGATTGAGCTAAACCATCTTTTTTACCAGAGATTCTAGCTTCGTTAGCTTCAGTCCAAGCAGTGAATTTAGCTTCAGCAGCAGTTTCATCAAAAGCACCTTTTTTCACACCACCTTGTAAGTGTTTTTTGTAAAGAACACCTTTGTAAGAAAGGATAGCACGAGCTGTGTCAGTAGGTTGAGCACCTTTATTCATCCAATCCAAAGCTTTTTCAAAATCCAAAACGATAGTTGCAGGATTTGTGTTTGGGTTGTAAGAACCGATACGTTCGATGAATTTACCATCACGTGGAGCGCGAGAATCCGCTACGACTACGTGGTAAAAAGGACGTCCTTTTTTACCATGTCTTTGCAATCTGATTTTAGTTGCCATTTCTTAATTTTATTTTATGTATTCAACATATCCCCCGAGCTTCATACTAGAGGGGATGCAAAGATAGTTATTTTTTTTTATTCATAGACATAATTTAATAAAAATTCGCTGAAAATGACATCCTTAACTCCTTCAAAATCCCCTTTAACAACGTAATTCATTGCCGTAGGTTTGCCACTAGCGTCCAAGGTAATTTTTACAGGCGTTTTCTTTGCCCAATCTGGCGGCATTTCCTGATTGGTCTTCCCCTGAACCGAGGTAGAGAAAAAAGCATTTTCCAAATTTTTGGACTAAATTAGATACAAATTAAGCCTATTTTTTTCAGTTAAAATAATCTTCGGCATTTTTGCCAATTCACATTTTACTTTCTACCTTCATTCCATGAAATCTGTTGCGCCATTAAAAATACTTAAAGCTTCGGCCGGTTCCGGAAAAACCTTTAGTCTGACACTACATTATCTAACATTATTGCTGTCCAATGAAAACAGCTATAAGGAGATATTGGCGGTAACGTTTACCAACAAGGCCACCGCAGAAATGAAAGAGCGCATACTCTCCGTGCTCCACGGCCTAGCTATTGGCGACCTCAGTCCCAAAATCGAAGATTTCAGAAAATTATTGCTGCAGCAACAACCCGATTGGACAAGCTATTTGATCCAGGAGAAATCCTATCGTGTCTACCGTCGAATCTTACACGATTACAGTCATTTTACCATCAGTACAATTGATGGTTTTTCTCAAAAAGTTATCCGTGCTTTCACCTATGAGCTCAACCTCGACGCAGCCTACAAGATAGAAATGAATGTCAATAAAGTCAAAAATGAGTTGACAGTCATGCTCAATCAGCTGCTTGATGAGCGCCCCGACCTCCTCGATTGGATCATCACCTATGCGGAGAAAAAAATAGCCAAAAATGAAAACTGGAACTATCGACAACAATTGATGGGCCTGGCTAACCTTATTTTCTCTGAAAATTTCCAGGAGTTTGACAGCTATATTAATTCAGCTAACCCAAGGGAAGTCTTCAATCTCCTGAATCAAGAAATCGAACAAAAAATAAACGCCTTTACAGAAGCACTTTCACTGACCATCGAAACTTTCAATGATACGTTCAAAAGATTCAACATCAGTGAAAATGAGCTCAAGGGAAAATCACGCAATAAGATTATCTCGGCTAGCAAGACCAGTAAAAAGACAGACAAGTTAAGTTCTTCCGAAATTGCCAAGATATTAGACAAATATGTTCAATTAATTGACAATGAGGACGCATTTACAGATAGTGACAAAAATATACGTTACGATCTCCAATCAGCGCTTGCTCCCATCTTACAGTCTTTTCGGACACTACAGGAGAATCTGGCAGCGTACATTGCTTATCAGGCTGTACAAAACAATCTCTATTACCTACGTTTGCTCAAAGAAATGAGCGACTTACTAACCCAATGGCGTAAGGAAAACGGCGCTCAATTAATCTCCGATTCACAGATCCTGTTAAATAAACTTGGGATCGACGAGAACAGCGATCCTACATTCATCTGGGAAAAGATCGGCAATCGCTTCAATTATTTTTTATTCGACGAATTTCAGGACACCTCTCGTATTCAATGGAAAAACTACAGTCCCCTATTGATCAATGCACTTGCCGATGCCAATGGCACACTGAGTGAGCATCTAATTGTTGGTGATGTCAAACAGAGTATATACCGTTGGCGAAACGGAGATTGGCGCATATTGCTCCAACAGGTCGAACAGCAAATTGGTCATGCGTTCCACTTGGATGAGAGTGCCAAAACCAGCTTTATTGAAAATGGTAGTCTTGACACAAATTTTAGAAGTCTCCCAAATATCATACTGCTAAACAACTATCTTTTTAGCAGTATCCCCCAACATCTGCAGCGTGTTCTCAATGAAAAAGTAGACGAAAACTTAGACGAAGAGGGGAAACGTTGGTGGGCAGCCTCAGGCAATGATAATATGCTTGTTAAAGCCTATGAACATAGTCAACAGGAAATCCCTGCACACAAAAAGGGGGATCTCGACAAATTGGGATCCATCGAGATTTCGTATATCTCTGTGTCAGATGGACGCTACAGGAGAAACCAGGTCATCGAAGAATCTCTTCATCTTTTATGCAAGAAGATAGGTGAATGGTTTCATACCGGCCGATACCATGCCAAACAAATAGGCATCCTTGTACGTAGTAATGCACAAGCGAAATTGGTTATCCAAAAATTGATGGATTTCAAAAAAGAAGAGAATCTTAGTTTTGAGGTTATCTCCGGAGATGCGCTATCATTAGCCAGCAACGACGCTGTACTCTTGTTGATAGAAACATTAAAAGCGCTCGTATATAATTCGGATAAACATAGCATTCATAAAGCAAAAATGGTCTATCTCTATCAGACCATCCAGAAAAATACGGTCAATCAAACCGCTTGGTTAACCTTTGCTTCAAACGACATCCGTGCGCTGAAAGATTTTCTTCCCCACGCATTGATCGATTCCTGGGAAATTTGGCAAAAACAGCCTTTGGTTCATTTAATAGAAAAACTTATCGAAATCTATGGCTTCACAACGGAACAGAACATTCACCTTCCTTACCTATTGGCTTTCAAGGATATGATTTCGGCCTTCTCGACCAATGGTGAGCGTGGAATTATTCAGTTTCTAGAATTCTGGGAAGAAGATGGCAATCGTATAGTACTCCCCTCTAATGGTGATATAAACGCAATTGAGGTAACAACAATCCATAAATCAAAAGGGCTTGCTTATGATGTTGTCATGCTCCCTTTCTGTTCCTGGGATCTGGACGGGATGATTAATGGAGATTTCTGGATCGACACTTACGATACACCATTTGCCCAGTTGGGGAAAATTCCCATAAAATATACCACGACAGTTGGAAAGTCTGTGTTTTTCAAACAGTATTTTGAGGAAATGTTATTCAATTATATGGACGCGCTAAATACGTTTTACGTAGCTACAACACGTGCCGTTGAACACCTCTATATTACTGCTCCATCATTTAAAGAATCTGTAGACAAAAAGACCGGCGAAATTACGGGATATGATATCAAGGATGAATATATAAGCGATATACTCTATCAAGTCTTGGATTCATCTGTTGCTCCATTTACATTAGAAGATGCCCATATAAAGGTCGATCAGACCATCGAACGAGTTGCCCATCAAAGTCAAGAAGACAATATCATTGCTCTCAGCCACTACCCGATTTCCAAAGAATTGGAGATGGCCCTGGAGAAATCCAGCACACGCACGATCAACGATATTATGATGCTGGAAAAAGCGGCGCAATATGGGATATTGGCCCATGAAATTATGTCCCAGATCGCCAAAGAAAAAGATATTTCCAGATTAGTCCGTCAGCTCATTCAGGAAGGTATACTCTCAAAAGAGGAAGAGCCCCACCTGATGCAAGAAATCAATCGGATCTGGAACCATCCCATCATCAATCAGTGGCTTACTGGGAAATATAAAATCTGGAATGAAGCCAGTATCATTACCGCTAAAGGAGAAACCATCCGCCCCGATAAAGTCTTCACATCTGAGGAAGAAACAATTGTCCTCGACTTTAAATTTACACAAACCGATTATATCGGACATAAATATCAGGTTGACAACTATAAGCAAAACTTAGAGAACCTAGGCTACAACAATGTTAAAGCCTACCTCTACTATGCTAAATCAAATCAATTAATTGAAGTAAAATAAACGATCACGATGCAAACAGCCTTTTTAAAATTAGTAGCGGCGGATATTCAACAACGTTTTGGAAACGATTTGAGTGAGATTGCCATCGTGTTTAACAATAAACGTCCGATTACATATCTTAAAAAAAATCTTGCCGATGTCTATGGACAGGCAATCTGGTCTCCCCAGTTTTTTACTATACAGGAATTCTTCAAATTATCGACCAATGACGCCGAGGCGAGCCCCTTGGGACAGTTCTTTCATCTGTTTAAAATCCATAACCAACTTTTGGCCACAGAAGGCAAAGAACCAGAAACATTAGAAGAATTTTACCCTATCGCCGAGATTATATTGAGTGACTTTGGACAACTGGATTATGACCTGGTTCCCATAGATCAGATCTATATGGAGCTTTATGATAATACCAAAATCGATATTGCTTTTCAACACCTTACGCAAGAACAACAAGGGTTTATCCGTCAGTTTTGGCAATCCTTTTCCATTGCTGGTCATAGTGGTGTACAAGAGCGATTTCTACAATTATGGAAAAGACTGCCAGTTTTATACACAAGGTTTAAAGAAACACTTAAAGCTGGTGGTCAGACTAATTATCCGACGATTTATCGTGATCTGGTCGAGAGCAAAGCTACACTTCAGGACTTTACATCATCCTTTAAACAGATTCTGTTCGTCGGATTCAATGCCCTAAATAGAGCCGAAGCTAAATTATTCCGTCAATGGCAAGAAGAAGGAAAGGCACTATTTTACTTCGATGCAGATGCCTATTATCTAGAAGACAATATGCAAGAAGCGGGTCTGTTCATTCGTCGGAATATCTTTCAGACCGGACTTGTTAACGCACTCGGCAGCAGCCCCAATATTATAGGTAACAGAACCTCAACGGTAAACTTATATGCAAGCACAGGAAAAATAAGTCAGACAAAATTACTATATGACATTCTTGAAAAACAAAATAACAAGGAGCAAACCTCAGCCATTTTATTAGCTGATGAGAACCTATTGGTTCCTCTATTGCAAAGTCTTCCTGATGTTAATCCCAATATTACTACTGGCTACCCCTTAACCCAATCCCCTATTTATGGTATATTGGATTTATGGATGGAAGTGCATTTAGAAATTTCGCAGTTAAAGAGGAACAAGATCTCTTATCAGACCATTGAGACATTCATAAATCATCCTTTAACACAGGTTTCCTTGGAAGACAAGCTGCAAATTCAGAAAGAAATCGCTGATAAGCAATTATTTGAAATCGCACTGGAAGAACTCCATTTCAAAAGCGCACTACCTCAATTTTTCGTTCCGATTGTACACGCGGCGCAATTGATCCCTTCGCTCATCACAATTGTTGACGATCTGCTACATAGTATTTCCGCACATGAACGCATCCGTCAGATTGACAACAACCTGTTGATAGAAACCAAAAAGACACTCAACCAATTACTCTTGGGATTTGAGACAGTGGCGCCTTTAAGTATCAGCTTCCAGATTGGTCTGATCAAGAAAGCCATATCGCCGATAAATTCTGCGATAGAAGGAAATCCACTGGAGGGTATCCAGATTATGGGACTTCTGGAAAGCCGTTGTTTAAATTTTGATAATGTATATATTTTAGGTGCAAATGAAGGTATCCTACCCAAAACATCAAATTCCCCAACCTTTATCCCCAACAGCCTGAGAAGAGCCTATGGGCTGCCAATATTAGAAAATCAAGATGCACTGTCAGCCTATTTGTTTTATAGACACTTTCAATATAGTGAGGGTATCCATATTTTTTACAATGGACTTGTAGACGAAAGTTCAACAGGAGAGGAAAGTAGATTTATCAAACAGCTTGAGTTCGAGAGCAAGTTTAATTTTGAACGCAAGATTCAACAACAAACGATCCAATTCGCCGACAAAACAAAAGAGATTATCATCGAAAAACAGGGCGAAGTATGGGAAAAGATGTATGAGGACTTTATTGTCGACCAAAAGAGAATATCAGCAACAGCATTCACAACCTACCTGCAATCGCCATTGCAATTTTTCCTCAAACATATTGCGAATATCAAAGAACCACCTTCCATTTCACAGGAATTTGAAATGAACAAGTTGGGGACAGTTATCCACAATGTCATGGAGAAAATATTCCTACCCTTCAAAGATCAGAAAGACTTTGTACCAACGAATATCCTGCAGCAGCACTTCAATCAGATCGAATCTTTTGTTGTCCGGGAAATAGGCTTTCAATATCAGGTTGAATTAAATTCTACGAGCGATTTAAATAGCCTACAGCGGATCATGCTAAAGATCGCCTCTGAATATATCAAAATGTATCTCGAATATGATATCGCCAATTATAAGGCTTTCCGTATTATAGAACTTGAAAACGACACAGATTACACACTTCCATTCCCTATTTCTGTAAATGGTAAAGAAGAACAGGTTACTTTATACGGTATCATCGACCGTGTCGACGAAGTCGTCACACATGATGATCGTATCATCAGCCGGATTGTCGATTACAAGACAGGAGGTGACTCAGTTATATTTAGAGAGATCGATCAAGTGTTTGCACCAAACACCGAAAATAAAGCACTGATACAAACACTTTTCTATGCCTATGTATTTGAGCAAAAAACAGGTCGGAAGCAACTGGAGCCACATCTATATGTCGCCCGAAAAATGCGTGAAGAAGGAACTTTGTTTAATGGCAAAGAAGGTGTATTGACCGCCGACTTTCTCGCCTTTCAAAAAGAGAACTTCGTGGAGTTCCTAAGCAATATACTCAGTGAGATTTTTAATCCTGAAATTCCATTTAGACATAATCCAGATGCGACCATCTACCCCAGCGATCCTTATACGCTGTTCTACAGAGAAGCAAGCAAATGGGCAGAAAATGAAGAATCGGTCTAAGAAAAATCATACCCTGTAGATCAAACAGGTCTAGACGATAAAAATAAAGGGAATATCAATTGATACCCCCTTTATTTTTATCGTTTATTTCTCTTAATGGCATTATTTGCGCGACGCTTGGCTGTATTTATTTTGTAATGAAACCAATGATCCTTAAAGATCTTCCGCATCGTATTATCAAAATGTCTTGTTATAAAAAGATTTCGTGCCCCTTGTAATTTCTCGCTGATCGAATTAGCCAATGCTCTTACCGAAATCGAATATCCTTCAGTCTCATATTGTATATAGTGCCACCATCCAGCGGGCATGTATAGTGTTTCTCCGGGATGGATCACAGCTTCATATCCTTCCAGATATTCTATTCCCGGAAATTCCTCCACATTGCTATACTTCGGATTAGCGATACTATGAAAGTTGTACGGCAACTTATACATCAGATCCGATTGATCATTCGGGAAAAGCCAGATCCGTTTTAGTCCCTGAAATTGTGAAATGAATACATGGGACATATCAATATCAAAGTGATTGCGGGTGCTAGACCCCTCTCCTCCGAAAAACATAAATGGTAGCCACTGCAACACTTTTCCTCCGGTCACATCATTATAAATAACATCCTGCTTTAATTCAGGACGTATTTTGAGCAGATTGAACAGAAATAATCGCAACTCGGTAGGTTCCTTGGTAATCAGATCCAAATATTCCGCAAATGTCATTTGCCCCACAGGAGCACTGGCAGCACGGTCCATTGAATCTTCTTCTTTTCCATAGACATCAATCTTAATATCCCCGGCTATTTCCTTAAAGTAATCATAACTCCATTTCTTCAATGCTGGACTATCAGCACTAATAAAATCTGTAATGACCACCGGAAACCCTGGTTTCAGATAGTTTTTTAAAAAGTCTTCTGATCGAATGCCCGAAATTTTATCAACTTGCTTTAACTTCACGACTGACTAATTTTGCTTAATTACAAACATAAAAAAAATATCTCTACCAAATTTTAAAAATAACGTCTACACGTTATTTTAATTGGAATAAATAACCCCAATACAATTTAATAGAAATATAATTAAAATCTCAGTGACATCTGTCACTTTTATTACATTTCATCTTACCACAATCCAGTTCCATCATATAGAACCTTATTTTAACAAACCAAATGAGTCACCTGTTATAACAACTCAATTATCTACAAACTGTATGCCTTGATCAAGTTCCTAGCAGGTTTCTTTATCAACCGCATGAAAACTAAGCGACTATTTTTATTGTGATTGTGCTAGACGGGCAAACTCAATGCAATCATAATACATTGAATCCCACAGAATAACCAAATCCAACAAAAAAAGGGTTTAAAAAACCCCTTTATATCATCAACCTAAGATAGGTTATTATTTATTCACTTTTTTAATGTATTCTTCTACAGCCATCGTCATACTAGGTGCTTTTGGTGTAGGAGCAGGAATATCCAATATCAATCCATGTTCTAAGAGAGCCTGTTGTGTTGAAGCTCCAAACGCAGCGATACGGGTATTGTTTTGCTTAAAGTCCGGGAAGTTGTCATATAGCGACTGAACACTAGAAGGACTAAAGAATACAATTACATCATAAAATACATCCTTAAGATCACTCAGATCACTTACCACAGTTCTAAAAAGAACTGCCGGGGTAAACTTATAGCCATTTTGTTGTAACCAATTGCTTGTTTCTTCATTAGCAACATCCGAACAAGGAAACAGGAAGTTTTCAGCCTTATGTTTTTTCAAAACTTCTTCCAGATCTTTAGCCGTTTGTTTACCAAAGAAAATTTTTCGTTTTCTATATTGAATATATTTTTGAAGATAAAGGGCGATCGTCTCTGAAATGCAGAAATATTTCATTTCTGCCGACACTTCAAACCGCATCTCTTCACAGATCCTAAAATAATGATCTACAGCATTTCTACTTGTAAATATTACCGCAGTGTGATCTGCTAAATTAACTTTATCCCTACGCACATCTTTGGCAGGAACTCCTTCTACGTGTATAAAACCTCGAAAGTCTAATTTTAACCCGTATTTCTTTGCTAAATCATAATAAGGGGACTTATCGTTTTCAGGTTTTGGTAAAGTCACCAGTACACTTTTTACCTTCTTTGCTCTTTCTACGTCTGAAGTTTGCATATTAACCAGTTTTAGCTCAATAATCTTAACAGTATTAATATTGGTGCTATTTCTAGGCAACAAAGGTACAAAATTAAATAGGAAATTGAAAATTTATACATCGACATAATATGTGCCGCTGTCTTAAGAAATCTATATAAGAATAATAGGATTGCTCCAACAATAGCCAAATGTAAAACGACGCCAACAGCGCTTAATGGGACAAGACTCAGTATTAATAACACTGGAAGCATCAAAAAGAGTGTGTTAAAATAAATCAGATATAACACCGTCACATATTCTTTTACCAGCTTCCTAATTTCAAAAACAAAAGATAAAAATCGGATAAAGCCAATTTTTAAGGCAAATAGTCCACCGACCATACCTACTGTTTTAATATAATTGGGAAAGGTAATAAAATCAAAGCGGTTCAATTCATAAGCATAAAATAAACTAACAAATAGCGCCATTGCTCCCGAAAACAATACAAACAGAAAAATGAACGGCCAAGAGGTTAGGATCGTATCTTCCTTACTAACCGACAACAACACCCGGTCATCAAAATAACCCTGAAAGACCAATTTTATATCTGAAGGAAAAAATATACGAATTAACCCAACCCCAAATATCAGAAAGAGCACAGTAAATAATATCCAGTTCTCCCGGTGCGGCTTAGGGCTTCCATATTGTCGTGCCAAAACATTATTATGCTGCTCACCTTTAAAATACTGTTTCACATCATAGTTATACATATTGTGAACCACCAATCCCTCCGTTTCTACAGTGACAATCCGATATTGTTTCTGCAGTGCTGGATTTAAGGATGCCAGAACCTCCTGGTTAGGCGACAGAATAGAATCTCTTAAAATATGTGTACTATCGGGTAGGGATAGGCTATCTTGGACTACATGTCGCAATGTCCGTCGCTGTGCGCTCAACTGTACAACCGAAAACACAAAGAGGATTACAAAGACAATAAAATATTTAAAGATGTTAACTTTCATTGAAATAAACTGTTCCTTAACGGCGATGAAGAAATCATAGACCTTTTAAATTCGAAACTTTTTTATGGTCGTAAAGTTAGGATAAAAAGTTATATTGCATTCAAAAAATCTTTACAGAACATGCCAAAAGAAATTATACGATGCCAATGGTGCGGATCTGATGAACAGTATGTCAACTATCACGATAAAGAATGGGGACGACAAGTCAAGGACGATAAAACCTTATTTGAATTTTTAGTGCTAGAGTCGGCTCAGGCTGGTTTGAGCTGGATTACGATCCTCCGCCGAAGAACAGCCTATCAGGAAGCCTTTGCCAATTTTGATGTCAGCAAAGTCGCGATTTATACTGCAGATCACGTCGAAGCACTCCTGAAAGATTCCGGTATTATTAAACATCGAAATAAGATCGAATCGACTATTACAAATGCACAGCTGTTCAAAAATGTGCAACTGGAATATGGCAGTTTTTACAACTACCTGTATACGTTTTTACCGGAACAGCAACCGTTGATCAACCATTGGTCGAGTTTGCAGCATGTTCCAGCAACGACCGAGATTTCCGATAAAATAGCAAAAGACATGAAGAAAAGAGGTTTCAAGTTTTTTGGTTCCACGATTTGCTATGCTTACATGCAAGCTGTGGGTATGGTCAATGATCATATTGAAACTTGTACTTTTAAATATTAAGCTACATTGCTATAGGATCAAGGAACAAAGATAAAAACGGACGACCTCGCTGAAGGATCTTTCTATCCTTAGTCCTTGATCTATTTCCAACAGCCAAGATCTTAACAGACCAAAATTTTAATCTTCAAAACTCTCAAGCACCAAGACTATAATCTAAACAGGAACATTCTTATAAATATCAGGTAAGTTGCGGCATAGACCATTAAAATCCATTCCATACCCCACAACAAACTCTTTGCTAATCTCAAAACCAACATAGGTCAGCTCTTCAAAATGATATTGCAGTGCTTCTGGCTTAACCAGAAGTGCACAGGCGATGACGCTGGCCGGATTTAACCGCTTCACAGCATCCAACGTATGTTTCAGCGAATGTCCGGAGTCTACGATATCTTCCACGATAATCACATCACGCCCTTCCAGATCGATACCCAATCCTAAAAGCTCGTTCAATTCAGATTGACCAGTACCGATATAAGAGGCCAATTTAATAAAAGACATCTCACAGGGAACTTCAATTTGTTTAAGCAAATCCGCCATAAACATAAAACAACCGTTCAAAACACCTATAAAAACAGGCTGCTTATGTTCATATCGTAGACTAATGTCTATCCCCATCAAACGTACCCTTTTCTGAATCTGTTCTTCTTCAAAAAGGGGTTCAAAAAGCAATCCGTCAATTTCTATTTTTTTCATTCCACTATATTATTTTTATCGGTATCATTTCCTTTTTCCAGACAGATTTTCCAAGGTATTGAGCACGCTAAATTTTTGAATCCACCCCTGATGTTAACAAATCAAAAGCTTTTTCAATATGAAAACTACTAATTTATAAATCTACTTTATCAGGCTACTTCTGTACTTTTTTAGGGTTCTTGTTCGCCTCGTCCTCCGTTTTTTCCTTTTCTTCCTTGTTACGACCCAGGATTTTATCGAAAATAGATCGCTTATGTTTTTCCGGTTCAGCTGTTTCCTCGTCCTGTTTTTCAGGATGAGACATCTTTTTTATGGTTTTAGGAAGGGAAACGTCTTCCAGATTATCAGTTGCTCCACCGCTCCCCAGATCATCAAATAACAATGGATCATCCCCCATATCCAATGTGTCTATCGAATCTACAACTGCAGGTCTAGCAGCACGCAGATGTGGCTGCAATAGTACCTCATAGAAACCATAAGCTGATGTGGTCGAATCAACACCTATCTGCCCTGTTTTAGTCATGATATGGCCATAGATATTAAAATAGCGCAACATATTTCCCTTAAGATGTCCAGTCCAGTCAAAAAAGTTAAGTCCTTTCTTCGGACGCGGTACGATACTGGACAAAAATATACTTTCTCCAAGTCCGAGTTGTGCAGGAGTTTTTCCAAAATAATAGCGGGCCGCTTCGGTGATCCCATAGACATTATTACCCCACTCGATAACATTGAGATAAACCTCATACATCCGCTTTTTATTTACCTGCTGCGAACGCTCCATTAGCCAGACCAATAGGATCTCCTCAAGTTTCCGAACGACAGTCTTATTACGGTTTAGAAATACATTCTTCACCAATTGCATCGATATGGTACTTGCACCCCGCTTAAAGCCTTTTTCTTTGATATTCGTGACAATAGAGAGTTTGAACGCCTTTTCTTCAAAGCCCTTATGCTTAAAGAAAAAAGGATCTTCGGTGTTGATCAGACTAATCTGCATGTAACGGGAGATTTGATCCAATGGTGTAAAATTCGGATTTTGCGGACCAACCACAATCTCACGCATCGGTTTACCATCCTCATAAGCTGTATAGGTAAAAGGTGCATTTAGCATCCCAATGTTAGCCTCGCCCCATTTCACGACATGCAGATCTTTATCATCCATTTTGGACGAAAAGAGAAGCTTATCCGGTCTTTTTAATTCTAAAGCGAAATTTAGATCGTATTGAATATGCCCCTCAACCTGAATTCCGTCCAGCCCTGGAAACAAGCCAACTGGCATCGCATCAAAAAAGTCTTGTGCCTTGATTTTATCTGTGTGAATAGCCAAAAAAAACTCTTTTTCAGGTTTATGTACATATTTTATGTATGGAGAAAAAACAAAATCTTTTACCTGTACTGTACTCTCCTTACTGACTTCAATGGAAGAAGCTCCGATATTGAGTGCTCCCTGCATGGTCGCTTCGGGGAAAATAACGTCTTTACTGGAGATACGCCAATGATTTACCTTCAGGTTTTTAAAACCCCATTGCCCGTGTAATTCCAACAACTCCTTATTACGTCGGTTGGCCTTGTCCAATCGAAAGGATATCTCATCAAAACTAACAGCCAGACCGAATTTGCGCTGCAATAGTGGGAGATTCACCTCCTTCTTATCCGAAAAAAGACGCAGATCACATTCTTGATTATCCGAATCTATTGTCCCTGCTAGGTTCCAGGCAGCCTCATGATCATTTAGCAAAAACTTAGATTCCATATCGCCACCGTCAATGACAGCAGAAGGTATGACAATACGCTGTGAAGTACTGTCGTCCTTATAAGAAAGCTCAAGATCTTTAAGATCTAGATCATTTGGGATTTTAAAGAATACATTCTTTAGTAGACGATCCGCCAACGCAGCCAAATTCTGCTTCGGATTATCGTTCTCGACTGTATCCTTCTTTTGTTTCTTAAACAGGAAATCGTAGTTGCTAATGGAATCCTTCTTGACCAAAGACACTGTTGCGTTGTCCAGAACAACCTCCCCAAGCTTTACATCACCGAATAAAAGGGGCCATAATTTAACAGATACTGTCAGATCATTAATCTGTGCCAGCGGCTCCCTATTTTTAGGTAACAACTGTATATTTTTAAACTGCACTGCATTAATTCCCTGAAAAGCATAATATTGAATTTTCAAATCCATATCATACTTTTCCAACAGCTTAGCTTTTGCTTTATTGATCGCCCCCATGAGCATCCCGTCTCTCTTTTGGTAAGCATAAGTACCTGCTGCGATTACCAAAATCAAGAAAACAGCCAAAGTAATATAAAGCCATCGCCACTTGCGGGACTTCAGTGATGTTATAAATCGATTGGACATAATTACAATTTCATGCAAATCCATGCATATCAATAGTCAAACTTAGATAAATTTGCCTTTATATACAATTATAATTACCCGGAAACCCTCCGAAGCACAGCTTATCTAAAACTCCGATTAGAATGAAGACAAGATTATCAAGCGATTTTCTGAACAATAGAAAAACAGTCTCCTTCAAAAGTTATCCCAGCGCATTCACTATACCACGCTATAGAGTCTTCAAGGATTTGTTCAGTGTTTTTGGACAATCCTTACATCATAAACAGGGAACAGTTACAACGATCTAAATTCCATTAAAAACAAACAAATGACATGAAATTGATCGGCAATGAGTAGTTTTGTATTCCATGATTTCAAATGAATAATAGATGGTTACCAAAGAACAAATATTAAATGCATTATCCTATGTTGAAGAGCCCGATTTAAAAAAGGATCTTGTAACATTGAATATGATTCAAAATATTCAGATCGAAGACCAAAAAATTGCCTTCGATGTCATATTGACTACCCCCGCCTGTCCACTAAAAGACCATATAGAGCATGCTTGCCGCAACGCCATAGCACATTTTATTGATAAAAATCTTGATGTTCAGATCAACATGACTTCCAATGTAGTCGGTAAACAGGGCGCTCAGGTTTCAGGGATTAAAAACATCATTCTGGTTTCATCAGGTAAGGGCGGTGTTGGAAAATCAACAGTCGCTGCGAACTTGGCCCTTGCACTTCATGCCAAGGGAGCAAAAACAGGTCTATTGGACGCAGATATCTATGGCCCATCACTACCGATTATGTTCGGTTTGGAAGGAGCCAAACCCGGATCTGTTGAGATGCCAGACGGTCAGGTTAAAATTGAACCACTTGAAAAATTTGGTCTAAAATTACTTTCAATAGGTTTTTTTACGGATCCTAATCAACCTATTCCATGGCGTGGTCCTATGACCACCTCGGCCATCAAACAACTTTTTAATGATGCCAATTGGGGTGAACTGGATTATCTTGTTGTCGATATGCCACCGGGAACCGGTGACATCCATATCACGGTATCACAGACTTTTCCAATCGCCGGAGCAGTTATTGTCACCACACCGCAGCAGGTAGCGCTAGCCGATGCTGTCAAAGGAATCGGCATGTTTTTAATGGACAGTATCAATATTCCACTCTTGGGAGTTGTTGAAAACATGGCTTATTTTACACCGGCAGAACTGCCTGATAACAAATATTATATCTTTGGCAAAGATGGTGGAAAACGTTTAGCCGAAGAATATAAAGTACCATTCCTTGGTGAAATACCATTGCTTAAAGGGATTTCTGATGCTGGAGACAATGGTTTCCCTGTCGCAATAGATCAAGAAGATCCTGTAACAAAATCATTTCTGACGATTGCGGAGAAGGTTGCGCAACAACTCTCCATCATCCATAGTCGGGTTTAAATATAACAGCTATTGAGACACCGGATCGACTAAACAGTCGAACTGCATTTAAATGGATTGATCAACATACCATTTCCATAAAAACAGGGGTATCCAAAAATGTTCGGATACCCCTGTTTTTCTTTAAATTCATTCATATCCCCTGCCACCGATTTTCAAATATCCAATACTTAGGGGTTTCTCTTTTATTTTTTAGACAGCATATTTTTTCACGAGATCACTCTTATCTACACATCCAGTTCTAACAGAACCGGACAATGGTCCGAATGAACCGCATTTGCTAAAATCTGTGAAGATCTGATCTGCGTCTCTAACGGTTTTGACACCATATTATAATCGATACGCCAACCCAGATTTCGGGTACGTGCACCGGCACGATAGCTCCACCAAGTATAGTTATGCGGTTCTGAATTCAAATGACGGAAAGAGTCAATGTATCCCGAGTTGATAAAGTTTTCCATCCATTCGCGTTCTTCCGGCAGAAATCCCGAAGAGTTTGCATTCGATTTAGGATTATGGATATCAATAGCGCGATGACAGATATTATAGTCACCACATACAACCAAATTAGGTTTTTCAATCAACAACTTATTGCTATATAACTGGAAATCATCCAAAAAACGATATTTAAAATCCTGCCGAACATCTCCTGTTGTTCCGGAAGGGAAATAAGTACTCATCACCGACACTTTATCAAAATCAGCACGAATGATACGCCCTTCAAAATCATAGTCTTCATGACCACAACCATATTCGACATGTGTAGGAGTAATTTTGCTGAAGATGGCCACTCCACTATACCCCTTTTTCTGTGCCGGATACCAGTAATGCTCATAACCCATTTCTTCCAGCAAGGCAACTTCCGGAATTTGATCAGGAGTGGCTTTAATCTCTTGAAGACATATGATATCTGCATTCACATTTTTCAACCAGCCTAACCAATCTTTCTTTAAAGCGGCCCGCAAACCATTCACATTATAGGTTACTATTTTCATTTGTTTAGATATGAGTATTGAGATATTAGATTTGAAACTTTACACCTTTTAATAATCTTTAGATGAGAATAAATCACCTATCTTGGTAAAGAAACCTGTTTGAGGCTTCAGCCCTTTCAGCTCACGTTCCAGATTAAGTGCTTCACGCCTGGTCAACACGTGCATGCTCATTTTTTGATCTACTTCCGGCCGATCATGTTTGTCGGTCTTCACCGCCGCAATCTGGTCGATAATTTCTATTCCCTGAACCAATTCACCAAATACCGTATAGTTCCAGTCTAGATGTGGAGCTCCACCTACTGTTGTATAGGCCTGACGTTGCGCTTCAGAAAATTTCTTGCCGTTCATCCGTGTCTGTTCTAAGCGGCTGAGATCTTCGGGGGTGAATACTTTGCCCTGAACAAGGTAGAATTGAGAGCCAGAAGATGCTTTCGCAGGATTATTGTCCCGGGCGGCACCTATTGTCCCCTTCTTGTGGAATAGTCCATCCTGGATTTCCGAAGGAATGGTATAACCGGGACCTCCATTGCCTAGCTGAGCTCCACCAACCGCGTTTCTTGAATCTGGGTCACCACCCTGTATCATAAAATTCTGAATAACCCGATGGAACAGGGTAGCATCATAATATTTGCTTTTTGCTAATTTCACAAAGTTATCCCGATATTTTGCTGTTGCATTATACAAGCGTAATATACAGGTTCCCTTGTCGGTAACAATCTGAACATATTTATACTCCGGTTTAGCTGCAAATGCCATTATCTGCAAAAAACAAAATACTGTTACTAAACAAACTTTTAAAAATCTCATACTTTAGATGACGTTTAACTCTTCAAAATAATCAATAATCAAGGACTTCATAATAAGTTCCTGCTCCAATAAGGTGTAGTTAGGAATGGGTTTTATTAGTTCCCAGTGCGGCCATCCTTCTTCATCCAGCCCCTTTAGGGTATAGAATCCCATTGCACTGAACAAACGACATGTTGCGATATGCATCAACTCCTCTTTTTGTCGCTTTGAGAAAGTCTGTGGACCTTTCCCCAATTCCTGCACACCAATAAGGAATAAACACACCTTGATGTCAGGTTTTTCCATATCAAATAAAGAAGCTATTTCACCCTGCAAGGTGCTCCACTTCTTGTTTACTTCTGCTGCTTTCATTTTTTTTCTTTAAACAAAAAAGACAAGTTCACCTGTGTTGCTTATCTTATTATCCTTTTTTTAAACATTATTCACCGAGATCTCCAAAGCCTTCCTCTCCTTTGGAATTTTTGACCATCGAAAATTAGGAATTAATTCACGATATTCAGATAATATCAATGTCATTTACGAGGATAGGGATACCTTTGCGATCACCTCCGTACAACGCTTGTCAATCATCTGAAAAACGGGGTCAAACAAATTGTCATCAAAATACGGATCAGGAACGATATCATCATCTAAAAACAATTGTACCTTCTCCAAATCATCTTTGTTTTCCGCCTGTGCACAGACATCCGCAAAATTCTGACGGTCCATGACAAAAATAAGATCATATTCATTAAAAAATGCAGGATGGAAGTGTCTTGCCCGTTGTCCGGAGATATCGACCCCATATTTCTTTGCAATCGCAATTGCCCTTCGGTCGGGCGCCTCACCAATATGCCAGTCACCTGTGCCTGCAGATTCTACAACCCAGTTTAATTGTTTATCTTTTACTTTTTGCTTCAATATCCCATGTGCCAATGGCGAACGACAGATATTTCCCAAACAGACCATTAAAATTTTCATCGAAATACTTTTTTTAAAAGCTATGTAACCATAAAGAGCAATAGATAAGGAATATCTCCATTGCTATCAACGTTCGGACAGATCGCATTTTAATTGCCCGCCGAAAAGCCCTTTAAACTTCCATGAGCATACATATGTAACTATAAATCATAAACATGTTCCAGCTCATTTTTCCAAGCGGGACCAGTTTCTCTCAACATTATTGCACAAAATAACTAAACTTAAACTATTAAAGAAACAACCCTGATGAAATCGTACTTTCCGGTTACAATCGGAGCATCCGGACGATTCCCAAGATCCTGGTATTTTCAATTAAATTTTCATGCATTCAAGCATTCACACAAAGGTTTATGACAGTGCGCACAATAGGCGATGATATCATGTACCAAAATCTCCGTGACCATATCCTTGTGGGCAGTATTTTCCCGTGACAAATGCATCAAATATTTAAAGATCTTGCTGGGCCCTAAGACAAACGATACCCTCTAATAAAAAAGGTGGCCTAACCTTACGGTTAGAACCACCTAAACTATATTAATCAACCAATTCTTAATTCAATTTTTAATATTCTACTGGGAAGCTGAGTTGAACTGCACCACCTTGCGGAGACACACCTTTTAAGCGTACAATATTACGCTGAGTGGCACCCAATGCAGATTCTACATCATCAACACTATTGACAGCTTTTCCATTAATTTCTGTAATTACTAAACCTCTTTCGACACCGAAGTAATCAAATATACCACCGCGGTTTACTTGTGTCACCACAACACCGGAGTTTACACCCAATTCTTTTTTCTTCGCTGCAGAGGCAGGAATAAAGCTTGCTCCTAATTTGTTGTAGATTTCAGTTGCGCTTTTCGAAGCTTTTCCACTCGCACCAGAAGCTGATTTAAGCGATTCTTCACCTTTCAATGTCAAGGAAACTTGTTTTTCCTTACCCTCACGCTTGTAGGTAATATTCACTTTATCACCCGGACGTAAGCGACCGATAGTTTCACTTAGTACAGGGGAACCCGTAATCACCTTACCATTGACCTTCGTTAAGATGTCCCCTTTTTTAATACCTGCAGCTTCAGCGGCTCCACCAGTGACCGCATCCTCCACATATAAACCATTAATCTCTGTAATACCTTTTTCTTTGGCCAATTCTGAGGTTATAGGCACATAACTAACACCAATATAACCACGTTTTACATTACCAAATTCAACAAAATCATCCGCAATTTTTTTCACCAAATTAACCGGAATCGCAAATCCGTAACCGGCATACACTCCAGTTGGTGACGCAATCGCTGAGTTGATACCTATTAATTCGCCCGAAGCATTTGTTAACGCTCCTCCACTGTTCCCTTTGTTGATAACGGCATCTGTCTGTATAAAAGATTCGATAGCCGAGCTCGCAAGTGGTTGCTCCGCACCACCTCCAAAAGGATTACCGCGTTGCTGTTGCCCCTCTCTTAAGATACCAATATCGCGACCTGTTGCACTGACAATACCCGCCGTCACTGTAGACTGTAAACCAAGGGG